>JAQBHL010000179.1:0-29421 GCA_032127745.1 Acidobacteriota bacterium
CGGATCGGGAGTCTCCATGAATCTGAAAGAAGTCGCATTGGAGATCGAACGCCGGCTCGCGTCGACCTTCCTCGCCGACCGGGACGGCCGGAGGCCGTGTCATGGCGACAACCTCCGGTACCGCACCGATCCTCACTTCAAGGATCTCGTGCTCTTTCACGAATATTTCTCCGGAGACACCGGACGGGGTTTTGGGGCGTCGCACCAGACCGGCTGGACCACCCTCGCCCTGCGCTGCATCGAGGATCTGGCGAGGAGAAGGAGCGAGTCTCATCCATGACGAAATCGAACCACGAGTGGCTGGAAGCCGATGGTCTCGGCGGATTCGCCTCGCACACCAGGGGGGGGACCAGGACGCGGAGGTATCACGCGCTTCTCCTGGTTTCCAGGAAGCCCCCGACCGACCGGCGCGTCCTGGTGAATGGAGTGGACGTGGTGGTTGAGTCGGGCGGCGAGCGCCTCGCTCTCACCTCGCAGACCTACGCTTCTTCGACCGATGGCGAAAAGAGCGTGGTCTGCCACGATGGTCGCCCGGCGCCCTTCGACTTCGACGGTTCGCTCTGGCCCCGGTGGACCTACGATCTGGGCGAGGGGAAAACGATCGAGCACTCGATCATGGTCCCTCGGGGATCTTCGCTGGTCATTCTGTCCTGGCGATTGTCCTCCCCAAACGGCCGGGCGGCCCGGCTCATCGTGCGTCCCTTCCTTTCGGGCCGCGACTACCATTCCCTTCAGCACGAGAACCCGGACTTCAATTTCAAGCCCGCAGCCGCGGAGAAGCCGGGACGATGGGTCTTCCAGACCTACGCCGGGGAGCCCGGGGTGGTGGCGGTGTCGAACGGGGCCTTCCGGGAAGAACCGCACTGGTATGGCAATTTCCTCTACCCGGAAGAACGGGAGCGAGGTCTCGACCACACCGAGGACCTTGGCACTCCCGGGATCTTCGCCTTCAACCTGAACGAGCGCGAGGCCCTGCTGGTCTTCGGAACCCAGGGTCCCACGGAAGATATGAACGGGGCCACGCTCGAGGGCCGGGTCGCGGCCATTCGCGCCGATGAGCGGACCCGTCGCCTCGGCGCCCCTACGCCCCTTCTTCGGGCCGCCTCGGCCTACATCGCACAGCGCGGGAGCGGCATGACCATCCTCGCGGGCTATCCCTGGTTCACGGATTGGGGCCGCGACACCTTCATCTCCCTGCGCGGCCTATGCATCGCCGCCGAACGGCTCCGGGAGGCGCGGCACGTTCTCGCGCAATGGTCGGGCGCGGTTTCACAGGGCATGCTCCCGAATCGCTTCACCGACTCGGACGAAGCGCCCGAGTTCAACAGCGTCGATGCCTCCTTGTGGTTCATCGTGGCCGTCCACGACCTGAGAGCGGCCGAGAAGCGGTCAGGATTCATCCCCTCCACCGTCGATGAGTGGCGGATCAACGCGGCCATCGTCGCCATCCTCCGCGGCTATTCGAGGGGCACCCGGCACGGCATCCGGATGGATGCCGACCACCTGCTCGCGGCCGGCGAGCCCGGCGTCCAGTTGACGTGGATGGACGCCAAGGTGGGCGACCATGTGGTTACACCCCGCATCGGAAAGCCGGTCGAGATCCAGGCTCTATGGATCAACGCCCTGAGGATCGGGGAGCGGATCGACCCGTCTTTTGCCGGATCGGCCGAAAAGGCCGAAGAATCGTTCAACGCGAGATTCTGGAATGAGAGCGCGCGGTACCTCTACGATGTCGTGGATAGCGGCCATGTAGAGGGACGGGTCGATGCCCGCGTTCGTCCCAACGCCCTGTTCGCGGTGGGCGGACTTCCCTATCAGGTGCTTCACGGGGACCGGGCCCTCGAGGTTGTCGCTCTGGCGGAGGCGAAACTCCTGACCCCGGCCGGTCCGAGGTCCCTCTCCCCTGACGATCCGGACTACCGCGGCTCATACTCGGGTGGAGTGTGGTCCCGCGACACCGCGTATCACCAGGGTACGGTATGGCCCTATCTCATGGGAGCCTTCGTCGAGGCCTGGGTGCGGTCCCGAAACGGGTCGCCGGAGGCCAGGCTCGAAGCGCGGCGGCGGTTCCTGGAGCCCTTCATCGCCACTCTGGACCCGGACCATTGCGGGCATCTCCCGGAGATCACCGAGGGCGACCCTCCCCATGCGCCGCGGGGCTGTCCCTTTCAGGCCTGGTCCCTGGGGGAAGCCCTCAGGCTGGATCGGATCGTCCTCTCTCCCCGCGAATAGAGGCGAAACCGGGTCGAAGTCGACGGCATCAAAGAGGTTGCCATGCGCACAATCCCTCCCGCAGCCTCCAAAACGCCCATGCTAAGTTGTGGAGATGGCCGTTCCTCCTCGTCAAGAAGCGGAACTTCTCGCCGCCCTGCGTTCGGGCCAGGAGGATGCGTTCGAGACCCTGGTGCGCGCCCACTCCGGACGGATGCTCTCGGTGTGCCGGAGGATCTTGCGCAACGAGGAAGAAGCGAAGGACGCGGTTCAGGAGGCCTTCGTCTCGGCCTTTCGCGGTATCCAGTCCTTCGAGGGAACCGCGCAACTGGGCACCTGGCTGCATCGCATCGCGGTCAACGCGTCTCTGATGCGCCTGCGGTCGAAGAAACGCCGGCTCGAGGAGTCGATCGACGATCTCCTTCCCGCGTTCCGGGAGGACGGGCATGCCCGGATTCAACCGCGGGACTGGTCACCCTCCGCGGTTCTGCTGGTGGAAGAGAGGGAGACCCGGGAATTCGTCCGGGCCTGCATCGACCGTCTGCCCGAGATATATCGCATCGTGCTGCTCCTCCGCGATATCGAGGAACTGGACACCGCCGAAGCCGCGGAGGTTCTGGGGGTGAGTGACGGCGTGGTCAAAGTGCGTCTGCACCGGGCGAGGCACGCGCTCCGCCGACTCCTGGCCGAGCGTTTCGGCGAGGGAGCTTCGTCATGATGACCTGCCGCGAGGTCTACGGCTTCCTCGACGAGTTTCTGGAGGGTCGCCTCAACATTTCGACCCGGCTGGCCTTCGGGGCCCATCTCCTGCTTTGCCCCCCGTGCCGAAACTATCTGGCCACCTACCGGGCTTCCCTCGAGGCGGCTCGCCGGTCGGAGCGGGCCGATGCCCGGTCGGACGAGATCCCCGAGGAGCTGATCGCGGCCATCCTGTCGTCCCGAAAGGCGGCGGGTCTGGAACCTCGAGCCGAATAGTCGAATGATCGAATGACAATGACGATGAGCAGAAAGACGGCCTCTTCCGTCCCGCCGCGATCGCGACGCGGCCTTGCGGCCCTGATGGTCGCGAGCCTGCTCATCGCCCGCGCCAGCCTGGGCGAGAGTGACCGTTTCGACCAGGCTCCGGAATTCCCTTCTCAGGACCCTCAGCAGTGGATCGGCGAGCCCCAGACTTTGAAGGGACTTTCGGGCAAGGTCGTGATCCTCGACGTCTGGACCTTCGGTTGAATCAACTGCGTGCGCACGATCCCCTGGGTCAGGGAGATGGAGAAGCGATACGGCGCGCGGGGCCTCGTCATCGTGGGCGTGCACACCCCGGAGTTCGACCGGGAGAAGTCGCGGACGGGGGTGGAAGCGGCGGTGAAGGAGCACGAGCTTGGGGGACACTCCCACTTCCTCGACAACCAGATGAACTACTGGCGGGCCCTGCGCAACCAATACTGGCCGGCCATCTACGTGGTCGACCGGGAGGGCCGGCTCCGGGGAAAGATGTTCGGCGAAATCCACGCCGGCACCGGACGAGACCGGGACTTGAGCCAGTTGGTCGAGCGGCTTCTGGCCGAAGGAGCGGACTGACCGGTTACGCTAGCGGCCGCTGAGCAGGGCGCAGGCCTCGGCCGAGCCTTCATCGCAGGTCGACTGGAGCAGCGAACGCGCGCGGGTCCGGTTCCTCGTATACCCGGTCCGTTCCAGGATCTGGGCGAGGTGCATCCCTCGGGAAGCTTCTCGCCGCACAGACCCTTGAGCGTCTTCATCGCTCGGGCCGAATTCCCGGCCCACGGTAGGAGAGACTGCCGTTCCTCGTGCCCCGCTGGATCGCCGCCTCGATCGCCGCCTTCGACTCCGCCGTGCGCGGCTCACGCTCGAAGAAGAGGGCGGCCTGCAGATCGAACCTTTCATCGTCTGACCGCTGATGGGCAAACAACTCCGCGGAAGCGAGGACGGGGAGAGGCGGCAAGGCCCCCACCGACCCATCACGACTTCCTTATCTTTCACGACCGCGTCGGCCAGAAAGGTGACCGGGCCCAGGGACAGCCACGGAGGTCCCTTTTCCTCCGACCGTTCGATCAGATGATCGACCCGGCCCCGGAAGAAGCCGCGATATGGAGCAGGTTCTTTGTCTGAAGGGTCCTTCGGGTCGGCTCCAAGCGCTCCGACCTTTTGCGTGGCGGCAATGAAGTAGGAACTGGACGCGCCGTCGTCGCCGGGCTCCTCCGGCGCCATCGACCGAAGCATGCCCGGGTCGGCGAGGGCGAAGACGAGGAGGGAGCATCGTCTTCCGCCTTGATCCAGGCAAAGCGTTTGCGGAGGCTTCCGTCGAACTGCGCCAACTGAAGGGCAATCTTCCGCCCCGTCTTCTCGCTGGCGTCGGCGACCACGACCACGCCGTGCCGCGCCGCCTTCACCTCGATCCACGCCGGGTCTGGCGCACCTGGCGCGAGGGGCGCAAGAGAAAGAAGCCGAAGGGAAGAAATCATCGAACCCTCATTTCATGGCCAGCACTTTGGCGAGGAACGCCCATTGATCGGCCCGTTCCTCGATGATCTTCGCAGTGGGCTTTCCCGCACCATGCCCGGCCTTGGTCTCGATCCGGGTGAGAACGGGATGGTCTCCCTTCTGGGCGGCTTGAAGGGTGGCGATGAACTTGTGCGAGTGAGCCGGCACCACCCGATCATCGTGATCGCCCGTGGTCACCAGCGTGGACGGGTAGGCGACACCCGGCTTGAGGTTGTGAAGGGGCGAGTACTTGAGCGCGACCTCGAAGTCATCCTCGATATCGGGGTCGCCGTAGTCGGACTTCCAGGCCCACCCGATGGTGAACTTGTGGTAGCGGAGCATGTCCATGACCCCGACCGCGGGCAGGGCGGCGCCGAAGAGATCCGGACGCTGGGTCATCACCGCGCCCACCAGGAGGCCGCCGTTGCTCCCGCCGCCGATGGCGAGTTTCGGCGTCGATGTGTACTTGTTCTCGATCAGCCATTCCGCGGCGGCGATGAAATCGTCGAAGACATTCTGCTTGTTCTTCAGGCGGCCCGCGTCGTGCCACTCTTTCCCGTATTCCCCACCGCCCCGCAGATTGGCCTGGGCGTAGACCCCGCCCATCTCCATCCACACCACGTTGGCCGGCGAGAAGGCGGGCTCCAGGGAAATGTCGAAGCCGCCGTAGGCGTAGAGGTACGTGGGATTCGCGCCGTTTGGGACCAGACCCTTCTGGTGCACGATGAACATGGGAATCCTGGTTCCGTCCCGGGTCGGATAGAAGACCTGCTTGATTTCGAACGCATTCGGATCGAAGTCCACGGTCGGCTGATTGAAGACCGTACTCGTCTTCGTGGCGAAGTCGTAGCGGAACGTGGTCAAGGGATAGGTAAAAGAGGTGAAGGCATAGAACCCATCCGGATCCTCCCGCTTTCCGGAAAGTCCCGCAATAGATCCGATCACCGGCAACGGAATCTCGTTTTCAAAGGCCCCGTCCAGGCCAAAGATTCTGAGTTTCTCGTGAGCATCGGTCCGCCAGACGGTGACGAAGCGGTTGGCGATCATGGAAGCGGAGGAGAGCACGTCCCGATTGGAAGCCTGCGGAATCAGGGAGGTCCACGCAGAGGTTGCGGTCCTCCCGCGCTCAATCGCCACCACGCGGTAGCGGGGCGCATCCTTGTCCGTGACCACATAGAAGGTCGCGGCGTCGTTCCCCACCACGTTGTAGGAGGCGTCGAACTGGTCGAGAAACGGCTCGATCCTGGCCTTCGGATCGTTCAGATCCTTGAGAAACACGCGGTTCTCGCGGTGGGTTCCCTCGGACTGCACGATCAAGAGCCAGCGACCGTCGTCGCTCACCTCCGCGCCCAAACCCCAGTCCGGCTGGTCGGGCCTTTCGTAAACCAGTTCATCTTTGTCCTGCGAAGTGGCCACGCGATGGAAGTACACCTTCTGATCCTTGTTGACCGCATTGAAGGCCTCGCCTTCGCTCTTCGGCGCGTCGTAGCGCGAGTAGTAGAAGCCGCTCCCATCCTTCTTCCAGGCCGCGTAGGAGAACTTGGACCACTTGATGACATCGGCGAGGTCTCGCCCGGTGGCCACGTCGCGGACTTTCCACTCCATCCAGTCCGAACCGGAAGCGGAGGTGGAGTACGCGAGGTGCTTGCCGTCCTCCGAAAAGCTGAGCCCGGAGAGAGCGACGGTGCCATCGCTCGAAAGGGTGTTGGGATCGAGGAGGACCTCGGGAGCGGCGGTCAGGGATTTCGCCTTGTAGATCACCGCCTGGTTCTGCAGGCCATCGTTCCTCGAGAAGATGGTCCAGGCGCCGTGGCGGCTGGGGAGGCCGTAACGCTCGTAGTTCCAGACTCTGGTCAGCCGCTCCCGAATGGCCGTCCGCCTCTCGATCTTCTCCAGAAATCCGAAGGTCACCTTGTTCTGGGCGTCGACCCAGGCCGCGGTTTCCGGGCTGTTCGGGTCCTCCAGCCACCGGTAGGGATCGGCGACCTTATGTCCGTGAAGGACCTCGACCACTTCGCCTCTTCGCGACTGCGGGTACGTGATCGTGTCGTCTTGGAGGGCTTCGGTTGGAGTCATGGGGAACGGGGCAAGACCGGCAAGGGGCATGGCGATGGGGGGGCGCAAGCCCCTGATTATCCGGTGCCGGGCTCTTTCAGGCCGAAAAGCGCGGGCAGGACTTCGGCACTCTTCCCCTGAACGAAGGTGTGGAAGCGGCTGATATTGTCCGCCGGTTCAGCGTTCACCAGACAGGTGGAGGCTCCCAGGCTGCGAGCGAGACTGACGAAACCAGCGACCGGCCAGACCACACCGGATGTGCCCACGGCCAGGAACACGAAGGGGGATCCGGAATCCTTGCGCATGAAGGCGTCGATGGCCTGAAGGCTGCCGGGGTCGAGCATCTCCCCGAACCAGACGATGTCGGGACGAAGGAGGCCCCGGTGGCCACGGCCTTGACAGGCGTCGCAGACCGGCAGGGTGCGCTCCAGATAGAGCGCCTGATCCGCGAACGGCTTCAGCTCACAGCGGGAGCATTTGGTCCGGAAGAGACTGCCGTGGATCTCGATCACGCGCTCGGAGCCGGCCCGCTGATGGAGGCCGTCGATGTTCTGGGTCACGAGGAGGAACCTCTCGCCCAGCCGCCTCTCGACCTCCGCCAGCGCGCGATGGCCGGGGTTGGGCTCGACCGTATTCGCCTGCTCCCGCCGGCGCGAATAGAACTTCCAGACCAGCTCGGGATCGCGCTCGAATCCCTCCGGCGAGGCCACGTCCTCGACGTTGTGCTGCTCCCACAGGCCGTTCGAGTCGCGAAAGGTGGCGAGACCGCTCTCCGCGGACACCCCGGCCCCGGTGAGCACGAGCAGGCGCGCGTCTTCAAGTTCGAGGGTGGGAATGGAGGTCATGGTCGATTCGCTCGGGACGGTGCGGGGCGTCGCGCCCTCTCAGTCCTTCCACCAGCTCTGATTGGCGATGGCGTAGCGGGGCCAGTCCTGGTAGTCGAAATGCCACCACTCGCTCTTGAACACCGCGAAGCCTTCGCGCTCCATGGCCATGCGAAGCACGGATCGCAGCGCGCGCTGTCTGGAGGTGCCGCCCTCATAATCGGGATAGGACCGGGGCGACATCTCATCGTATCCCCCCGTCATCTCGACCGCCTGCTTCGTCTTGAGGTCGAACAGAGTGAGGTCGATGGCGCAGCCGCGGTTGTGTCTGGACCCCTGGGCGGGATCGGCCACGAATTCACGGGAGGCTTCGGGCGTCGCGTTCCAGAAGATCCAGGTCACGAACCATGGCCGGTACCCGTCGTGCAGCATCAGGCCATACCCGGACGAGCGGAGAGCGCGGTGCGCTCGGACCAGAGCTTCGGCGGCGGGTCTCTGAAGCCGGACCTGGACCTTGCCGTAGACCGGGGTGGCGAGGAAGTTCGCGGAGGTGGCATAGCGAACGTCGAGCCGGATGGATTTTTCGAGCGACCGAACGTCCACCAGATCGCTCGGAAGGAAGTCTCCGGGCTCGGACGGGGGGGAAAGGGACCGAGCCTCCCTGGATAGTTCGGCCACCGGGCGCAGGGGCGTGATCGAGAAGACGCCCTCGGAACCGGCGAAGTCGCGACGGGGAAGGAAGGCGCGGCCCACCGAGATGCCCTGGATGACGGAGCGCACGCCCTTCCCGTCGGTCCTTTTGACCGGGACGCCGCGATCCACCCGAAAGGCGCCCAGACCATCGGCCTCGAAACGATCGCTGCCGATCTCGCGAACCTTCGTGAATTTCCGGCCATCGGGGCTGACCTCGAGGGCGCCGTCCATTTCCCGGAGAACCAGACGGGCCGGACCAAGACCGTACTCACCGACGAGCGCCTCTATCGGGGGGGACGGCCGGGGCGGAAGAGCCCGGGGCTCCGCCAACGCGAAAGGGGTCGCGACCAGAAGCGCCAATGCGACCGCCGCCGCGGAGATGCGAGAGCCCGCGACGGCGGAATCTGTGAAAGTCCCGCTCCGTGACCCCTTCACCGCGGCCACCTGTTCAGCGACGGAAGTCACCGCTCTTGCCTCCCGTCTTCAAGTCGAGCCGGATCTCTCCGATCACCATCTTCTGGTCCGCGGCCTTTACCATGTCGTAGATGGTGAGCGCGGCCACCGAGACCGCATGAAGGGCCTCCATTTCGGCGCCGGTCTGTCCCCGGGTCTTCACAATCGCCGTGATCTCGAAGCCGAAAGGTCGCGGGATGATCACGACATCGATCTGGGAAAGAAGCAGCGGGTGGCACATCGGAATCGCATCGGAGGTGCGCTTCGCGGCCAGAATGCCGGCAAAGCGCGCCACCGCGGTCACCGGTCCCTTCTCCAGGCTGTGCCGCCGCACCAGAGCCATGGCCGCTTTCGAAATCCTGATCTGTCCCGAGGCCCGGGCCTCGCGGACGGTGTCGGCCTTGTCGGTCACGTCCACCATTCGGGCGCGGGAATCGCTGCTGACGTGGGAGAGCTTGGGGGTTCGCTTTCTGGCCGCAGGGGGCATGGGTTCAGACCTCGAGGAAGGAGGAAAGGGGGTAAAGGTTGACGCTCTCTCCGGCCGCGGCGTGCGCTCGATCGGGTTCCAGAATGGCCAGAGCGTTGGCGAGGGCGTGCGCGACGATGTCACCCGAACCTTGACTGCGGAGGGGTTGGGCGGTCAGGCCGCCTTCGCCCCAGGCGACGGTCACGGGCAGATAATTGCGCCGGGCCGACCGGTTGCGGAGTGGTCCGTCGAGGGTGGCCTCGAAGCGCGGTCGCAAGGTGCTCGTTGCCCCCTGCATCTTCAGGAGGGCGGGCCGCACGAAGAGTTCGAAGGTCACCTGGGCGGAAACCGGGTTCCCGGGCAGGCCGAAAACGAGGGTTTGGCCCCGGGTACCGAACACGAAGGGCGCGCCCGGCTTCACCCGGACCGCGGTCACGTGGAGGGTCACACCCAGCTGGCCCAGAACCTCCTCCACGAAGTCGTAATCGCCCGCGGATACCCCGCCCGAGAGCACGATCGCATCATGACCCTCATGGAGCGCCCGCTCCATTGCCGCCCGCGTCATCGAGGCGTCGTCGGGCACGACGCCGAAGTCGGTGGGCACGCCGCCCGCTTCATGAATGGCGGCCAGGAGGGCCGGGCCATTGGCATTGCGGATCTGCGCCGCGGTGGGACGGTCTCTCGGATCGATCACCTCGTCGCCGGTCACGATCACCGCGACGCGCGGCGGGCGAGAGACGAGAGGCTCGACCACGCCCGTCGCCGCGAGGACGGCCAGGTGCGGGATCCCGGTCCGAACCCCCTCTCGCAGCAGGACCGCGCCCGCGAGCGCTTCCGAACCGCGCGGAACGATGTTCTGGCCCGCATTGACGCTCACCTCCACAAGGACCTCCGGCGATCCCCCCGCCGCCTCAACTTCCCTGGTGCGTTCGACCTGAATGACGGCATCGGCGCCTTCGGGCACCGGCGCTCCGGTCATGATCCGGATGGCTTCGCCTTCCCCCACCCGACGATCCGGCCAGACTCCGGCCCGCACCTCGCCCGTGACTTTCAGGCGGGCGCCCGGTTCGCCCGCATCGGACGATCTCACTGCGAAGCCATCCATCGCCGCCCGGGCGAAGGGCGGCTGATCCCGGTCGGCGATGATGGGCGCGCGCAGAACGCGGGACCACGCCCGGGCCAGCGGCACCGTCTCGGCCGGAAGCGTGGAAACGCGACCCAACACCACCGCTTGAGCCTCGTCAACAGAGATCATGAGGGGTCAATCGTACTGGTTTTTAGCTGGAGGGCCGCAGGTCGCATTTCGCCTCGGTGTGCTCAGCCCCCAAAGACCCCCGGACGCTCCGGCGGGAGTGAATCCCGCCTCCGCTGCCCGGTTCCAGTGGGCGCGTTTATCCCCGACCCCGGGAGCGGGTTCCATCGGAGTGAACCCGGCTGTTCCGCGCGGTGCGGGCGCGGGACGTTCCTCATCACGACGGTATGCTGTGTGGTTATGAGCGCGACCCGGCACGTCTTCGAGAATGGATTGACGCTCCTCGTCGAACCCCTGGCCCAGGTGCACTCGGTGGCCATCGGCGTGTTCGTACGCCGCGGCTCCCGTCACGAGCGCGACACCGAACGCGGCCTCGCCCACTTCATCGAGCACCTGGTCTTCAAGGGCACCGCATCTAGAAGCGCCCAGCAAATCGCCATGGACGTGGACGCCATGGGCGGACACATGGACGCGTTCACGTCCAAGGAATACGCGGCTTTCCATCTGCGGGTGCTCGACTCTCACGTCTTGAGGTCCGCGGAGATCCTCGCCGACATCCTGGTCAACCCCCGGTTCGACCGTTCTGATCTGGCCAAAGAGAAGACGGTCATTCTCGAGGAATTCGCGATGGTGGACGACACCCCCGACGACATCCTCGGCGAAATGTTCGCGTCCCAGCTCTGGCCCCATCATCCTCTCGGCCGGCCCATCCTCGGCACTCGCAAGGCGCTGCGGAGCTACACCCAGGATGACGTGCGGTGTTTCTTCAAGAAGGTCTACGTCCCCTCGAATCTGGTGCTCTCGATCGCGGGCCGGATCACCGAAAGGCGGGCGATCGAACTGGCCACCCGCCTTTTCAGCGCCATTCCGCGTGGGCGCGCCGACACCCGGAACAGCCGGCCCACCCCCCATCACGGCCTGACCCGGAGGCACAAGGAACGACTGGCCCAGACCCACCTGTGCCTGGGGGCGCTCGGTCCCGCCTCCACGCACCAGGATCGATTCACCGGTCATGTCCTGGGCACGGTCCTCGGGGGCAGCATCTCCTCGCGTCTGTTTCAGAACGTGCGCGAGAAACGAGGTCTGGTCTATTCGATCTCGGCCGGTCTTTCCGGCTTCATGGACACGGGCAGTCTCTCGATTTACGCCGCGACCTCGAAGGATCGCGTGGACACGGTTTTGTCCCTGATCAGCGATGAGGTGAAGCGTCTGGTGGATGAGGCCGTCCCCACCGATGAACTGGAACGCGCCAAGGACAACCTGAAAGGCGGTCTGATGCTCTCGCTGGAAGGCTCAGGATCGAGGATGGGCGCGCTCGCCCGCAACGAGATCTACTTCAATCGGACGGTCTCGCCGGAGGAAACTCTGGAGTCGATCGATGCGGTGACCGGCGACCTTGTAACCAGGCTGGCCCGCAAGATCTTCAGCCAGAGACTGACCCTGGCCGTGGTCGGCAACCTCAAGGGGGCCAGACTCCGCATCCCCAGGATTGCCTAGGCCAAGCTACGACAGAAGCATCTCGATATCCTCTCGCTTGAGCGAGGCGATCGAACCCTTGTCCTCTCCCAGCAGGGTCTCGACCAGTTCGCGCTTCTTCTCCTGCAGTTCGAGGACCTTTTCCTCCACCGTCTCCTTCGCCACCAGGCGATAGGCGAAAACCGGCTTGGTCTGACCGATGCGATGGGCGCGGGCGACGGCCTGCATCTCGACCGCGGGATTCCACCAGGGATCGAGGATGAAGACATAGTCGGCGGCGGTCAGGTTGAGACCGAGACCTCCGGCCTTGAGACTGATCAGGAACAGAGACGTGGCCGGATCGGACTCGAACTGCTCGACCACGGCCTTGCGGTCGCGGGTGCCGCCATCGAGATACACATGCTTGAGACCCAGTTCTTCCACCCGCGGCCGGAGCAAGGCCAGATACGAGGTGAACTGAGAGAAGACCAGGGCCTTGTGGCCCTCGGCCGCGACCTCCTGAAGGCGGGGCAGGAGGGCCTCGATCTTGGCGTCCTTGAAGTCCTTGCGCCCCTCGTCGAGAAGGCCGGGACTGCACGCCACCTGACGCAGACGCAGCAGAGCCTCGAGCACCTGGATCCGGCTCTTCGACAGACCCTGGGTCTCCAGCAGGGCGGTGATCCGGAACCGGTAGTGCTCCTTCATCTCCTCATAGAGCTTGCGCTGCTCGACCCCGAGTTCGCAGAAAAGCGTCTCCTCGAACTTGGGCGGCAGATCGGTGAGGACGTCCTCCTTGCGGCGCCTCAGCACGTACGGCCTCAGACCGCGGGCCAGGATCTCTCTCTCGGGTCCCGTGGCCTTGTCGCTCGCCAGTTCGGCCAGAGCCACGGAACCGGCGGCGAGACTCGGATTCAGGAACGAAAAGATGGAGATGAGCTCCGACATCCGGTTCTCGACCGGAGTGCCGGACAGGGCGAGGCGGTGCTTGGAACGGATCAGCCGCGCGGCCCGGGCCGACTCGGTGGTCGCGTTCTTGATGGCCTGAGCCTCATCCAGGATCGCGTAGTCGAAGACGGTGTCCTGCCAGCGCATCACATCCGAGCGGAGGGTGCCGTAGGTGGACAGAATCACGTCCCACGCTTCGAAGGAACCGTGAGAGCGCAGCGCGCTGGTGTGATCCTTGACTTTCAGTTCCGGAGTGAATCGCGCCGCTTCCTGCTTCCAGTTGAAGACGAGTGATCGCGGGACGACCACGAGGGAGGGCGCGATGGTCTCGCCGGCGAGCCGCTTGAGGCGGCGGTCCTCGAGCAGGGCGAGAACCTGGATGGTCTTGCCCAGACCCATATCGTCGGCCAGACACCCGCCGAATCCGAAGTCCTGGAGGAAGTGCATCCACCCGAGCCCCTCACGCTGATAGGGCCGAAGCGTGCCTTTGAAGGTGTCGGGTTCGACCCGCGGTTCGATTCGCTCGAAGGTCTTGAGCGCCTCTCGCGCGGTCCTGAAGGCGGCATCGAGCTCGACATCGGTCTCGCCGGCCAGGATGGCCTCCAGGAGGGCCACCTGGCTCTTCGCGAAGCGGATGCCGTCTTCCTCCGCCTCGCCCAACCTGACCAGGCGGCCATAGCGGGCGACCAGACGTTCGGGTATCAGACCCTGGGAGCCGTCCGCGAGGGTGAGCACGGTCTCGCCGCGCCGCAGGGCCTTGAGCAGCGAGGGCCAGGGCACCACCTCGTGCCCAAAATCGAGGCCCCCTTTGAGATCGAACCAATCGACGCCGGAGGAGACCCGGAAGCGAAGCCCCAGATCGCGCTTCAGTTCGCGTTCGCGAAGGAGAACCCGAAATCCTTCGTCGCCCAGCCTGGGCAGGAGAGCGGCCACGTGGGCGCTCTCGACCATGAACCCCTTTCCATCCCGGGACACGGAAACCCCGAGTTCGAGAAGCCGGGCGCGCAGCTCCCGCTCCGCCGCCTCGTTGCGGGTGATGATGCGCCTGCCGGTGTGGTCGAGCACCCCTTTCCGCCGGGAGAGGAACTCGATCAGCTCGCCTCCGTATTCGAAGAGAAGCTCGACCGGGACGTCGGCCTCGTCGCCCATCCGGGGCAGCCGTTTCAGGCGCACCAGCGCCGCTGGCGTCCCCACCACACGCTCGATGCCCAGGTCCTCGGGAAGGTCGATCTCCATGCCGTTGGGCAGTTCGGCGATCTCGCGCAGCAGCCGATCCTGATGACGGCGGGGGGCCTCGATGGCTCCGCGCCTCACCAGATCATCCACCCAGGCGAAATGCTGGGCGGGTTCGAGACGGGCCACGCTGTTGCGGAAGATCACGATGCCCCCCCGGGTGACCAGATCGACCTCGCTCATCTTCACCCGGTCGTCGCCCCGGAACAGTTCGCCGGTGAGCGCAAAGGCGGCCACCGTCGCCCCGACCTGAAGGCGCAGGGAATAGGGAGACCCGTCGTCCATGCCCAGGAAGGTGGCCGCTTCCTCCTTCTCCGGCGGGTGGCGAAGGATGAGGCGGCCGGTCTCGGCCATGAGGGACAAGGCCAGCCATTGGATTTCCGGGGCCAGCCGATACCGCGCGGCCACCCGATGCACGTCGTGGAGACGGAACGAGGACGCGAGGTCGGCGTCCCGGTCGGCGCCGGAGAGGAGGACCAGAATCCGACGGTCCGCGGGATTCTGCAGGTCTGAAGCCAGACCCCTCCAGGGTCGCGCGAACTTGATTCGGCCCCACTCTCGATCCCGCTTCATCTCCCGGTGGGCGACGATCAGAACCAGGCCGCCGTCGCTCGAGGCGGAGGCGGCCGCGTCGATAGCGTAGAGAATCTCGGTGACCGGCATTTCCTCAGCCAGCGCCTCGGCCTCGGGCGCAAGCGCCGGAAGAGCCTGGGATTTGAGACTGGCCAGGCGAAAGCGCCAATCTATGGAAGGCAGTCGTCCCGGCTCACCCTCGTCGATCTCGTCGAACGAATCGGAACCGGTCTGAGTCCTCGAGGAAAGGCCTTCAATCACCACATGGGTTCGGTGCGGCGGTTCCGGGGTGGCGGTTTCCGGCTCGACCGGACGCGGACCCCGGGTCTTTGCGGCGCCGAAACCCTGGCCGCGAGCGGCCAGCATCGAGGCCAGGACGTGGGCGCACGCGCCCGACTTACCCTCGGGGCAGGTGCAGGAAATCTGGAACCGCTCGGCCCTCTTCCGGATCACCACCCGCTCGGTGGTGTTGTCCTTCACCGAGGTGGTGAGGAAGGTGTCTTCGATGGCCAGGACTTCGACTCGACCGGAGGCAAACAGGCGCTGGGCCTCATCACGCACTTCCGGGGTGAAGACTTCAGAGAACGCTTTGATCAACGGGTGGTCCGGAAGGAGAGACGGGCTTTGGGCATCCGCTCAGTTTAGCGACTGGCGCCCTTTCTCCGCGAACCCTGATCGCCACCTTCAAGCCGACGAAGCAGTTTCGCTTCTAAAGTAGACGGCCATGCACCCTTTGGAACTCACCTCCGAGTCGCTTCAAAAGGCCCTCGATCTCACCTCCCGCTTCGTTCGGGAAGAGATCGACTCGCTGGAAGAACAGCCATCGGCCAACCTGGAGGGAGCCGAGAACCTGGCCCGGACGTTCGTGGAACCGGTTCCGGAGACCCCCAGCTCCCTCGAGGCCATCCTCGAGAGGCTCCGACCGGCCATCCGGAAGTCCTTCAACACCGCCGGGCCCGGATACCTGGCCTTCATCCCCGGGGGCGGGATCATGAGCGCCGCCCTCGCCGAATTCATCGCCGCCTCGGTGAATCGATATGTTGGAGTCAGATCCCCTGCGCCCGCGCTGGCCCAGATCGAGGAGACCGCGGTCGCCTGGCTGGCCCAGATCATGGGCTATCCCAGGACGGCGGGGGGGATTCTCACCTCCGGCGGCTCACTCTCGACCCTCTCCGCGATCGTGGCCGCGAGGGAGTCCAAACTGCAGGACCTCTCCACCGGAACGTTGTACCTCTCGGAAGAAACCCACTATTGCGTTTCGAAGGCCGCGCGAATCGCGGGTTTCCGGGAAGGGCAGGTGCGGCGGGTCGGGGTCGACGATCGGCGCCGGATGGACGTGCGGGCGCTGACCCAGGCGATCGAAGCCGACCGGATGAAGGGCCTCAAGCCCTTCATGATCATCGCCAACGTGGGAACCACCAACACCGGAGCCATCGACGACATCCCTCGCCTGCTCTCCGTCGCGCGAAGCCACTCGATGTGGGTTCACGCGGACGCGGCCTATGGCGGCTTCTTCCGTCTGGCCCGCGCGGGGCCGCGCCTGATGCCGGAAATCGAAGAGTGCGATTCGATCACTCTCGATCCCCACAAGGGAATGTTCCTGCCCTACGGCACCGGTTGCCTTCTGGTGCGGGATCCGGAGAATCTCAAACGCGCCCATTCGATGGATGCGGAGTACCTCCACGACGTGCGCGCCCATGAGTCGCCCAATTTTTCCGATCTCTCCCCCGAACTGTCGCGCGATTTTCGGGGCCTGCGGATCTGGCTGCCCCTCGTCCTTCACGGGGTGGATGCGTTCCGGGAGGCGGTCGAAGAGAAGCTGATGCTGACGCGCTGGGCCTACGATCAGCTTCTCGAAGACTCCCGGTTCGAGCTCGTGGACGAGCCGCAGCTCTCCGTGATCGCCTTTCGACTGAGGGGAGAGCACCCGGACTTGGACGCGCGCAGCGAGGACCTTCAGCGCCGGGTGAATGCCCGGGGCCGGGTGTTTCTCTCGAGCACCCGGCTGGATGGGCGCTACATCATTCGCCTCTGCGTGCTCAGCTTCCGAACTCACATGGATCGGGTGAGGGAGGCGGTGGAAGCGATCAAGGCCGAAGCGGATCTGGCCGGGGCGGCGACTCCTGAGCGGTGACGAAGGCGACTCGTCCCCACGCCAGGCCGCGGCGTTGAGGTCGCTCTCCCGAACCGGGGGCGGGGGGTCGGTGCTCTCTTTCGGGGGTCTGGGCTCGATCCTGCTCGCGCTGTCTGCCCTGGTCCTCGCGGGCTCGAGGGTCTGGGTGGCCGACGACGCTTACATCACCTTCCGCCACATCAACCAGTTCCTGGCCGGGAACGGTCTCACCTACAACACGATCGAGCGGGTGGAAGGATTCACCCACCCCCTCTGGGCGGTCCTGCTCTGTATCTTCGGCGGGCTGGGCGCGCCCCTGCCCGGCGCCGCGGTGACCATGGACCTTCTCTGCGCCGCCCTGCTCCTGGCCGCGGTCAGCCTGAGCGAACGTGACCTGGGTCCTTTGTCCGTGGCCCTGCTCGTGAGCTGTTCGGGTTTCATCGATTTCGCCACCTCCGGCCTGGAGACGCCGATGACGATGCTGTTCATCTACGCCGCCTACCGGACCACGAGCGTTCTTGAGAGCCCGGGGCGGGTGGGCGTGGTCCTGGGCCTCGCCTATCTGTGCCACCCCGATGTCGCCGTCCTGGCCCTGGGACCCATTCTGCTGATTCTCCTCGAGGCGCGCGCGCGGGGGTTCAAGGAGAGCCGCGCGGCCCTGGTGAGGTTCGCGACCAGTCTCGCCGCCGCCCCCCTTCTCTGGCACATTTTTCGGTTCTGGTACTACGGGGACATCTGGCCCAACACCTACTACGCAAAGAACGGCGGGAGCTACTGGACTCAAGGCTCCGCCTACATCCTCGATTTCGCCCGCTACGCGCCCCTGTCGGCCTTCGGCTTTCTACTCATTCTGGGCCTGGCTCTTAAGGACGCCGCCCGGAGAGAGGGTCCGAAACGCTGGCGCCGCGGGGCCGGCGTGCTGGCCATCGCGATGCACGTCGCCGCCATCGCCCGGGTGGGCGGGGACTTCATGGGCTTTCGTCTTCTCCTCCCGGACCTCGCGGTGGTTCTGGCCCTGAGCGCCGGCGCGCTCGCCGGACTCGGCCCGGGAGGGCGATCGATCTCCCAGGCCGCGCTTCTCGCCGCCTCGATGTGGGCGCTCTTCCTTCAACCGGCGCCACCTCACGAACGCGGCCTCATCGTCAACGAGCGCTTGAACTTCGCGAGTGCTTACACCCGCAGGAGCGACGCCTTCACGGGAAGGCCCCGACATCTGTGGTGGAACGAAGGCCGGCTCTTCCGCGCCTTTCAGGAGTGCGTGGACGAGCCGAGCCTGATCGTGGAGTATCCGAATATCGGGTACTACGGTGTCGCGGTGGGAACCCGCGTCTCCCTGATCGATGGCAACGGCCTGGTGGACCGGTTCGTGGCCCGCAACTGGGCGGCCCGGGAAGGGCTTCCACGGGGAAGGCCCGGTCACGAGGGAAAGATGACCGTCGACTATGCGCTTCGGCGCGGGATCCACTTCGTGCGAGACATGTTCGAGCCGTACCGCTCCACGATGTCGACCGACTTCGGCATCCTGCTGTCCCTGGATCCCAGAATTCTTTGCACTCTCCCGGGGAAGGCGGATGCCCTGCGCTCCTTGAAGCACGATCTCCTCGAGTCACCGAGCGCCAAGTCGCTCGACACTCTTCAGTTCCTGGAAGATCTCGAGAGGCGGGACGGCGTTCGAATAGACGACGTCTGCAAGGCCGAGAAGACGACTCGCGATTGCAGTCCCAGCGGCATCCAACGCGCGAATCGGAGGAGCGAGCCCTCTAGCTAGCCCGGTCCGTGGGAGCCCCGGCCGGGCCTGCCGCCCTACGCGTACTCCTCGACTGGTGGGCAGAGGCAAACCAGATTCCGATCCCCGTAGGCATTGTCGATTCTGGCCACGTGCGGCCAGAATTTCTTCTCGCGCGTCCAGGGTGCGGGAAAGCCCGCCTCCTCGCGCGTGTAAGGATGCGACCAGACATCGCCCGTCACCATGCCCGCGGTGTGGGGCGCGTTCTTGAGGGGGTTGTCTTTCGGGTCGATGGTTCCCTCCACCACTCTCCTGATTTCGCCCCGGATGCGAACCATGGCCTCGCAGAACCGATCAAGCTCGGCCAGCGACTCGCTCTCGGTGGGCTCGATCATCAGGGTGCCGGGCACAGGGAACGACATAGTGGGCGCATGGAAGCCGTAGTCCATCAGGCGCTTGGCCACGTCTTCGGCTTCGACGCCGTTGGCTTTGAACTCCCGCAGGTCAAGGATGAACTCGTGGGCGCACCGGCCATGCTTGCCGGTGTAGAGGATCGAATAGTGGGCGGAGAGCTTCTTCGCCATGTAGTTCGCGTTGAGGATCGCAACCTCGGTGGCGAGCTTCAGACCGTCGGCGCCCATCATGGCGATATAGGCCCACGAGATGGTCAGAATCGACGCGCTGCCGAGAGGCGCCGCGGAAACCGGACCGGTGGTCGCGTTGGCCTCCAGAGGATGGCCGGGAAGGAAAGGCGTCAGGTGAGCGGCCACCGCGATCGGGCCCATTCCGGGTCCGCCGCCGCCGTGGGGAATGCAGAACGTCTTGTGCAGATTGATGTGGCAGACATCGGCGCCCATGTCCGCGGGTCGGGTGAGGCCGACCTGGGCGTTCATGTTGGCGCCATCCATATAGACCTGTCCGCCGCGCTCGTGCACGATCTCACAGATGCGTTTCACTTCCTCCTCGAACACCCCGTGGGTGGACGGATAGGTGATCATCAGCGCGGCCAGCCGATCCTTGTGCTCGTCCGCCTTCTTCTCAAGGTCGCCAAGATCGATATTGCCCTTGTCATCGCAGGCGACCACCACGACCTTGAAACCGGACATGACCGCGGACGCGGGGTTGGTTCCGTGGGCGGAAACTGGAATCAGGCAAACATCACGGTCACTGTGCCGGGAGGCGTGGTAGCCGCGAATGGTCAGGAGCCCGGCGTATTCGCCCTGGGCGCCGGAATTCGGCTGCAGGGAAACACCCATGAACCCGGTGATCTCGGCGAGTGCTTCGGAGAGATCCTGGGCCAGGCGCAGATAGCCCTGGGCCTGCTCCGGGGGGGCGAACGGATGCACGTTCGAGAACCCCGGAAGGGTCAGCGGCAGCATCTCCGACGCGGCGTTCAGTTTCATCGTGCAGGAGCCGAGCGGAATCATCGAATGCGTCAGCGAGAGATCGCGCGACTCGAGAGTCTTGATGTAGCGCAACATCTCGTGCTCGGCGTGATACCGGTTGAAGACGGGATGGGTGAGGTAGGCAGATGTTCGCTCGAGGGTTTCGGGCACTCCGCCCCGGACCTCCTCCGCCAGACTCGCAAGGTCATAGTCCAGCGGGACGCCGGAAAACGCCTCGATCAGGTCCTTCACGTCCGCAATCTGCGTGGTCTCGTCGAGGGTTACGGCGAGGCCGGTCTTCACCTTCCGCAGATTCATCTGCTTCTTCGCCGCCCGGCGCTCGATGACCTTGGACTTGGCGGCCGTGGCCTTCACCGAGAGAGTGTCGAAGAAGGTCTCGTGCTGCAGGGTGAGGCCGGCCTGGCGCAGTCCCGCGGCGAGAAGGGTGGCGAGATCGTGGACGCGCGTGGCGATCTGCCGGAGTCCCCTTGGTCCGTGATAGACCCCGTACATGCTGGCCATGACCGCCAGGAGCACCTGCGCGGTGCAGATGTTGGACGTGGCCTTGTCGCGCCGGATGTGCTGTTCGCGGGTCTGGAGGGCCAGGCGATATCCGCGCTTTCCCTGGGCGTCCTTCGAAACCCCAATCAGTCTTCCGGGGATGACCCGCCTCATCTCTTCCCGCGCCGACATGAAGGCGGCGTGGGGCCCTCCGTAGCCCATGGGAACGCCGAAGCGCTGAGCCGAGCCGATGCAGATGTCCGCGCCCATTTCCCCGGGTGCTTTGTAGATGGCGAGGGCCAGAAGATCCGCGGCGAAGGTGGTGATCGCACCCGCCGCCTTCGCCCTGGCCGCGATGGCGGAGAGATCCTCGACCTTGCCGGTGGTGGACGGATACTGCACGAGCACGCCAAACACATCGGGCTTGATGGAAATCTTCCGCGGGTCGACCACCGAGACCTCGATGCCCAGCGGCAAGGCGCGCGTCTTCACCACCGCGATGGTCTGGGGGTGGACGTCATCGGCGACCACGAAGACGTTCCGCGAGCCCGTCGCGGTGGCATGGGCCATGTGCATGGCCTCCGCCGCGGCCGTGCCTTCATCGAGCAGGGATGCGTTCGAGAGGGGCAGCGCGGTGAGATCGGCGATCATGGTCTGGAAGTTGAGCAAAGCCTCCAGGCGGCCCTGCGAAATCTCGGCCTGGTAGGGAGTGTACTGGGTGTACCAGCCCGGGTTCTCGAGAATGTTGCGCCGGATGACCGACGGGGTGAGGCAGTTGGTGTAGCCCATGCCGATGAAGGAGCGCCAGGTCTGATTCGATTCGGCGATGGCGGTGAGTTTCTCGAGGAGTTCACTCTCGGAAAGAGCGGTCGGCAGATTGAGGGGCCTGCGAAGATGGATGGAGGGAGGAACGGTCTCCTCGATCAGGGCATCGAGCGACGGGGCGCCGAGCACGCCCAGCATCGCGGCGCGGTCCGCCTCGGAAGGTCCGACGTGCCTTCGGGAGAAGGTATCAACCGGCGAGAGATCAGAGAGCTTCATTCCTATCAGTGCCCGCTCTTGACGAAGGCATCGTACTCCTCGGCGTTCATCAGGGCGGCGACCTCGGCGGGGTCGTTCACCAGAACCTCGATCATCCAGGCCGATCCGTAGGGATCCGCATTCACCGACTCCGGCTTCTTTTGAAGATCATCATTCACCGCCGTGACTTTCCCGGTGACGGGCGAGAAGAGTTCGGAAACCGCTTTCACCGACTCGACGGTGCCGAAGCGACCGCCCGAAGTCACCACATCGCCGACTTTCGGCAGTTCGACGAACACCACGTCTCCAAGCTGCTGCTGGGCGTGATCGGTGATGCCGATACGGCCGGTTCCATCAGTCAGACGAACCCATTCGTGGTCCTTGGTGTAGCGCAGGTCGTTGGTCAAGGCGTGCTCCTCAGTTTGATTGGTGATGGATGGATTTTGAAAAAACTATCGGGCCCGCTGGTAGAAGGGCGTCTTCACGATCTCGGCCAGAACCGAAGCGCCGCGGATTTCGATGCCCAAAGGCGACCCCACCGCCGCGTGCGCGGCCGGCACATAGGCGAGGCCGATGTTCTTCTCCAGGAACGGGGCCATCGAGCCTGAGGTCACAACCGAGACCGGCGATCCACCGACCAGAACCGGGTAGCCGTGCCGCGCGATCCCGCGCTCTTTCATTTCGAAGCCCACGAGTTTCCGGGCCGGCCCGCCGGCCTTTTGCTCGGCGAGAATGGCGCGACCGTTGAAGTCGCCCTTGTGCGGCTCCACGCAGACGATCCAGCCGAGCCCGGCTTCCACCAGGGTCGTGGTCTCATCAATGTCATTCCCGTAAAGACACATCTTCGCCTCGAGCCGCAAGGTGTCGCGCGCACCCAGGCCGGCCGGGACCAGGCCATCGCCCGCGCCCGCCGACATGAGGGCGTCCCAGAGCGCGGGAGCATCCGCCGCCGGCACCATGATCTCGAAGCCGTCCTCCCCCGTGTAGCCGGTGCGCGCGATGGTCGCGGAATGGCCGCCGACCGTACCCGTGGTGAACTTGTAGTAGCCGACCAATGCGAGATCCGAAGGGGTGAGGCCTTGAAGGATGGAGGCGGCCTTCGGCCCCTGGAGGGCCAGGAGCGCGAACTCGCCGCTCCGGTCGTTCAGTTCGCATCCGGTTGGACCCTGCGCCTCAAGCCAGGCCACATCCTTGGCCCGGTTGCTGGCGTTCACCACCAGCAGATAGCGCTCGGCGCTGAAGCGATACACGATGATGTCGTCGACCGGCGCGCCGTTCGGCATCGGCAGCGCCGAATACTGGGCGTGGCCGTCCTGGAGCCTGGCCACGTCGTTTGAGGTCACCCGCTGGAGAAAGGCGAGAGCGCCCGGGCCAACGATGTCCACTTCCCCCATGTGAGAGACATCGAAGAGACCGGCGGAGCGGCGGACCGCCAGATGCTCCTTGATGACTCCAAGGCCCCGGCCGGAGTAGTCGATCGGCATGTCCCAGCCGCCGAACGACACCATGCGGGCGCCCGCGGCGACGTGCTGGGCGTGAAGCGGCGTTTTGAGAAGCAATGTTGTCTCCTGAACAGAGAGTGAGGGCAAGACCCCAGGGCCGACGGGTGGATCAGCCTGCGAGCTGCCGGATGGCCTCACGCACCGTAGGATCGTCCGGAGCGTGAAGATACAACGACCGGAGGATCTTGAGCGCTTCTTCGCCCTTGGCCTTGCTCAATTGAGCGAGGAGTTCCTGAACCCGGGGAACGGATGCGGGCGAGGTGACGAAGGCGCCCACCGGAGAGGAGCGAAGGGCGCACCAGAGCACCTCGGTAGATTCGCGTGAATCCGGATCGAGGAACAAAGCCTCGCTGGCTTCGGCGACGGCCCGGCCCGGACTGTCCGCTTCGAGATGGGCGCGGGCGCGGGCGAGGTGGGCTCTCAAGGCCTGGGCGGTCTCATCGCGCGAGGGCCTTGGAGCGTCGGAGTGGAGGCAGGATCTGAGCCGCGACCGAAGGAGGTTGGAGCGCACCGCCCGGAGCTGCGCCGACACTTCGTCCATCCCGGGACGGTCGGCTGGATTCTTGGCGATCATCCGATGGATGAGGGCGGCCACCCGGGTCGGGGTTTCAGGAGCCAGCGTGACCACGGGCGTGGTCGGCTCGGACACGATGTTGAAGAGGACGGCGTGGAGGGTCGCTCCCCGGAAGGGCTTGAAGCCGGTGACGAACTCGTAGAACACGGCGCCGCAGGAGAAAACGTCCGACCGCGGATCGGCGGACTTGCCCGTCGCCTGCTCGGGACTCATGTAGTCCGGGGTGCCCAGGATCACGCCCTTGCGGGTGAGGGTCTGGTGCGTCTGCATGCGAGCCAGACCGAAATCGAGGATCTTGGTGATCCCCAGATTGGTGACCATGATGTTCGCGGGCTTGATGTCCCGATGAACAACCCCCCGGCTGTGCGCATAGGAGAAGCCATCGCACGCCTCCGCGAAGATCCTCAGCTTCTCGGTAATTGGAATATCCGC
Organism: Acidobacteriota bacterium; assembly: GCA_032127745.1. GTDB lineage: Bacteria > Acidobacteriota > Vicinamibacteria > Fen-336 > JAGNNV01 > JAGNNV01. The sequence goes on from JAQBHL010000179.1 coordinate 23,910, forward strand.
GGACAATTCGATCAGGCGCCGCAGATCCTCGCCATCGAGAAGCTCCATGGCCATGAAGAGCCGTCCTTCGGTCTCGCCGAGGTCGAAGACCTTGACCACATGCGGGTGATCCATCCGGCCGATGGCCTCGGCCTCCCGCCGGAAGCGCTCCTGGATCTCGTCGCTCGCCCCCTCGAAGGGCAGGGTCTTGAGGGCCACGACGCGGTCGAGAACGGTATCCCGCGCCCTGAACACCAGGCCCATTGCGCCCTCGCCGAGTTTCTCCCCGAGTTCGTATCGCCCGAGACGGGTGGGATTCATTGAGGTTTCGTGGGCTTTGCCGGAACGAATCCTGAACTTTCTGTGTGACCTACTCGGTGTACCGCAGAAGGATGACCGACACGTTGTCCTTGCCTCCCGCCTCGAGGGCGGCGGCGATCAGGGCGGCGCAGCCGTCGGCGAGCGGGCCCTTCTCGTGCTCGACCATGATCGACTGGATCGCATTGTCGTTGATCATCGAGTGGAGACCATCGGAACAGATGATGACCAGGTCGCCGCCCTGCAGGATCTGCTCGACCGCCTGGGGATCGATGGTTTCCTTGGCCCCCACCGCCTTGGTGATGACGTTCTTCAGTGGATGTCGCTCGATTTCCTCGATGGTGAGGATGCCTTCCGACCAGGCGGCGCTGACCCAACTGTCGTCGCGCGAGATCTGCGAGAGGGCGTGGTCGCGGAAGAGATAGGCCCGGCTGTCTCCGGCCCAGCCCACGGTCAGGATATTGCCGGCCACCAGACCGGTCACCACCGTGGTGCCCATGCCGGTGTACTCTTCCTGGCTGTCGGCGGTCTTGAAGACCTTGCGGTTGGCCAGCTTGATCGCGGTGCAGAGGCGGTTGCCGTTGAAGGAGAGATTCACATCGAGGCCGTAGGGCCAGGTGATCTCCCTCTCTTTTTCGCTCTTGTCGACGAAGCCCTTGATCGTCTCCAGGGCGAGCTTGGAGGCAACCTCTCCGGCATTGTGGCCGCCCATCCCGTCGCAAACGGCGTATAGGCCGCTGGCGTCATCGACGTCAAAGCTGTCCTCGTTCAGTTTGCGACGACGTCCGACGTCTGTCTGGCCGTAACTCTCTAGCACTTGCCCTCTTTTCTTCAGCATCGAGCGTTCGATCCTGAAAAGACCGGTATATCGGCCCTCAGGATAGCGGCTTTGGAAAGTGGGGTCAAAGATGGCGAAGGATTACGAACGGACGCCGAAATCCGCGCGCGCCTCCGCGATGAGCCCCGCGGCAAAGCGCCGAATGGCGGTTTCGTCCTCACCTTCGATCATCACTCTCAGCTTGGCCTCCGTCCCGCTCCAGCGCACCAGAATCCGGCCTCTCCGGCCGAGGGATTTCGACACGGACCGCATCGCCGCTTGAAGTCTCTTCATCTCTTCGATGGGCTTCCGACGCGGGAGGCTGACGTTCTCGAGGACCTGCGGCACCCGGGTCATGGCCTGAGCCGCGAGCTCGGAGAGCGGCTTCTCCTTGCGGAGCATCAGGGCCAACACCTGGAGGGCGGCCACGATGCCGTCTCCGGTCGACGCGTGGTCGAGAAAAACCAGATGACCCGATTGTTCCCCGCCGAGATTGAAGCCGCCCTTCCGCATCGCATCGACCACGTGACGGTCGCCCACTGCGGTCCTCACCAGCCTGATCTTCCGGGCGAGGAGGGCGCGTTCCAACCCCAGGTTGCTCATGACCGTGGCCACCACGGTCGACTTCTTGAGCAGCGAGGTTTCGGCCAGTTCCAAGGCGCACATGGCGAGGACCGAATCGCCGTCAACCACCTGGCCGCGCTCGTCGATGAGGATCACCCGGTCCGCGTCGCCATCGAAAGCGATGCCCATCTGGGCCGACGACCTCACCACCTCGGCGCGCGCCCGGTCGGGATGGAGGGCGCCAAAGCCCTCGTTGATGTTGACCCCGTCGGGCCGCACGCCAATGGAGCTGACCGTGGCCCCCAGTTCGGAGAAGACAGCCGGGGCCACACGATAGGCGGCGCCGTGGGCGGCGTCGACCACGAGCCTCAGGCCATCGAGGGAGATGTTTCGCGGGAAGGTGTTCTTGGCGAAGGCCACGTAGCGGCCACGGGCATCATCCACCTTGAAAGCCTGGCCGATGCCGGGCCCGGTCTTCCGGGCGGAGAGCGGAATGCGGCCGTTCACGATGCCTTCGATGCGGGCCTCCAGGTCGTCGGCGAGCTTGAATCCGTCCCTTCCGAAGATCTTGATCCCGTTGTCCTGGAAAGGGTTGTGGCTGGCGCTGATCACGATCCCGAGGTCGGCCCTCATGCTGGTGGTGAGATGAGCCACCGCCGGAGTGGGAATGGGCCCGGAAAGGAGGACGTCGCCGCCCATCGAGCAGATCCCGGAGGCGAGCGCGGTTTCGATCATGTAGCCGGACAGACGGGTGTCCTTGCCGATGAGGATCCGCGGGCGGTGCTTGAGACCGATCTCCGCGACCATCACCGCCGCCTGGCCTATTTTGAGGGCGATCTCCGGGGTCATGGGATCGAGGTTCGCCACCCCGCGGACCCCGTCGGTCCCGAACAGATGCCTCGCTGCGGCTCTCGGACGGGTCTTTCTGGCCATGTCTGTTCGTCTCCTCGCTGCGGTGGTGCGACGCGCCGGAATCACGTCGCCGGAACGCGGTGTCGAGGGACCACCGCACCTCTTCTCTTTAGCTGGGCTCGAAGGGCCTCCGTCAATTCCTTCGGTTCGGCGAGCCGGACCATCACCCCTGCGGAGACGAGGCTGATGCCTCCCGTCTCCTCGGACACGACGAGCGCGACCGAGTCCGTGTCCTCGGTCACTCCGATGGCCGCTCGATGCCGGCTTCCGAGGGTTCGGGAAAGCTCCGGGTTGACGGTCAGGGGCAGGAAGCAGGCGGCGGCCGAGAGTCGATCGGCCTGAACCACTACCGCGCCGTCATGAAGAGGTGACCCGGGGGTGAAGATGTTGCAGAGGAGGTCGTAGGTGACCGCGGCATCGAGGCGCACCCCGGTTTCCGCGAACGACTTGAGTCCCATGTCACGCTCGAACACGATCAAAGCACCCGTCTTCGCCGAGGACAACGATTGGGCGGCGAGCACAATCTCGTCGAGCACGTCATCGGTCGATGACGGGCCGGACCGGCCGAACAGCGCCCTTCCGATCGAAGCCAGGAGTTTGCGGATCTCAGCCTGGAAGACCACGATGCCGGCAAACGCGACGTAGGGCAGGACGTTGCGGAGCAGGAGGGTCAGGAGCCGAAGCTTGAAAAGGGTGGCGGCAAGGAACAGCGCCACGACCCCCAGGGCGCCCAGCACAATGTGAGTGGCCTGGGTTCCCCGGACGAACTTCAGGAGTTGATAGACAAGGAAGGAGACGATGGCCACGTCCACTACGTCTCTGAGTGTTACCTCCTGGAGAACTTCCTTGAGTGTTTCGAACATGGAGGCGCTGGCCTGGCCTTGTCCCTGAGACGCCCGTCTCGCGACCCTGCCTTCAACCCCGAGGGGCCTAAGACAGCTTGGGCTCCGGCAGGGGTCCGAGGAAGGGCACCGCCGCTTCCGGCTTCTCGGCGGGACCGGCCACCACCGCGGGCGGGGTCTGCGGAGGCTGGACCGGCGGCAGGTTCATTTTCTCGCCGCGCACGATCTGCAGGATCTGCAGGCCATCGAGCGACTCGTGCTCCAAAAGCGCCTCCGCGATGATCGTGAGTTCGCCCATCTTCTCCTTGAGCAGAGTCGTCCCCCGTTCGAACTGTTCGGTCACGATGCGGCGGACCTCTTCGTCGATCTGAATGGCGGTCGCCTCCGAATAATCCTGCGATCGTCCGAACTCCTTGCCCAGGAAGATCGCCTCGTCCTTCTTTCCGTAGGCGAGAGGTCCGAGCGCGCTCATGCCCCACTCGCAGACCATACGGCGAGCCATTTCCGTGGCCTGCTCGATGTCGTTCGAGGCCCCCGTGCTGATGGCCTTGAAGGCCAGGTCTTCGGCGATGCGCCCGCCCATGCACACCGCAATTCGATCTTCGAGCTGTTCCTTCGTCCAGTTGTGCTTCTCTTCGGTGGGCAGCTGCTGGGTCAGGCCGAGAGCGAGCCCCCGGGGGATGATCGTGACCTTATGGACCGGATCGGCGTGAGGAAGGATCGCGGCCAGGAGGGCATGGCCGCCCTCATGGAAGGCCGTGACCTTCTTCTCCGCGTCGGTGATGATCAGGCTCTTGCGCTCGGCGCCCATCATGACTTTGTCCTTGCTGGACTCAAACTCGGCCATATTGACGACCTTCTGACCCCGCCGGGCGGCCAGCAGGGCCGCCTCGTTAACCAGACTCGCGAGGTCGGCTCCGGAGAAACCGGGAGTCGCCTTGGCCAGGGTCACCACGTCGACATCCGGGCCGACGGGAATCTTGCGGAGGTGAACGTGCAGAATGCCCTCGCGCCCTCGGACATCGGGCCGGGAGACAACCACGCGCCGGTCGAAACGACCGGGGCGGAGCAACGCGGGGTCCAGCACATCGGGACGGTTGGTCGCGGCCACGAGGATGACTCCCTCGGTGCCCTCGAAGCCGTCCATTTCGACGAGAAGCTGGTTGAGAGTCTGTTCCCGCTCGTCATGACCTCCACCAAGGCCGGCACCCCGATGGCGGCCGACCGCGTCGATCTCGTCGATGAAGATGATGCAGGGCGCGCTCTTTTTGCCCTGCTCGAAGAGATCGCGCACCCGGGACGCGCCCACGCCGACGAACATTTCGACGAAGTCCGAGCCGGAGATCGAGAAGAACGGCACGTTGGCCTCACCGGCAATGGCGCGGGCGAGCAGGGTCTTGCCCGTGCCCGGAGCGCCCATCAGCAACACGCCCTTGGGAATCCGGCCGCCGAGCTTCTGAAACTTTTGAGGCTCTTTCAGGAACTCGATGATTTCCTGCAGCTCTTCTTTCGCCTCCTCAACCCCCGCGACATCCTTGAACGTGATCTTCTTCTGCTGGGACGCGAGGAGCCGGGCCTTCGACTTGCCGAAGGACATGGCCTTGTTGCCGCCCGCCTGCATCTGGCGCATGAAGAAGATCCAGATGCCCAGCAGGATGGCATAGGGAGCGAAGGTGATCAGGATGGTGGTGAACGTGGGTGCCTGATCATTGATGACCGAAACCTGCACCTTCTTATCCAGGAGAGAGTCGAGCGGCTTGTCGTAGCCATAGGGGACAATGGTCTTGAAGGTGTCGCCGGAGGCGCGCTTTCCCCGGATCTCATTTCCGTTGACCGTGACTTCCTTGATGCTCCCCGCTTCCACCTGGGTCATGAAGTCGGAGAAATTGATGGCGGTATCCTTCTTCTGGATGCTGGAGAAATTCCAGGCCGCCAGCATCAGGACGAACAGAGACGCCCACAGGAGCGCGGTCTTAAAAGTCGAATTCAATGATGTTCCCTTTTGTGATCCTTGAGGAGTTACGGATTCCAGCCCGGCACATGTTCATCCCGCTGCCCGGTTTTCTAGGCATCGGACCGG
>JAQBHL010000180.1:0-16683 GCA_032127745.1 Acidobacteriota bacterium
GTGCATCCCGCAGAAGTTTTCGGGGCGCTTGAGGCCATCGGCGAGGCGGGTGATGGAGATGGTCGAGGTGTTGCTGGCGAGGATCGCGGTCGCCTTCACGTGGCCCTCGACCTCGGCCAGGACCGACTTCTTGACCTTCTCGTTCTCGACCACGGCCTCGACCACGATGTCGACTCCCTTGAAGTCCCCGAAGGCGAGGGTCGGGCGGATGCGCGTGAGCACGTCGGCCATCTCGACGGCGGTCATCCTGCCCTTGTCCACCCGGCCAGACAGGAGCTTCCGGGCCTCCGCCAGGCCGAGGTCGATCGCCTTCTCCTGGATGTCCTTCATCACGATCGGGACGCCCCGGGAGGCTGACTGGTAGGCGATGCCGCCGCCCATGATCCCCGCACCCAGGACCGCCGAGGTCTCGACCCTGGCCGCCGTCTTCGCCATCTTCCTGGCCACCTTGCCCACGTACTGATCGCCGAGGAAGATGGTGACCAGGTTGAACGCGGTCGGGGTCTTCGCCATCCTTGCGAATGCTGCGGCCTCGATCTTCAGCGCGTCTTCCCGGCCCCGGCCGCTGCCCTGCTGCATCGCGGTGATCGCGGCCACGGGAGAGGGATAGTTGGGTCCCGCCTTGCCCGCGACGAAGCCCTTCGCGGTCTCGAAGGCCATCATGGTCTCGGTGGGGTTGAGCTTGAGCGGGGAGATCTTCTCGAGCCGGCGCTCTCTCCAGTCGCGCTTCCCCTCGATTGCCTGCCCCAGCAGGTTCAAGGCGGCCTCGCGGACCTTCTCCGGTGCTATCACCGCGTCGACGACGCCGGTCTTGAGTGCCACGTCCGCGCCGTACTGCTCGCCGCCGGCGATCCACTCGATGGCGTTGTCGGCGCCGGCGAGGCGGGAGAGGCGAACCGTGCCGCCCCAACCGGGGAAGATGCCGAGCTTGGTCTCGGGGAGACCGATCTTCGCCGTCGACGACATGACGCGGTAGCTCGTGGTCAGGGCGAACTCGAGGCCGCCACCGAGGGCGAACCCGTTGATCGCGGTCACGGTCGGGAAGTCGAAGTCCTCGATGGCGCAGAAGAGCTTGTGGACCTCCATGATCCACCCGACCAGCTGATCCTCCGGATTCTTGAAGTAGTCGGTGAACTCGGTCACGTCGGCGCCGACGATGAAGCAGTCCTTGCCGCTCGTGGCCAGCAGTCCCTTGACGCCGGGTTCCGCCTTGATCAGGGCCAGCACCTGGCCAAGCTCGGCCAGGGTCGCCTTGTTGAACTTGTTGACGGAGTCACCCTGAAGGTCGAACCGGATCTCCGCGATGCCTCCGTCCGACATCGAGCACTGGATGGACTGGCCTTCGAATCTCATGAAACCTCCGGGAACGAGGAGCGATCAGCAAGTCGGGGTGTGCGACCCCGACCTCGCCACCGCGACACAGGATACACGACTTAATGAATCGCTATTCATTAAGAGTGTCAACGAGAGCGGTTCGCGTGTCAAGTCCCGCTCGTAGTAGCGCGATGGAATTCGTCGCCATTCTTGACCTCGCGTTTGCACTCGGGATCGAAGCCGTTCCCGAGCCGGCGCGCGGGTTGTTCACTCAAGCGGCGATGATGCTCTCGAAGCTCGAGGTTCAGTTCGGTTCGGTTGAGCCGTTCGTGATTCAAGCCGCCGAGCCGACGAGTCCGGGCTGAGCCTCGGGTAACGAGGAACGGACGGGATCGGGGTCGAGTTCGGTGTCGGGATGCCCTTGCCGGAGGTCCGCATCATCGGTGCGAAGAGGCAGGAACTCGACGGTACCAGAAAGCCTTTGGTTCATGGGTCCATCAACGCGAGACAGGGGGTTGTTCCGCGAGTGCCAGCGCGACGTACGCGGGGCCGTAGAAGCTGGGGTTGTGCGTCAGAGCGAGTTCGATGGCCTTCGAGCCGATTCGCGACGTGGGCACAAAGGAGACGTCCACCCTGCGCGACCACAGACGCGATCGCGGCGAAGAACGCGGCCCAGAACAGATCCCAGCAGACCGCAGCCTGGGCCGTCTTCGGCCCGGGGGCAGCGCCCCGGCGGGTGCGGCGGGAGCTACGTTGCCGCGCCGAGCGAGCCACGGTGGTCGATCCCGTTCCGATAGTGGTCGATGATGGGAAGACAAAGCGCGTAGTCGCCCCGCACCTACTCGACCCGGAACTTCGCGAACTGAGCTGGATCCAGCCAGGCCCGGATGTCGGGATGGACCGAGTTGGACAGAAGCGGCTTGAAATCGATGGTTTGCTCACTGCCGTCATCGAAACAGACGCGGGCGCGAAAGTCGTCGACGCGGTCAGCGGTCAGGACATTGATGAGTGTTGGTGTCACCTTAACCTGCTCGTGATGTGCTCCGGTTTGATCGGCTTGGGGAGAACGAGGAAGTCGATCCACTTACTGACGATCTCGTTGGCACGAGTGGCAAAAACCTCGGCGGAATGAGGTTCAGTCGGGGCCGCTGGGCGGCGTCCCTCAATCTCCCGGCAGGAAGCTGATGGCGACGGCCCAGGATCCGGCCGCGGTCAGAGGAACCAACGCGACCGCGAGCGCCCGTGCGCGGCCACCGCGCGACCACAACGCGCACACTCCCGACGCGCACAGCGCCGCCACCACCGGCCGGGCCGAGAGCGCCGAGCGCACCTGCACTGGGGTCAACAGTCCCACCAGAACAAAGCCCGCGATCACCAGGCTCCAGATGAACAGACGTTTCGCGAGGGCGGGCCGCCCCTTCGGCCAGGTGGCGGCCCCGATGGCCACCGCAATGCACGGGACCGCGATAATCCACCAGCTCTCGTCCCCGGCCATGCGCGTCAGCTTTTCCGCGACGGGCGCGGTCATCGGCCCCGCCGCCGCCGCGCCCGCGAGGTGACTCATGCGGTCCCAGGCCTCCATGACGACGATGATGAACCGTCGGTAGTACAGAAGGAAGGACAGCACCAGGGCAGCGAGAACAGGAGCCAGGCGTCGCATCGTCGAGAGAGGGCGAGGTCCTTGAAGGAGAGCCAGGCCGAAGGACAGGGGAGCGCCCAGAAGCAGGGTGCCGAAGTGCGAGAGAAAGCCGCCCAGGAGGAACAAGAATGCGAGGGCATCCCTCCTCGTGAAGAGGAATGAGCATCCGAGAATCATCAACGCGTCTGAGAAGAAATTTGACAGATTCCCGTTGAAGAGGATGAGCGATCCATCGGGCGAGAGGGCCAGGAAGACGAATGTCATCGCCCCCACCGCTTCGGTGGACAACGCCGCCACCGTGATCCCGAAAACCGCGGCCGCCACCGTTCCTGTGACCAGAGCCACTGTCCGTAGAAGCGTGACCCACTGGTCCCGAGGAAGGCCGGAAAAAGGCAGGGCCGCGACGGAGAGGCCGGGTGGGTAGGGGAATGAGATGGCGGGCGGCGGCGTGGCCGAGGTGAAGAACCAGTCTCCCGACAGGACGCGGCGAAGATTGCCTGCGTGACCGGTGGCGTCGCCGTCGACCATTTGCGGGTGGGCGAGGATTGAGAGTTTCACTATGGCTACCCAGGCCACCGCGATCCAGGCCTGCCGCCAGCGTGGGTCGTGGATGCGAAGCGCGGCCAGGCTGAGGAAGAAGCCGATGGCGGCAAGCCACGCAAGCGTCTCGCTGTAGCGACCCAGAAAAGCGCCGCCCGTTACCGACAGCCAGGCGAGGGCGGTCGACTGGGTTAGAGCGACGGCTAACCCCACCCACGGCGAGGCTCCCGAAAAGAGCGCCGCCAGGTAGATTGCCAGCCCGGCAAACGCGAGTGCGCCCAGAGCCTCGCGGGGAACGGTCAACGCCCCGTCCGTGGCACGCAGGCGCACGTTTTCAATCATCACCTCGAGGGATTCTTCGACTTTCACCGACACCACCGCTCCGCGCCCGGTACGCCGCGGCAGATCCACGGCCACCCGTTTCGGAACGTTCGGTATGGGCAGTCGCTCCACTTCCACGCCGTCCACCGAGAAGACCACTCCAGGCATGGGCCCCGGATTCGGCTTCATGCCCTGGATTCGGACGGTGACGACCGCCGGCCTGGACCGGTCAAGCCGGGGGAAGCGAAGAGTGGCTTCGTGTCCTTCCGTCCAGTTGAAGACCGTTCCCTTGGGCGAAAGTTCCGGGTCGCGAACCCCCGCCGCTTCGAAGAATCCTGGCCGCGTGGCGTACCACTTCTCTCCGCCCACCGGGGTGGCGAAGCCACTCCGGCCCATGCCCTGATTCCAGGCCATGAGCGCCGCTGGCCCGGAGGCAAGAGCGATCAGGCTCAGCGTCCATCGGAACCAGCTTCCCTTCTTCAAAACGCCCGCACTGTAGCAGGGGGTGGGTTATGTCTTCCGGGAAAGCGGTTAACAGGATCGGCCGGGTGGCATCCACAATCCGCCCCCTCGTGACTTCTCACTCCTCGGTTCTCCTCGTTTCGCGCTGGTGGTGGCGGAGCTTTGAGTGCGCCGAGGGAGGAGCTTTGGACTGATTTCCCACTGATCCCAGGAAACAAGGATCTCCAGGAGCCCCCGAAGGGCAACGCGCCGGGGGTTTCTTGCTCTGTGCTTCTTCCCCTTTTCCTCTCTGGCTCCGGAGCGCTCATAGTGACGGTCGATGACTTTGTAGAGCAGGTCGGCGGCCCGAGTGTAGATTCTTCGTTCGTAGATTCTTCGTTTTTCCCGAAGATGTTGTGCTGACCTCAGGCGGCAACGACGAAGAGTGCCGGGTAGGCGACCTCCCTGAGCTTGATCGCGGTGGACATGGTCCGGTCGGCAAGTGGACAACACTCACCCTGAAAATCGCGGCGGAAACACTCCGGTTCAGGCCGTCTCATCGATTGATGAGCGATGAACGAGCGGTCGACCCCGTCAGCGGCATAAAACATAGAATGTGAAGAAGGAAGACATGGCGGATGACCCAGCAGCTCCGGAGGAGATGGTCGGCCTGGTGAAGGCCACCATCGAATGGGCGAGTCCGTATCACCAGATCACGGCCGCAAGCATTGTGAATGAGACGACACTCGAGGGTGATTGCGGGCTGCCCGGATACGCTAGAAAGGCCTTGGGCGGCGGATTCGAGAAGATCGCTAGACGATGGAAGGCTCAGGCGAGGCTCAACCGGGGCGACTGTGAGGATCTTGTTACCGCGGGAGATGCGATCGCTCTGGTCGCCAAGGCCGCGGGGTTTTCCTACCCGTGACGCGACCTACTCTCATCCTCTTGGTTTCGTTTGCCAGTTCAAAGGCCCTTGCGGCACCGTGTGACAGCCTGATCGTTCGGCAGAACACGAACCTGCAAAAGGATGTCGCAAAGCCCGCTTTTGTGGCGGCCAAGTTTCAGAATGGCGAAAAGCCTCTCTACACGGTTGGTGTGGGAGTCACCTGCAACCTAATAGATACGACGCAGACCACCTTCGGTCCATTGGCCGAGGCCCTGCTCAACACATCGCCCAACAAGGATGCGGCTAAGTCCTTCAAGCTAGGATTCAGCCTCGAACGACAACTTCTCGCCACGGAACCGGGAGGACACAGGGCCTCACCCATTCTCCTGATGGAAGGGACGTTCAAGAATGACCGGGTGAAAAGGGCTAGATCCCTTGAACTTTCGGCGGAGTTCACCAGCGTCTTCTTGGGGAAAGGCAGTCCGCTTCGCCCAAACATCTACTTCAAGACGGCGTCCCTCAAGGGATACTACTCGCCGCAAGCTGGCCTGGAATACGAGCGTATCTACTCGGCAGAAAAGAAGGAGGATGAGGGCGAGATTGTCAGAGCTGTGGGAATGGTCGACCTAAATCTCTATCCGGCCTACCAAAAGCTCGATGAACGATTGGTCATCGCAGTGAGCTACGCGTTTCGTCAGGACCTTTCGGACACCACAGCAGACGCTGACGATTCCCATCCCTTGCTCACCATCTCGGGTACTTACTACTTCTACAAGTCGGCAAACAAGAAAAAGCACATCGGCGTGGGCGCAACGTATATGCACGGTGAGGATCCAAGCGAAGGATTCGCCAAGCAGAGATTCCTCGAGATCGGGCTTAGAGCCCAGTTCAAGTAAGGCACCAAGGCCATCTCGGCGCCATTAAACGCCCGAACAGAATCAGGCCCGGACTTACTTTCGTGCTGTACGGGCGCAAAGAGCCTACTCGGCCGGTTTGTTCCCGTCCGCGGCCACTTTGCCGCCAAAGTAGAAGCCCGTTGCTGATCCGGCCAGGGCAGCCACGGGACCCATCAGCACAGACAACAGATCCTTCAAATCTTCGCTCTTGACTGAACCGAGCCACATGGTCAGGAAGGCAAAGAGTACGATCAACGCAAGGATACCGACCAGAGCTTGGGCGATGAGCCCACGGGCTTTTTCGCGATCCTCAGTCGGATCGTAGGTATAACTCTTGGACTTAGGTGGAGAAGGAAGGCTTTCCGGAAGGGGGGCGCCTACCTTCTCGACCTCGATGGTCTGTTCTGCTTCTGCCGTCTTGCCCGGATCTTCAGTGCCGCCCACGAAATACCCCTCCTACCTGATCAAGAGATGGCGGAGTGACTTGTCTTTTTCTTCAATGAGGATCTTGCCCCCCCCAGAAACGGTTTCATCCAGAAACTTCTCTGTGGAGATAGCTTGACGAATAATGTCAGCCATAGAAGATCCGCGCTTCGCTGCCAGCTTCTTCAGCGCTTCGACTGCATCCGGCGGCAGATTGACGGAAGTCTTGTAAACAGTTGATGGGTCCACTTTTTTCGTCCTCCTTAATTGTGGTTGATTTCAACCCAATTAGAACCTAATTGATCCCGGCGAGGTGGAATATAGCTTCCTATGGCCCTATCTGTCAAGTTGCCGATTACCCAACCGCGAGACTGCCGTAGACGGGCAAAGGCGAAGCCTACGCCCTGCCATCGGCTTCCCGCCTTTCAGCACAAGGCGTTGCAGCGCTTTGGCCTCCTCGATCCACGTGTTCGAGCATCTCCATCCACTTCGGCGAGAGGAAATCGATATAGCGATCCCCGAAGCCCCGAGCGCCGTAGATGGGCGTGATCTCGACCCCACCAAAACCCGCGCCGGCGATTTGTTCGAGCTGTCGCGTAAGGCTGACTTTGTCGACGCCGCCCTGGGGCTACGCTGCCTCCTCTCCCTGTACAGTGTCTCGGTTCGGCCCATCGGACCATGAATTCGGCCAGAACGGATCCAAAGACCTACTACAATCCCGAGGCGGTGGAGCCACTCCTCGAAGCGACGGGCATCACGAAAGCCTTCTCGGGCCAGGTCGCGATCTCGATGGTCGATGTGGCGTTCGCCGCGGGCGAGGGACACGCGGTGGCGGGCGAGAACGGCGCGGGCAAGTCCACCCTGATGGCCGTGCTTGCCGGGTTGCTGCGGCCGGACGCGGGCGAGGTACGTCTCGACGGAGCGATCCTGCCCCCTGGGAACATCGTGGAAGCGCAGCGGCGCGGCATCGGCCTGGTCCCCCAGGAACCGCAGGGAGCGCCCACCCTCAGCGTCGCGGAGAACATCTCGCTCGGCGAAACCCCATCGAGCCTGGGCCTGATGCGCGTCGTCGATCGAAAGCGCATGAACGACGTCGCGGCCGCGGCCCTCGCCCTCGTCGGCATCGATGTGCCTCTGGAGGCGCCTTTCGGCCGCCTGCGACTCGCCGACCGTCAGCTCGTCCTCATCGCGCGAGCCCTGCATCGGGGATCGCGCGTCCTCATCCTGGACGAGCCCACCTCTTCCCTGTCCACCCGCGAGGTGGAGCGCCTCTACGAAGTGGTCGCGCGCATGAAGGCCTCCGGACGAGCGGTGGTCGCGATCTCGCACCGTCTCGAGGAATTGAGAGCGATGGCCGAGCGGATCACCGTCCTCCGCGATGGCGTGGTCGTCCTCAAAGCACCCTTCGCCGAGGTGACCAACGCGGAGGTGATTCGCGCCATGGCCGGCCGCGAGGTGACGTCCGCGGGGGCGCCTCGAAACGCTCCCTCAGCGGAGGTGGTGCTGGATGTCTCCTCCCTGAGTTCCCGCCGGGTGTCCGACATCTCGTTCCAGGTTCGGCGCGGCGAGATCGTGGGTCTGGCCGGTCTCCTCGGCGCGGGCCGCTCCCGCACCCTGCATGCGATCTTCGGCTCGGAGAAACGTTCAACCGGGACGGTGCGTGTCTACTCGGGTGAAGGCGCCGTTTGGATCGGGACGGTGCGCGACTCCCTCTCCTCGGGGATGGGCCTGGTGCCGGAGGATCGAAGGGCGCAAGGCCTGGTTCTCGGCCAGAGCCTCCAGACCAACGTGACCCTGGTCCTCCCCAGAGGCGGACAGCGGTTCGGCTTCTTGTCCCGAAAGGTCCTCCTCCAGACCGCGCTCGATGCCATCCGCGATCTGGCCATCAAGGCCACCGGCGTGGGTGCGAAGGTCGCGACGCTCTCGGGCGGAAACCAGCAGAAGGTGGTTCTCGCCCGCTTCCTCCGCGCGGAAACGAAAGTCCTGCTTCTCGACGAACCGACGCGCGGGGTCGACGTGGGCGCCAAGGAGGAGATTCATCGTCACCTCGAGGCCATGGCCGCTCGCGGTCTGGGACTCGTGATGGCCTCCTCGGAGATCCCGGAACTGCTCCGGCTGTGTCATCGGATCCTGATCTTCAGGGAGGGACGGATCGTGGGCGAGGTGTCGAGAGACGAAGCCACGGCCGAGGGCATCGTGGCTCTCGCCGCGGGAGTGGCGGCATGAACCGCAAGGGCGTCCGGATTCTTCTCGGACGGCTGGCGCCGCTCCTCGGCCTGGTGATCCTGTGCGTGGTTCTCTCTCTCGCCTCGCCGCACTTCCTCACTGCCGACAACCTCATCAACGTGCTGAGGCAGTCGTCGGTCAACGCTCTGCTGGCCCTCGGGCAGCTCGTAGTCATCATCACCGCGGGTATCGATCTGTCCATCGGGTCCATCCTGGGTCTGTCCAGCGTGGCCCTGGCCATGATGATGCGCGCGGGGGTTTCGCCGCTCCTCGCCGTCCTTGGCACCCTCGTCGTGGGCTCCCTGGTCGGCCTTTTAAACGGCCTGCTCCTGACCCGGCTCAAGCTCCCCCACCCTTTCATTTCGACCCTCGGCACCATGAACGTCGCGCGCGGGGCGGCCATGATCCTGGCCGCCGGAGTTCCGATCAGCGGTCTGCCCGAAAGCTTTCGGGTGCTGTTCAACGGCGATTTCTTCGGCATTCCCGCGGCGGTGATCTTCGTGGCGCTCGCCGGCCTGATCGTGTACCTGCTGCTGGAGCGGACGGTCTATGGCCGCGACCTCTTCGCCATCGGCGGCAACCGCGAGGCCGCTCGTCTGGCCGGGGTGCCCGTGGGTTCGCGGCTTGAACTGGCGTACACCGTGTCGGGCCTGATGGCGGCGGTGGCGTCCCTGGTTCTGGCCGCGCGCATGAACTCCGGCTTCCCTCTGGCCGGAACCGGAGCCGAGCTCGACGCCATCGCCGCGGTCATCATCGGCGGCGCGTCGTTCTTCGGCGGCCTGGGCACGGTCTCGGGCACGCTGATCGGCGCCCTGTTCATCGGCCTGTTGCGGAACGGCCTCAACCTTTTGGACGTTTCGGCTTACTGGCAGATGATCGTCATTGGCGTGGTCATCGTCGCCGCGGTTTTTGTGGACGTGCTGCGCGCGCGTCAAGGAGATTAGACCCTCATGAAGTCCCAGGTAACCACCGCCGTCCTCTCCCTGGCCCTAGCCCTTCCGGGGTGCGCCCGCCCCCCGGAGAAGAAAGTCATCGCCCTCGTCACCAAGGCGATGGATAGCGAGTTCTGGCTGGTCATGGCGGAAGGCGCCCGGGCGGCTATAGCCGAGAACCCCGGCTACGAACTCGTGATCTCGGCTCCCGACCGCGAGATCAACGTGGATCAGCAGGTCAGCATTCTCGAGAATCAGGTGCGTCGCGGGGTGAAGGCCCTGGTGGTCTCGCCGGCGGGCTCGGCGCAGGTGGTCAGCGCCCTTGAGGAGGCGGCCCGTCGGGGCATTCCGGTGGTGCTCGTCGACACCGACGCCCCATTCGAGAAGAAGTCGTCCTACATCGGAACCGACAACGCGAAGGGCGGCGCGCTCGCGGCCATGGGGCTGGTCGCGGTCATCGGAACCACGGGCGAGGTCGCGGTGATCTCGGGCGTCCCCGGAAACGAGTCGCAGGATGCGCGGGCCAAAGGGTTCCTGGATGAAATCGCGAAGACCCCGGGGATCAAGGTGGTGGCGCAACAGCCCGGGAACAGCGAACGTCAGCTCGGCCTCACGGTCATGGAGAATCTCCTGACTGCGCACCCGAATATCAAGGGCGTCTTCGCGGCCAACGACCAGATGGCCCTGGGCGCCATGGAAGCGGTGGAGGCCCGGAAACTGCGCGGGAAGATTGCCATCATCGGCTTCGACGCCACCCGCGAAGCGGCCGCGGCGATCGTTGAAGGCAAACTCACGGGCAGCGTCGCCCAGAGCCCGAGAGAGATGGGACGCCAGGGCGTCCTCGCCGCCATCGCCCTGGCCGAGGGGCGAACCGTGGCCCGGACCATCGATACCGGGACGGAGTACGTCGACGCGAAGAACGCGGCCTCGTACGCGAAGTAGGCCCAGGCATCGCGACCGATCGGCGGTAGATCCATGAGCAGCTCCCCCCGCTACGACGCGATGCTCGACCGGGTCGCGGCCCTCTATGAGCGAAACCGTCAGCAGGGCCGGGCTCCCTGGTGCGGCCACGACTACGATTTCGTCTGCCCTTCCACCGGTACTTATCCTTTTCAATGGTTCTGGGATTCGTGCTTCCACGCGATCGTCCTCGCGAGGTACGACCTGGAGCGGTCGCGGTCCGAGATCCGGAGCCTGCTCAGGAATCAGCTGGATGACGGCCTGGTGTCCCACGTAACCTTCTGGCAGCGCGAGGCCTTCGAGGAGATGCTGAAGGAATACTCGATTGCCTTTCGCACGCCTTACCTCTCCGACTGCATTCAGCCGCCGCTTCTTGCCGAGGCGCTTTTCGCCGCTTCACGGGGCGAAACTGGGCGCGCGTTCCTGGCCGAGATGCTCCCGAAGGTCCGCCGGTACTACGACTGGCTCGACCTCCGGCGCGACCCGGATCAGGATGGCCTCATCGCCATCCTCCAGCCCGACGAATCCGGGCTCGATCACATCCCCAAGTACGACCGGTATCTCGGGGTGAGCCACCCCACCCGCGACGAGTTCACCGCGGCCTGGCAGCGCGCCGTCGGTCCCTACGCGGAGATGCAGCGCGATCACGACAAGATGTTCGCGGCCGACCGGTTCATCTGCGAGGACGTGCTGGTCAACACCATCTACGCGGAGAACGAGCGCGTGCTCGCCCTACTGCACGAGGAAATGGGCGACTCCGCGGCCTCCGCCCTCCTGCGCGCGCGCGCGGCGAGGACGACCCAATCGCTGGTGGACAAGTGCTACGACCACAAGACCGGACTCTTCTACGATCTCGCCGGTCTCCGCGAAGAACAGATGCAGGTCAGCACCGTGAGTTCGTTGATGCCGATCCTGCTCTCCGACCTGCCCCGCGAGATGGTGGAGTCGCTGGTGCGTCATCTCTCCGACCCGAAGGAGTACGCCGCCGCTTTCCCGGTTCCTTCCATAGCACTCAACGAGGCGCTGTACATGAAGCCATCGGAAGGACGAGAGGCGCTCGATTCGAAGCTCCTTTGGCGCGGGCCCTCCTGGATCAACACGAACTGGTACATCGCCCGTGGCCTGCGCCGGCATGGCTACACTGACCTCGCGCGCACCATCGAGGATCGTTCCGCGGTTCTTATCGAGAGGGGCGGTTTCCGCGAATACTACGATCCGTACACCGGCGAGGGTTTCGGAGCGCATCACTTCTCGTGGACCGCGCTCGTCCTCAATATGCTGGCCGATCACGAGGGGGTTCAGTAGGCGCGATGCTGCCCGGACGCATTCGATCGGCCGCGCTGGCGTCGCTTGTGACCTCTCTGTCCGTCCCCGCGATTCACGCCCAGACGGAGACCGACCCCAAAGGACGTGTGGTCGTGATCCAGGAGCACTACACGCCGAAGGTCCAACAGGTCGAGCGTTACGTGAACGTGCCCTTCGAGGTGCCCGTGGGCACGACCCGCGTCGATGTGGAATTGACCTACGACCGGGCGGAGGGCGAGAACGTCGTGGATCTTGGCCTGCTGGAGCCGGGCTCCCTCGCTCTCGGCACCAAGGCGTTCCGGGGCTGGACGGGCGGCGAGCGCAGCGCCATCTTCGTGACCGAAAGCGACGCGACACCGGGATACTGGCCGGGCCCCATCCAGGCTGGCCAGTGGCACGTGGGCCTCGGTCTGTACAAGGTCAGCCCCGCGGGCGTGAATGTGGAGGTGAGAGTCCGAACGTCCTCTGCGCCGACCGGCGCGAGCGCCCCGCCCCCCTTGCCGCCCAGGGCGAAAGAGCCGGTCGGATCCGGGCCGGCCTGGTACTCGGGCGCCCTGCATACGCACACCCACAACAGCGACGGCGCACTCCCCGCGCAGGCCCTGGCCGAGAAGGCCCGCGCTTCGGGTCTCGACTTTCTGGCCATCACCGATCACAACAACACCGCGCACCAGCGCGAAGCGATCGATGTTCCCGGCCTGTTGACCATCGTGGGCGAGGAGGTGACGACGCCGGGCGGTCATTTCAACGTGTGGGGCCTTCAGGGCGCGCGCGACTTCGTCGACTTCCGGGTCCTGCCCGGAGACCCCGCCATCGACGGGCTGGTGAAGGCGGTGGTGGCGAGGGGCGCCATGGCGGGGATCAATCATCCTTATTCAGCCTGCGTCGCGTGCTCGTGGACGCACGGGGTTTCGGATGGGGTCGCTACGATCGAGATCACGGGACGTGAGCCGGAAGAGATGCCGCGCGCGGTGGCGCTGTGGGACACCCTGCTCCGCCAGGGCCGCCGAGTGACCGCGATCGGGGTGAGCGACTGGCACCGGGGAGACGCCCCCATTGGCTCGGCCAGCGTGCGCGTCTTTTCGCCCGAGCTCTCCACCCGCGCCATTCTCGACTCCATCCGCGCCGGTCGGGTAGTGGTGATGGCCGACGGGACCACGCCACCCCCCGAGCTGCGCGTGGTGTCCTCGAAGAGCGAGGCACGGATCGGGGACACGGTTTCGCTCAGGACGGGCGATGCCTACGACGTGTCCATCACGGCAGAGGCTTCTCCTTACCAGGGTGGGCGAGCCGAACTTCTCTGGAACGGCGAACGCGTGGCCATGGCCCCGATCGTGGACGGCAAGGTCCACTTCGACCGATTCGCCTCGACCAATGGCTATCTCAGAGTCCACATCCTGGCCGCGTCCGGCGCGCCCATCGCCGTGACCAACCCGGTCTGGATCAAGATAAGCGCTCGCTGATGCTGACCGCTTGCCGATTCGCCTCCGTAGCACTCGTCGGAACGCTCCTGGCCGGGGCGGCGTTCGGCTACGCGCAGAACGGCGATGATCTGGTCACCCCGGTCCGCATCGGTCGCGAGGACGCGCCGATCGTTCTCAGCATGTGGGCCCAGCAGGACTACTCGCACCTGGCCGCCCGCGAAGACGTGGCCGCGGTCTTCACCCGCATCTTCCAGGATTGGGCGCGTGAGCGTCCGGATGTTCGCATCGACATCTCAGTGATGCCCGCTCTGGAGCTACACAAGGCCAAGCTCATGATGGCAGCGGCCAGCGACCGCCTGCCCGACGTGGCGTCCGTGGACAGCTTCTGGATGCCTCTGTTTCTCGCCGGGGGCCACGTCAAGCCGCTCGATCCCTACTGGCCGGCCGAGGATCGCGCCGATTTCCTGCCCTTCGCCATCGATACTCTCAAAGGCGCCGATGGTCACGTATATGGACTCTGGCACGGCACCGACTGCCGGGTGCTGTATTACCGCAAGGATCTGGTGCCCGTTCCGCCGAGGACCTGGGATGAGTTGATCGAGGTCGCGAGTCGCATCGCGCGCGAAAAGAAGATTTCGGGCTACCTCTACAACGCCGGACGTTGGGAAGCCGCGGTGTTCGACCATCTGCCCATGTTCTGGGCTCAAGGCGGCGACCTCGTCGATGCGGAAGGAAACCCGGTCTTCGGCCTTCCCGGCAACCGGGAAAAGATGGTGAATGTGCTGCGGTTCCTGCGCGACACCGTGGCCAAGGGAGCCTCTCCGCGTTCGGTCCTGGCCAACAACGACTACCAGCAACTCTCGTCCGCCGCCATCGCGAACGACACCGCCATGTTCCTGGGCGGGAGCTGGCAGTTCCGGGACATGGCCCCGAGCCTCACCCCTGAACAGCTGGCGCAGTGGGAGATCGCACCCATGCCCCAGAAGGAACCAGGTGTGATCTCGACCGGAGTCGGAGGCTGGGTGTGGGTGAGCTTCGCCAAAGACGCGGTCCGGCAGCAGGCCGCCTCCGAGCTGATCCAGTTCATCGAGTCGTCGAAGAACGTGGGAGCGATCAGTCTTCCCGCCCATTTGCTTCCGGTGAGGCGCAGCGTCTATCGCGACTTTCCCTACTTCCGGGAAGACCCTTTTCAGGCCCGGTTCGGTGAATGGCTGGTGACGGCGCGCGCCCGGCCGGCGGTGCGGATCTACCCGGCCATCTCGGAGAAGCTCCAGGTGGCGATCGGCTATGCCATCTCGGGCGAGAAGACCCCCGAACAGGCCGTGGATGGCGCCTGGGCCGAGGTCTTGAAGGTGGCCGAGCGCCAGCGGGCAGACGTGACGCCGGCGCCCTCCTCCGATCCGGTCAGTTTCATTCCTGCCGCCCTGACCGCGCTGTTGCTCCTCCTCGCCCTGCGGACGCTGTGGCAGGAAAACCGGGCCCTGGTCATCTGGCTCGCTCCCGCCATGGCGCTCACCTCCGCTTTCTTGCTCTACCCGATGCTGGAGTTGCTTCGCCTCGCGGCCACGAACCTGACCATCGCGGGTGCCGGCTATTCGTACACCACCGCGAGCCTCGTCTCCGTGGCCACGGACCCGGAACTTCCCCGCATGCTCTTCGTGACCCTGGTGTTCGTGGCCGGGTCGGTCATTCTTCAGCTCGCCATCGGCTTGGCCATCGCCGTCCTGATCGATTCGGCGAGGCGGCGCGGCACGGCCGGAACCATGCTCACCCGCGCGGTGGTGGTGAGCGCCTGGGTGATCCCCGGAGTCCTGATCGGAGTCCTGTGGCGCATCCTGCTCATGGAGAACCGCTCGGGGATTGCGAACTACCTCGGCTCGATGATCGGGCTCCCCGCCCTCCCGTTTCTTTCCTCGGGAACTCTGGCCCTGGGCTCGGTGATCGTGGCGAATGTCTGGCGCGGATCGGCCTTCAGCATGATTCTCCAGTTCGCTGGTCTGATGCGCATCCCCCAGGAACTGCACGAGGCCGCGGATCTCGAGGGCTTGACCCCTTTTCAGCGGCTTCGCTGGGTGATCCTGCCTCAACTCAAGCCCATCCTGGCCCTGAACCTCGTCCTCATCACCATCTATACCCTCAACACCTTCGACCTGATCCTGCCCCTCACCGGAGGAGGCCCGGCCCGTCAGACCGAAGTGATCGCGCTCTACATGTACCGATCGGCGTTCTATGCGCTGGAGGCGGGCCGGTCCGCGGCCATCGCCACGGTGATGCTGGGCCTGAACCTCGGCCTGGCCCTGATCGCGGTGCGCATGAGCCGGGAGGCGACCCCATGAGGAAGAAGAACAATCGCCCGCTGCAACTGGCACTCTCTTTGATCGGCCTGGCCTTCCTGCTGCCCCAGCTGTGGCTCTTCTCTCTCTCTCTCAAGACGAAAGCCGAGGCCTTCGAGTTTCCACCCCGGCTCATTTCCGAGCATGCTTCGCTACGGAACTACGCGACCATTCTGGAAAAGACCCAGATCCCGTTCTATCTGTGGAACAGCGCGCGGGTGGCGGTTCTGGCCACCCTGTTCACTCTGCTGATCGGGATTCCGGCGGCCTACGTTCTCTCGCGCGAGCGGTTCCGGCGTCGGGACTCTCTCGTCTTCCTTCTTCTGGCCGCGCAGATGGTCTCTCCCATCATCCTTCTGGTGCCCATCTACGGTCTGGTGTCGAGGCTTCAACTGCTGGACACTCATTCCGGGTTGATCCTGGTCTACGCGGCCATTCAGATTCCATTCACCAGCGTGCTGCTCAAGGGCTTCTTCGATGCGCTGCCGACCTCGCTTTTCGAGGCCGCGCGTCTTGACGGTTGCTCCCGCTTCGCGGTCTTCCGGCTGGTGGCCCTGCCCCTCATCGGCCCCGGCCTGGCCTCCGTCGCCATATTCAACCTCGCCGCGTACTGGTCGGAATTCTGTCTGGCTCTGGTCCTTCTCGATTCGCAGCCACGGTTCACGATTCCGGTCGGGCTGTTCAGTTTCCAGAGCGGCTATGAAACCGAGTGGCATCTGGTGGCGGCCGCGAGCATCATCGGCCTTTTGCCCGTGCTCCTCGCCTTCATACTGCTGCAGCGTTTCTTTGTCGCCGGTTTGACCGCGGGTGCGGTGAAAGGGTGAGTTCATCTTGAGCCAGACCATGCCGACCCAGGTCCACGTCATCTCCCATACTCATTGGGACCGCGAGTGGTATCTCACCCGTGAGGAGTACCGCCTGCGCCTGATCGATCTGGTCGACGGCGTCCTGGACCGCATGGATCGGGACGACCGGTTCACCTTCTTTCATCTGGACGGCCAGACCATCGTGCTCGAGGACTATCTCGAGGTGCGTCCCGACCA
>JAQBHL010000181.1:0-6664 GCA_032127745.1 Acidobacteriota bacterium
GCAACCGCGCGCGACTGGGCCCGCTTCGGCCTGCTCTACCTGCGCGACGGCGAGTGGGATGGCCGACGCATCCTGCCCGAAGGGTGGGTGGACTTCGCGCGCACGAAGACGCCGGCCGCCAACAGCGACGTCTACGGCGCGGGCCTCTGGGTGACCCCCGCGGTCGGCCGGGGCAAGCCGCAAGTGGCGTTCGCACCCAACGGTCCCCGCGACATCTTCCTCGCCCAGGGTCACGAGGGTCAGGTCGTGGTGGTCGTCCCTTCGAAGGATCTTGTGCTGGTGCGCCTCGGGCTCTTCGACGACCTTGTGGGTTGGGGCCCGCTCGGGGAGTGGGCGGTCGGCATCATCAACCTTTTTCCGGACGTTCAGAGGCACTGATCCGCACGGTTCCTGGCCGTCGTGCCGCGTAGTCGTTCTTGAAGGTGTGCTCGGTCGCGAGCGCGCTGGGGTGTTTGATGCTTTCTCGATGCCGCTGGTGGGCGCGTGAGAGAGGGACGATCAGGACGGGAACGCGCACAGGGGCACTCTATGGGGCGCGCCAGAAAGGAAACAGACCCCAGACGGCGATTGCGGGCGCGACCACACCCGCCGCTCCCACGACGAGGCCCACACATGAGGCGCAGCCAGCCTCACCGCGCTGATTTCCCAACGATGAGTGGACCCAAGACGGCGCAAGCCAGGGCTACGCTCGAGGCCTCTCCCTCGAACGTCGGGAAGTCCGCATGCCGGAAGGCCAGATCGAGGGTGTCTGCCGTACTCCGCTCCGCCATCTCAACCGCGTGCGAAGTGAGCACGTGTAGTGCCAGCAGGGGTTGCTCGTCAACCGGCATCGTGGCGCGGCACGCCCGAGAACACCCCGCCGCCGAAGACCGGTGCCGCACCGGGCGTCTACCGGCGGCATCGGCCCGAGGCCACGGCGCTCTACGAGGTGGTGCGCGACAATCTCGAGTACGCTCCGGCGTTCCCGTCGATGCGCAGGGAAAGGGAGGCGGTATCGTGAATGAGGCAGTGATAGCGAACGAGCCGCTCGAGGCCTTCTCCGAGCGTGGCGCTCAGCCGGAACCTGTAGTCGAGGACGTCGACCGCGCCGGACCGGATCGCTTCGGCCGCATGCAATCCAAAGGCGGGATCCCCGCTGCGTAGGGCTGCTCCCCTCCAGATGGAGAGGAGGAGTACATGCGGGATCCGGGCCTCGGAGCCTTCCACCAGGGAAGGATCGACGCCGGCGGCGAGCAGGATGGGCTGTGGATCGAGGCCGAGGGCGAGCAGGCGGGCAAGGACGGGCCATATCGCGCGGGCCGAAGCCGCCCCCACGCTGGAGAGATCGCTCTTCCTGGCCGGGCTTCCTCGCATCGGGCGCCATGATGCACCCGATCAGCTTTTCTGAGACAGCGGATCAACGGTTCGGAGACGCAAACCCTCGTACATTAGGCCGAGGGCGAATGAGCCGAGTCACCCCCAGCGTCGGGAGGCTGAGGAGACCAGCAGAGCTATTCCCCCGGGTGGCGGAGTCCAACACGTCTCACTCTTTCACCTTCTCCCGACTTGAAACCAAGATATTGCCTGCTGGACCCACCCCGACGAACAACGTCCTGTTATCCCAAGACAACACCGGAGTCGTAATGGCAGTCACTGCCGGGTCCTGCATATCCTCCGAGCCGATGGCGAGCACGGGCTCCGACCAGCATTCAGCGGTCGAAGAACGCGTGGCAACCCAGATGGCCAAGACGCCGGACCGATTCGACTGCATATAGATCTCGCGGCCATCGCGTCGGAGGTAAGGGCGGCCTTCCTGCCCCGGACTGCTGAGTTCCACCACCGGCGTCGGCGGCCCGAAGCCATCTGGGCCCAAGGTGCTCATGTAAATGTCTGCCACCGCCTGAGTGCCGCCGGGAAAGGGGGCGCTGTTAAAGTACAGTTGCGTGGTTTGGGACTCCTCGTCCTCGAAGAGCGTGGGGCCAGACTCGAAGCCAACGGACTTTACTGCCGAGAGGTTGACCGCTGGCTGCCAATCGCCGTCGTTGTGCACGTGCGTGCGCCACGATACGTACAGGTCCGTACTACCCACCCCGCCAGGCCGGTCACTTGCGAAGAAGAGCCAATGGCCATCGTATGAAACAAACGCGGCGCGATCATTAAAGGCCGAGTTGATCGTGTCCGGCAGCTTGACTGGCACTCCCCAGTCAGATTCCAGGTCCGGTCGATGAACAACATACAGGTCCTCGCGGGTACTCGTAGCACCGTTATTACGCTGGAAATACAAACTCAGGCCATTTCTCGACCGGGAACGCGCCATGATGAAATCGTTGGTGAGCGCCTGATGGGCGCCTGCCGTGCCACCACCGATCGGCAATCGAATAGACTCGCGACAATCCATGAAGGCCAGTCAGACTCGGGGCAGGGCGCTTGCAGCGATGGCGCTCGTCGGCGTGGGCTTTTTCGGAGCCTGTGAGCCTGAGGGCGGCACGAAGCCGAGCCCGGCGGTGACGACATCGTCTCCGCCCGTCGCTCCCACTCCTGCGGCGACTCCTTCCCCCACGTCGGTGCCCGGCCCCGCCCCGAGCCCAATCGGACCCGGCGGCCCCGCGTGTAGCCTCCCCCCATCGAGTGCCAGCCAGTGTCGATCCGAGACACCGGTTTTTCGTTCGCAACTGGAACTGGCGCAATCCGAAGTCCGGCGGACCCGACCCGACCTCTTCGACGGCTCCGTGGTCAGGGATCAAGACGCCTACGCTCAGGCGGTGGCCCTCCGCCTCCAGGCGTTTGGGTTTTGCGCGCAGGCCGGTCAGGGTGATCGCATCGGGCTCAAGTCCTCGAATGTCGGCAGCGAACGGTACGATATCGTGCTCAGCAGCGGTGAGCCCTGGACCGGTTACATGGAAACGTGCAGGCCGGCGCACTTTTAGCTGGGTCGAGGCCGCGATGAACTCCGTGAAGATCACCCGAGCCAATTGCCGAAGGGGTCGATCACGCGGGCCAAACGTCCTGCGCGCTACGAATATTCGTCGGTTCAGAGGACGGTAAAGCCTACTGGCGGCAACCCTCCTTGTTCTGCTCGCGGCCTGCGGCGGGAAGGCAAACCTCCCGGCAGCCCCCACGACCACGGTCACCATGCCGACGCCGACGCCAACTCCCAATTGCGCTTTCTCCAACTCGTCCGCCACTTTCGACCCTGACAGACTTTTCTGTCCGGTCGGAACGTCCCAGCAAGTCGTTCGCGCAACCTTCGACCTCAGCGTGGGCGCCGGTGTCCCAATCACGATCAACGGGATCGTCCGGCCCAACGGTTTCCAAATGTCGTTCTCGCCCTCGGTGGTACTCCCTGGCACCACGGCGCGCATCGAGATGCTGCAACCTTTTGAATGTACGAAGATAGGAACGCCGACCACCGAATATGCGAACAGGTGGGAACCGGTCACGGTGACGACAACGTGCGGAAGTGTGAGTGTCGAGTTCGCGAACGCAATAACGATCTACTGACGCGCGCATCGTGCTCGACAAGGACAGGTGAGGTGGGGTCAGGTGCGCTGGATGAGCGCCGGCGTGATCGGCAGTTTGCGAACCCTCCAGCCGGTCGCGGCGAACACCGCGTTCGCGATTGCGGGGGCCACGTGGGGACGGGGTACTCGCCGAAGCCGCGGGGCCGCTCGTCGCTCACCGTAGCGCTGGCGAAGGCAGCGACGTCACGACCACGGCCGGCTTTCTGGTTGTGCTCTGCGAGTCCGCGAGGCGGCAATCGGCCCGCGGGCCCTGGCGGGTGACACTATAATCCGGCCGTGATCGCCTCGGCGCATTTGGTGCTTGCCCTGCTTGGACAGGCCGTCACTACCCCGCCGGT
Organism: Acidobacteriota bacterium; assembly: GCA_032127745.1. Taxonomy (GTDB): domain Bacteria; phylum Acidobacteriota; class Vicinamibacteria; order Fen-336; family JAGNNV01; genus JAGNNV01. Next base: position 3,839 of record JAQBHL010000181.1, read on the forward strand.
CGATACGGGCGAATGGAGGCTCGGCGGTCCTGCGCTCGAGTTCGCGATGGAGGCGACCGGGCGCGCCACGGACGCGAAAGGCGCAACGGTGTCGGTGCGGTCGACTTCGGACCCGGGTCGCAGCTCGGCATCTGTCCTGGCGACTCTGCCTGCGGAGCCGTTTCGCGGGCGTCGGGTCACGCTGACCGGAGAGCTTCTGGCCGGATCGGAGAAAGGCGCCGGCCTCCTGATCCGCGCCGACGCGGGCACCACGGTTGCCGTTACCCTTGAAAACAGCCTTGCTGGCCCCGTCCGTTCCGAGGCCGGCTGGAGGGCGCAATCCGTTTCGATACCCGTTCCAGACAATGCCACGGTGCTGACGTTCGGGATCCTGCTTCAGGGCGAGGGCAGCGTCTCCGCGCGAGGCGTTCGACTCGAAACAGGCGAGCCGTTTGCTGGCGTCCCCATTTCCGCACCGGCGGCGAACGTCCTCGACGAGGCCATCTCACTCGTGAAGAAGAACGCCATTCGCCGGGATTCGGTCGACTGGAACGTGGTGGAGCCCCAGGTTCGGAGCCTTGCCGGGGGCGCCCGAAAGCCTTCCGAGGCGTACGGCGCCATCCAATGGCTCCTTACCCAGGTAGGAGACCGTCGCAGTTACTTCGTGCCGGCTGCCAAAGCGCAGGCGTTTTGGTCCGGCGGTGAGCAAACCCCCTTGCCGGTGGTCCGGGCCCTCGCGGGTGGAGTGGGCTACATAAGCGTGTCGGGATTCCTGGGTGGCGACTCGAATGTGCGCGCGTACGCCAGAAGAGTCCACGCCAGCCTGAACTCGACCGCCCCCGCGGCGCGTTGCGGATTCATCCTGGACCTCCGCGGGAACACCGGAGGCAACATGTGGCCCGTGCTGGCGGCCCTGAAGCCGCTCCTGGGACATGAGCGGCTCGGAACGTTCGGAGATCCTTCCGGGCCGAGCCCGCCCTGGACCGCGGGCGACACACTCGGGGTGGCGCCGCCAGAAACCCTCAAGGGCCTTGAGGCCGTGCGCGTGGCGGTTCTGACCGGTCCCGGAACCGCAGGTGCAGGCGAGGCAGTGACCATCGCCTTCCGCGGCCGCCTGCAGACCCGCTCGTTTGGACAACCTACGGACGGTCTTTCCGCGGGCAACTCGACCTTCCCTCTCTCCGACGGCGCGATGATCCTCCTGACGACCGCGACGATGGCGGACCGAACCGGGAGGCGGTACGCGGCCGGAGTCGAGCCGGACGAACTCATCGCCGCGCCGGCGCAGCCAAACGGCGGTGAGGACCCGACGCTCGTCGCCGCGGTCCGATGGCTGAAGGAGTCGCCGTCCTGCACCGGGGCGCCCCTACGAGTACCTGAGTCACGCGACGAAGAAGGAAGATCTCGCCCGGACAATCGCCGAGCGCGACGGGATCACGGAGGGCTTGGTGTGCGTGCCGTCCGTGGTGGAGCCGTGCCGTACCTTCTCCCTGGTCTGGAACGGGCGATCACCCTACGTGCAGTCGGCGAGGCGCAAGTGTCTTCACTTCTACTACTACTTCCTGGACCGAGCCCTGGGGCTCATCCACGTCAAGCTCCAGAGTTGGTTCCCGTTTCAGATTCAGATCTACGTCAACGGCCACGAGTGGCTGGCTCGGGAACTCGATCGTCACGACATCAAGTACATGAAGCTCGACAATGCGTTCGTGCGGCTGAGCGACGTCGAGCGGTCTCAAGAGCTGGCCGACAGTTTCGAGCGGGTCGACTGGATTCATGTGCTCGGCCGGTATGCCCTGCGAGTCAATCCTCTGCTCCGGCAGGGGGAGATTCTCCACCCGATGCAGTACTACTGGGTTACGGCCCAGTCCGAGTACTCGACCGACATCCTGTTTCGCAAGCGCGCAGACCTCGAGGAGTTGATGCCCCGGCTGTGCCAGTACAGCGCGCTTTACTTCAGCGCGAGCGACGTGATGGGCTTCCTCGGCCGCAAGCTTACCGGCCACTTCCAAGGCGAGGTGGTAACCGACCAACGCGAAGTGGAGCTTCGAGGCACGCGGGTGCCTGGCCGGCGGGTCAAACATCGGATGAAGTTCAACTGGATCAAGATGTACGACAAGGGAACCGTGCTGCGAGTGGAGACGGTGATCAACAACCCGGAGGAGTTCCGGGTGCGCCGGCGGGTACGTCGTCAAGGCCGGGACGTGATGGCATGGGTTCCCCTACGAAAGAGCGTGACGTTGCTGTTCCGATATCGAGAGATCTCGGCCCAAAGCAATGTCAGGTACCTGGATGCCTTGAGTCAGGTACAAGATCCCACTCCCGCCGTGCGGGATCTCGACGCGTTGACGACCAACGCATCGACCAAAGACGGCAGGACGGTCAGAGCGTTCAATCCCTTGTCGCGCAACGAGCGCATGCTCTTCGAGGTGCTCCTGGCGGGGGAACACGCCCTGCACGGTTTCACGAACCGCGACGTGCGACAGAAGCTGGGGCGCACCTCTTATCCCCTCGCAGCAAACGAAGACAGGCAACCGAGCCAGGTCACTCGGTTGTTCCGCCGTCTCCATGCGCACGGACTCATCGCCAAAATCCCGCGCTCGCGCCGCTGGCGGGTCTCCCTGGCCGGTCGCCGGACCATGTCCACCGCGATCAAGCTCAGGGAGGTCGCCTACCCGGCACTCTTCGCCGCTGCCGCCTGAGGTCAGCACAACATCTTCGCGAGAAACGAAGAACCTACGAACGAAGAATCTACGCGCTCCCGCTGCTCGCGTTCTTCCTGGGCAAGCGCTTCTACTGCTCCTGGGTGTGCGGCTGTGGCGGGCTCGCCAACACCGCCGGCGAGCCGTT
>JAQBHL010000182.1:0-4332 GCA_032127745.1 Acidobacteriota bacterium
GTTCCCGCCCCAGAGTGGACGAAAGAGCGTTGTCATCCTTCCTCAAGGAGGGCGTGATCGAGGAGGGCGAGCGGACCTTCTTCGAGGGGATCTCCCGCATTCCACCGGGGGGCGCCCTTGTGCTCGATATCGACGGCCACCACGCAACCGTGACTCGGTGGTACGAGCTTCCCTCCTCGACCGGCCCCGATCCGTCGGTCGAAGAGTTCAAGGATCTGCTGGACGACGCGATCCGCATTCGACGGCGCAGTGATGTGCCGGTGGGAACATGCCTCTCGGGCGGTCTCGATTCGTCTGCGATTACGGCTCTGTCGGCACGGCAGATCAAGGGAGCAGGCGGCTACCACGCCTTCTCCGCGATCTACGCCGATGCCGGTTTCTCGGAGGCGCCTTTCGTCGCAGACGCGATCGCCGCCACCGGCGTGATCGACCATGTCGTCTCTCCCGATGGGGAGAGTCTCGGGCAGGATCTCGTGAGTTTCGTCCGGGCTCAGGGCGAGCCCACCCCGTCCCTCGGCGCGTACACCCAGTATTGCGTCGCTCGCTCGGCCGCCTCGTCCGGGGTGAAGGTTCTTCTGGACGGCCAGGGGGCCGACGAGCTCCTGGCCGGATATCACTACCAGGCCGGGCCCTTCCTGGCGGAAGTCTGGAACGAGCGCGGCGCTCTCGCCGCGTCCCGCGAAGGCCGCGCCCTGGCCGCGAACATGGCACGATCTCCTCTCTGGCTCGCCGCTCTCGCCGCCTACCATCGGTTGCCCTGGCCCGCCGCCGCCCGCTCCTTCATTCGCGCCCGAGGTGCCACCCATGCCGTTCTGCCCGGGGAGGCGTTCACCCGCGAGTTCGGGTCGCTGGCCGAGGCCGGGCGCAAGCATCAACCGACCCAGCGCGTTGACGATGAACGCCGTCGCAGCCTGACGGTCACGAGCCTCCCCGCCCTGCTCCGCTATGAGGATCGCAACACCATGCGCTTTGCGGTCGAGGCGCGCCTGCCCTTCCTCGATTTCCGATTGGTTGACGCGTGTTTGCGCCTGTCCTCCCCGGCGCTCTTCCGCGGCGGCTGGACGAAGTCCATTCTTCGTGACGCGATGTCGGATCTTTTGCCTCCGTCCATCGTCCGCCGGAAGGACAAACTCGGCTTCGCTACGCCGGAAGCGAGACTGCTGCGAGAGGCCTTTCCCGTGATTCGCGAAGCCCTGGCCGCCGGGGGCGACCTCGGGGGCCGTCTCGATCGAGGTTTCGTGGACAGGCAACTCGCGCTGGACGAAGCCCTGGCCGACCGGCCGTACCTGGCTCGATGGTGCACGGCGACGATCTGGCTTCGGGAGTGCATGTCCTCGTGAGGCGTTGGTCGACCGGTGCGGGGAAGGGGCGTTTCCGGTGAAGTGTCTATTCGTGGTGCGCGACCTGGCCCGAGCGGGTGCCGAGAAGCAAGCCACCCTCCTGGCCTGCGGACTCAAGGACCTGGGTTGGTCGGTATCGATCGTCGTGATCAAGGAACGTAACGATTTCGCCGAACCGCTCGCGGCCGCGGCGATCCCCGTGACGTTCCTCCACCGGCGCGGTCCGCTCGATCTGCACGTGGTGGCAAGACTCCGGAACGCGATCCGGAAATTCGAGCCCGACGTGGTGTTGTCCCTGCTGTTTCTGGCCAACCTGCTGATTGTCCTCGCCTCGCGCGGATTAAGGCCCCGGCCGAACCTCGTGGTCTCGGTCCGCGAGTCCTATCTGAAGGGCCTGCCCAGATCCCACAGGATGGTCGCCCGCCTGGTTCATCGAAGAGCCGACCTCACCCTGTTCAACGCGCAGAGCGTCCTACGCGAAGAGGCGACCGGGGTCCTGGAGGCTGGACGGACTGCCTATCTCCCCAACGCGGTTTCGATCGCCCGCGCGGACCCGATTGACTGGCGCGAGTGGGGCATCGTCACCGGACCGGTAGTCCTGTCGGTGGGCCAGCTGGCGCCGGTCAAGGGACACCGCATGCTGATCGAGGCCTTCGCGGCGGTCCACGCAGCCAACCCGGGCGCCCGGCTCGTCCTGGTCGGCGATGGGCCCGAAGAGGGGCGGCTGCGCGCGGTGGCGGAAGCAGGGGGACTGTCCGATCGCATCACCTTCCTCGGGCACCACAAAGATCCGCTCCCCTTCATCGCCGCCGCGGATGTGTTTGTCCAGCCGTCTCTGTCCGAGGGGATGTCGAACGCTTTGATGGAGGCCATGGCTCTCGGCCGTTGCATCGTGGCCACCAGGGTGGGTGCCGCCTCGGACCTGCTGGAGGATGGCGTTCAGGCCCTGCTTCCTCAACCGGCGGTCCGAGAACTCAGGGCGGCCATCCAGCGTGCCCTCGGGGACCCAGCGCTTCGCACCCGCCTGGGCGACTCGGCGCGTGAACGCTCTCAGGACTTCTCGGTCGATCGCATTGCCTCCGAGTTGAGTTCGATCCTTACGGACGTGGTTCAGAGGCGTCCGCCCGGGCCCTGATCCCCTGGCGCTGATTCGCTCCCGCGGATTCCCGGCGAAGGGCAAATTGGGAATCGTCGCCCGCAGCAGAACCCTGGATCGGCCCATGGCGTCCGGCTGCCGTCTGCCCGTCCCGACCTCGGGCTCCGGGTGTCAGGGGCTCGCTTCCACCACCTCCCTGAACCACAACTCCAGGCAGAGCAGGGCCCAGAGCCGATAACCGTGCAGTTCCCGTCCCGACACGTGGTCCGAAATCATCCGCTCCACGCGAGCCGGATCGAAGAGGCCGCGCTCTCGAGCCCTCTGCGACAAGAGCGCGTCGCGGACAAGGGGCTGAAGCTCTCCGGCAAACCAGGTGTTGATCGGGATGGCGAACCCCATCTTGGGGCGATCGATCACCGAGCCGGGCAGGTGCTTCCGGGCCAGGGCCTTTAAGACCAGCTTTCCTTCGGAGAAATTGCTGGAGATGTTCTCCGGAATCCGAAGAGCCCACTCCACGAGCTCGTGATCCAGCAGAGGCGATCGACCTTCGAGCGAATTCGCCATGGTTGCGATGTCCACCTTGGTCAGGATGTCCCCCGGCAGATAGGTCATGGCGTCGGCGTACTGGAGGAACCTCACGCCCAGTGGCTCGCCTGACTCTTCCATGAAGGAATACAGCCACCGGTAGGAATCGACAGCCTCGACTTCCCGACCCATCGCCGGGGTGTAGAGCCGGCGCTTCTCTTCGGGGGAGAAGTAGGACATCAGACGCGCATAACCCTGCCGGGGGTTGTGGCCGGCCCCGGCGAACGCGCGTCGGGCGCGGATGGGAAGGGCCCGCCATCGGGCGAGAGCGCGGGCCGCGGGGCCGAAGGGCATCAGCAGGCGGGCGAGCTTGAAGTAGGGGAGCGCCCGGTACCGGTCGTAGCCCGCGAAGAACTCGTCTCCACCGTCGCCGTTCAGGGCCACGGTCACGTGCTCGCGGGTGAGCTTGGCCAGGTAGTACGAAGGCAGGGCGGAGGAATCCGCGTAAGGCTCACCGTAGTGCCGGACGAGCTTGGGCAGGACTTCAGCCGCGTTTGATCGCACCACGAACTCGCGATGGTCGGTGCCGTAGCGCTCGGCCACCGCCCGAGCGTGGGGAAGTTCGTTGAAACCGCTCTCCTCAAAGCCAATGGAAAAGGTCTTCACCCGGGTGAACTCGGACATCAGAGCCACGATCAGAGACGAGTCAACTCCCCCCGAGAGGAAAGCGCCCAGAGGCACTTCGCTCATGAGTCGTTTGCGCACCGCTTCTTTCAGCCGGCGCTCCGTCTCGGCCACCGCGTCTTCCATGGTGAGGTCGAGGCGGGGCGTACACGACGGCTGCCAGTAGCGGGAGGTCTTCGCCACCCCGCCCTCGAAGACGAGGGTGTGCGCCGGGGGAAGCTTGCGAATGGCCTTGAATCCCGAGGCCGGGGAGGGCACGTACTGATAGGTCAGATAGTCGTGGATGGCCAGGTGATCCACGTCGCGGGACACCCGCCGGTCGGCCAGGACCGCGGAGAATTCGCTTCCGAAAACCAGGCGGTCCTGCGATTCGGCGTAGACAAGGGGCTTCTTGCCCAGGCGATCACGGCCCAGCAGGAGTCTTTGCCGGTCCTCATCCCAGACCGCGAAGGCGAACATGCCGTGAAGATGACGGGCTACGTCGTCGCCCCACTGCTCATAGCCGTGGACGATGGTCTCCACGTCCGAATGGGTCTTGAAGTGATGCCCGAACGATTCGAGCTCGCGCCGCAGGTCGAGGTAGTTGTAGATCTCGCCGTTGCACATGACGTGGATGCGGCCGGTCTCGTTGGAGATGGGCTGGGCTCCACCCGCCACGTCGATGATGGACAGTCTTCTGAACGAGAA
>JAQBHL010000183.1:0-2650 GCA_032127745.1 Acidobacteriota bacterium
CTTCTTAGCTCTGCCCGGCTGGCGAGGCCTCGGTGGGCCGGGCCCGGCCCGGGATGTTGGTCACGAACACCGCGGTCAGGATCAAGGCGCCTCCGAGCAGGGCCTGGCTCGACAAGGTCTCGGCGTACAGCAGCCGGCCGAAGATCACCGCCACCAGGGGATTCACGTAGGCGTAGGTCCCGACGATGTGCGAGGGGAGGGTGTGTCGGGTGTAGGCGAAGGCGGTGAAACCGATGAGCGAGCCGAAGACGGCGAGATAAAAGACTCCCGCCCACGCGCTCGGGGGCGCGGTCAGAACCCGCCGCCAGTCCTCCCGGAACAGGATGGAGACAACCAGCAGGAACAGACCCCCGGAGATCATTTCCATGGCCGAGGCCATGACCAGGGGAAGGCGCTCGTTGATCGTCTTCGCCTTGAGATAGCCGATGGTCCAGCAGATGGTCGCGGCCTGGACCGCGACCAGGGCGGCCACCGGAGTGTGGGTGCCCGAGAACGAGACATCGCCCTTGGCGGAGGCGATGAGGCCCACCCCGAGCAGACCCACGAAAACGCCGGCGATGACCGGTCCGCGGAGCGAGGCGCCGCGGCTGAGCAGGGCTTCCGCGAGAGCGAGCCAGAGCGGAAAGCTGGCCACCAGAAGGGCGGTGATGCCGCTGGGGATGCTCTGCTGTGCCCACATCATGAGCCCGTTTCCGATTCCCATCAGCAAGATGCCCACCAGGGCCGCGTTCATCCATTGCTCGCGGGTGGGCCGGCGCCACTTGCCGGTGGCGCGCGTGAACGCAAGCAGCGCGAGTCCGGCGAGCAGGAAACGCATGGCCGCGGCGATGAACGGCGGCATGTGCGCGACCACCGCGCGGATGCCCACGTAGGTCGATCCCCAGACAATGTAGACCACGCCCAGGGCGACGTAGGCGAGCGTTCTTTCTCGGGAGGGGGAGGAGGCTTGATTCAAGGACGGCCTTCGACTTTATTCCACTCGTTCCGTCCGACCCCTTAAACTCAAAGCTTCGTCACCATGCGGCAATCGCCGCTTGGACCCTCTGGAGGTCGTCGGTCTATCTTGGCAATTTCAAAAAGGAACGTTCGCGCGAAGGCGCAAGAGCCCTCTCTCTTCGACGCGGATGTCGATGAAACCGAGGCCCCCACCAAGGCGCCCGCCCGGGTGACCGCCCCGCCCGAGGTTCCGCCCACCCCCGAGAACGACTCTGAAGAGCCAGCCCCGCCGCCGGAGCGCAAGGTCCCGGCCCGCCGCGCTACCGCCGAGAGCCTGGCCGAGAAGCAGCGCGAGATCTCCGTCTCGGAGTTCTTCGTCAAGAACCGGCATCTGCTCGGCTTCGACAACAAGCAGAAAGCGCTCCTCACTGCGGTGCGCGAGTGCGTCGACAACTCACTCGACGCCTGCGAGGAAGCGGGAATTCTCCCTGAGCTGCGAGTGGAGATCCGCGAGCTTTCGGAGGAGCGATTCCGGATCGCGGTCGAGGATAATGGCCCCGGCATCGTCAAGGCCCAGATCCCCCGGATCTTTGGAAAGCTGCTCTACGGTTCGAAGTTCCATCGCCTGAAGCAGCAGCGCGGTCAGCAGGGTATCGGCGTCTCCGCCGCCGGCATGTACGGCCAGCTCACCACCGGCAAGCCCGTGACCATCGTCTCCCGGACCTCGCCCCAGGCCGTGCCCCATCTCTTCGAGGTCACGGTGGACACCCGCAAGAACCAGCCCCTCGTCCTCAAGGAGGAGAAGACGGAGTGGGAGAAGGATCACGGCACCCGGGTCGAAATCGAGATGGAGGCGAGTTACAAGAAGGGCCGGCGCAGCGTCGACGACTACGTGGAGCAGACCGCACTCTCAAATCCTCATTGCCGCGTCTTGTACTCGCCGCCCGGTCAGGAGACCGTCACCTACGAGCGCGCGATCCACGAGTTGCCCGAAGAGGCCAAAGAGATCAAGCCCCACCCCTACGGCGTCGAACTGGGTCGTCTCATGCGCATGTTCCAGGACACCGCGGAGCGGCACATCGCGACCGCGCTCAAGAACGATTTCTCACGTCTGACTCCCAAGGTCGTGGGCGAGCTCCTGAAGATCGCCCAGGTTTCGCCGAAGGCGCGGCCGCGCGACCTCGACACTCCGGCCATCGAGCGGATCCACAAGGCCTTCACCAAAGTGAAGATCATGGCCCCGCCCACCAACTGTCTGTCGCCGGTGGGCGAAGAGGCCCTGCTCAAGGGTCTCAAGGTGCGCTTCAAGGCCGACTTCTATGACGCGGTCACCCGCCCGCCCGCGGTCTATCGCGGGAACCCATTCCAGGTAGAGGTGGCGCTGGCTCACGGCGGCGCCCTGCCCGGCGACGAACTGATCGATCTGTTCCGTTTTGCGAACCGGGTTCCGCTGCAGTACCAGGCCTCGGCCTGCGCCATCACCAAGGCGGTGATGAGCGTCGACTGGCGCGGCTACGGCATGCAGATGTCGAAGGGCGCCCTGCCTTCCGGGCCCATGGTCCTGATGGTGCATATCGCCTCGGTCTGGGTGCCGTTCACGTCGGAGTCGAAGGAAGCCATCGCCGCCTACACGGAGATCGTGAAGGAGCTGCGGCTTGCCCTGATGGAAGTGGGCCGGCGGCTTGGCATGCACATCCGCCGCGGCAAGCGCGAG
>JAQBHL010000184.1:0-23204 GCA_032127745.1 Acidobacteriota bacterium
TCGCATCTCGAAGACCATGCAGCGTTATGTAGCGGAAGGCCGGGTGGCCGGGACTGTCACCCTATTGATGCGGCGGGGCAAGCTGGTCCAGTTCGAGGCCACGGGCATGGCCGACATCGAGGGCAGGGTCCCGATGAAGACTGACACCATTTTCCGGATCGCCTCGATGAGCAAGGCGGTGACCAGTGTCGCCGCGATGATCCTCATAGAAGAGGGGCGCCTCAGCCTGGAGACGCCGGTGTCCCGCTACTTTCCGTCGTTCAAGAAGACCGCGTTGGCGCTCCCGCCTCCGGCCGGAGCGGTGGCGGATTCGCCGGTGACCGTCGTTCCCGCGAAGCGCGAGATCGACGTCCGCGATCTGCTGACCCACACCGCCGGTATCTCCTACGGGGACGGTCCGGCCCAGGCACAGTGGAAGGCCGCGGGGATTCAGGGCTGGTATCTGGCCGATCGCCCGGAGCCCATCGGCAGTGTGGTCGATCGCATGGCCGCCCTCCCCTTCGATGCCCAGCCCGGGGAGGCCTTCGTCTACGGCTACAACACCGACATCCTGGGCGCGGTGGTGGAGAAGGCATCCGGCCAGCCGCTGGATGTTTTCTTTCAAGAACGCATTCTCGGGCCGCTCAAGATGATGGACACCTCTTTCTTCCTGCCTTTGGAGAAGCGGGCGCGTCTCGCCACCGTCTACTCGGCAAGAGAGGATGGCTCCATCGTCCGGGCTCCTGAAGAAGGCATGGGCCAGGGCGCCTATGTCGACGGGCCGCGGCAGTGCTTCGGAGGCGGGGCCGGCCTCCTCTCCACCGCGTCCGACTACTCCCGTCTGGTGCGCATGCTCGCGAGCGGCGGCGCCCTCGACGGAGTTCGCATCCTCGGGCCGAAAACCGTGGCCCTGATGTCGTCGAACTTCGTGGGCGATCTATACAGAAGCGGTCGAAGCGGCTTCGGTCTCGGCTTCGAGGTGGTGGAGCACCTCGGCCGCGCGGGCCGCTATGGTTCCGAGGGCGCCTTCGGTTGGGGGAGTGCCTACTACGCGAACTACTGGATCGATCCGCAGGAGGACATGCTGGGCCTGTATTTCTCGCAACTCGTCCCCAACCGCGGCCTCGACCTGCAGAACAAGTTCCGGACCATGGCCTACGCGGCCATCGAGACTTTGGGTCGCTGAGCCTCGCCCGGACCCCTGATAGAATCCCCGTCCCTCGAAAGCGTGGCGCTATCGTCTAGGGGTTAGGACGGTTGGTTCTCAGCCATCAAACCGGGGTTCGAATCCCCGTAGCGCTACCATCGAGTTCAAGGCTTGGATAAGGCGAATGTTCGCAACTTGTCCATTCCAAATTCTGGAGCCAATAGGTCCTGGGTCACCCGCTGGGCCACCAGGGCGACATCCGCATGAGGCGAAACGCCGCGCTGGGCCCAGGGCGACCAAGGGGCCAGCATTCGCATGAAATCCCGGACCAGCTGAGCCCGGTGAGCCCCTTCTGGATCAGCCGCCGCATGTCGATAGTTCGGGATGTGTGGTCCACGTCTCGAACGACTCACCAGCGGTCAGGAGTCGCCCCGCGTTCGGCCCGCCTGGTGAAAGAGCGCCGGCCATTTGAAGGCCCCCGCGAGATCTACCTGGTGGAGCCGTTCGCTCCGGACTCCAGTTGGGCTGCGAGCTTCGCCTGCCACTCCTTGGCTTTCTCGGGCTTGCCCCAGGCGTCGTAAAGCTCCGCGAGTCGGCGCACGGCCTTCTGGGTTTGAGAATGCTGATCGCCCAGTCTGGTTCGCAGTATCTCAAGTGCTGGAAGCAGGAGATCCTCGGCTTCAGGAAAGCGCTTCAGTTTCGTCAGGCAGGTGGCTTGGTTGACCTGGTAGGACGCCGTCTGCCACTGATCGAGGCCGGCGGATCTTCCCGCGATCCTGACCGCCTCCTCGTGGAGCGGCTCGGCCGCCTGGTAGTCGGCCCGGCCAACGAGCAGCACGGCCAGGTTGTTCAGGCCCATGGCCACAAGCGCATGCTCGTCGCCCAGTTCCTTGCGCCAGATCGCGAGGGCCTCACGCTGCGGCCGCTCGGCCGCCGCGTAATCACCCCTTCTTGACCGCAGGGTCGCCAGATTGTTCAGGCTTTCGGCCACGTCCGCTTGCGAATAGCCCGGCAAGGTGCGTCGCATCGCCAGCACCTCGCGCAACAACGGCTCGGCGGCAGCGTAGTCGCCCTTGATCCCCAGCAGGACGGCCAGATTGTTCATGCTGTCGGCCACGTCGGGGTGCGAATCGCCGAGCAGGCTGCGCCGCATGGCCAGAGACTTGCGGTACAGCGGCTCGGCCGCTTCGTAGTCGCCCTTGTCAACCAGAAGCCACGCCAGGTCATTCAGGCTCGCCGCTACGTCCGGGTGCGCGTCACCGAGTGTCCGCTGCCGGATCTCCAGAGCCGAGCGAATCAGTCGCTCTGCTTCGTCATAGCGGGAGAGGTCGCGGTAGGTTGTGCCGATGAGGTTTTGAATCGCCGCCTTGACCTCCGGCTGGTTCTCAAACGACACGTTGGCCTGATCGACCGCCCTCGCCAGCACCTCCATGACCGTGACCTCATGACCCACACCATTGAAGGGATTCGCGGCGCCGAGCGTCTTTTGGAGAAACTCCAGGCTCGCCTTTGACTTCTTCGCCTCTCTCTCCGCCTTCGCCAGGCCCGCCTCGGCTCGATTCCGTTCCTCGGCAACCCGAGCCGACTGGACGGCCATCGCTCCCGCGAAGGCCACCAACAGCAGGACGAGCGTAATCGCCCCGAAGACCCCGAAGCGGTGCCGCCGCACGAACTTCCCCACCCGGTAGGCCGCGCTGGGTGGTCCGGCGGCGACCGGCTCGTTATTCAAGTGGCGGCGGACGTCTACCGCGAGTGCGTTCGCGGTCTGGTAGCGCCGGGTCCGGTCCTTCTCCAGAGCACGCAAGGTGATCCAGTCCAGGTCTCCGCGCAGCTCGCCGATCAACCGGCGCGGCTCGGTGTGCCGGCTCTTCGCAGCGTCGGTTGAGGCCGATCCGAGTTGAGTCATGCGGGTGCTCGGTCGTGGCGGCTCCCTCTCGCGGATGATCCGCTGGATCTCCGCGAGGCTGGCCTGGCGCAAATCCTTCCGGTCGAAGGGGAGCACGCCGGTGAGCATCTCGTAGAGCAGCACGCCGAGGGCATAGATGTCGGTTCTGGTATCGATGTCGAGGCCGCCCATCTCCGCCTGCTCCGGACTCATGTACTCCGGCGTGCCGATGAGAACGCCAAGCTCGGTGAACAGGTTCCGCTCGGTCAAGTGCTGAGTCATCGCCTTGGCCACGCCGAAGTCGATGATCTTCGGTACCGGGCGGTCGTCCTGGATCGTCACCAGCACGTTCGAGGGCTTCAGGTCGCGGTGGATGATGCCCTTCTGATGTGCGTGCTGGACGCCCTCGCAAACCTGCGTGAACAACTCCAGACGCGCAGGGGTGCTCAGGCGGTGGCGGTCACAGTAGGTGGTGATGGGTTCGCCCTTGACATACTCCATGGCGAAGTACGGACGACCCTGTGGTGTCGTACCGCCATCGAAGACGGTTGCGATTGCCGGGTGATCCATGAGGGCCAGCGCCTGGCGTTCGGCCTCAAAGCGGGCGATCACGTGCGCCGAGTCCATCCCGGCCTTGATGACTTTCAGGGCGACCTGGCGACGAACGGGCTCGGTCTGCTCGGCGAGCCAGATCTCTCCCATGCCTCCCTCGCCGAGGCGCTGGAGATGAAGATAGCGACCGAAGGAACTGGCGACTGGCGCCGCCGGGCGGTCCAGCGTGCCGAGTTCCGATATTGGAGGAGCCTGGTCTTCAGGCATTTAGTACCTCTCCATCCAGTACCTCTCTTGGACGAGCGGACCATTTGACCACAAGCGCGACCGGGCGCCAGCTGCGGCACCGCCACCCAGAACCTCATGCCGAGGCGAGGGAGCCCCGCGATCCTTCTCTCCGTCGTTCGAGTCATGAGGACCACCTCCATCCGCCGCCGTCTTCGTCCAGAGAAAACCCCCTGGCCCCGAGCCGCATGACCCCTGGTCACTCTTCCCTGAGCGCCTCGACCGGTTCGATCGACGCGGCGCGACGTGCCGGGAAGGCGGCGGCTCCGAGACTCACGGCCAGCAGGAGCCCGGGTACGAGAACGAAAGTCAGTGGGTCCAGAGGACTGATTCCATAGAGCAGGAAAGTCAGGAATCGGGTGGCGCCAAGGGCCGCGATCACGCCGAGGGCCACACCGGTCACGCTCAGCCGCGCGCCGAAGCCCACGATCATCTGTAACACGGCCTCGCGACGCGCTCCGAGCGCCATCCGGATCCCGATCTCCCGAGTTCGGCGCGACACCGAGTACGACAACACACCGTGAAGCCCGAGCACGGCGAGGAAGAGGGCCAGGGATCCCATCAGTCCGAGAAGCCATGCGACCGCGCGGACCGGGAACAGCGCGAGGCCGAGATGCTGTTCCAGCGTCTTGAAGTCGAAGAGAGGGAGGCTGGAATCGAGCGAGGCCATGGCACGGCGCACTTCGGCGGTGACCCGGGGGGCCGGGCCGTCGGTTCGCAGCAGCACGCTCAGCTGCGGGTTGTAGAAGTGGCTCTGGGGGTAGTAGATAAACGGCGTCGGCTCTTCTCCGAGCGAGTTGTACTTTCCGTCCTTCGCAATCCCCACCACTTCCATCGGCGTCGCGACCACCTTGCCTCCGAACTCCCGGTGGGTAACGACGCGCTGTCCTATCCCCTGTTTTCCTGGCCAGTATCTTCGGACAAACGCCTCGTTCACCACCACCACCCCGGGCCCGGTCGCGTCGGTGCGTACGAAGGCGCGCCCGCTGGTGAGGGGGGTCTTCATGGTTTCGAAGTACCCCGGTGAGACCTCGCTGAAGTGGACCTCCAGGTCCTCGCCCGGCTGGGCGGTGTAGCCCTCGATCCCAAGAGACCTGCGCCCGCCATCGAGAGACAGGGGTACCCGACTCGCCATCCCGACATCGACCACGCCGGGAACCGTGAGCAGGCGATCACGCATCTGTTCGAAGAAAGCGGGGCCACGCGCTTCGTCGTAACCGCGGCTCGCGAGGTCGACCGAGAAGGCGGACACCCCACGGGCGACGAAGCCTGGATCGATCGCCTCGGCATTGCCGAGGCTGCGGAGAAACAGGCCTGTGCACACGAGCAACAGAACCGAGCCAGCCACCTGTCCGACCACCAGAAGGTGGCGCGCGCCGAACCAGCGAGCGCGATCCGCCTGACTGGTGGCCGAGCGGAGGGCCTCCATTGGTCCGACGCGGCTGGCGCCGAGCGCGGGCAGGAGTCCAAAGACAATCCCGGTGCCGACAGACAGCAGGAGGGTAAACAACAGAACCCGAGGATCGAGTTCCATGCCCAGGGCCAGACTGACCGGCAGGGGCGGCTGGATGCCGCCGATGACCCGCATGGCGACGAAGGCGATGGCCAGACCCAGCACTCCCGCGACCACTGAAAGAAGAACACTCTCGGCCAGGAGCTGGCGGATCAGCTGAAGGCGAGACGCGCCAAGTGCGACCCGGACCGCGATCTCTCGCTTTCTGGCATTGGCCCGCGCCAAAAGGAGGTTTGCCACGTTTGAACAGGCGAGAAGCAGAACGAAGCCGACGATGGAAAGCAGGACGCCCAGAAAAGCGGATATGGAGCCCGCCATCATCGGGAGAACGCGAGACTCCGATTCGGGCAGGACGCTCACTACACGCGGTTCGCCTTTCTTGTTGGTCCAGTTCGCTCGATAGCTTTCATGCAGCCGCTTTGCCACCACCCCCAGCGCGGCCCGTGTGGACTCCACGGTCGCGCCCTCACGGAGACGCCCGAGAAGCAGGAGACCTCGATTGCCACGGTTGTCCACCGTATCGCCGGTCAAGACGTCATGCATCGCCAGGGGAAGGAACATGTCCGCGGAGACCCCGCGGAAGAGGCCGCTGAAACCCTCTGGCCCCACTCCGACGATGGTGTGTGGGTGCCCGTTTACGGCGATGGTTTGCCCCACGGTTGACGGATCGGCGCCGAAGCGCGACCGCCAGAAGGCGTGACTCAAAACGACCACAGGGTAAGACCCAGGCGTTTCTTCGCTACGGAGCAGGGTCCGCCCGTAGGCAGCACGCAGTCCCAGCATCTCAAACGTGTTGCCGGTCATCAGGTCCACCACCGCGCGCTGGCTTTCACCCTTCACGGTCAGGAGGACAGGCTGGAGGGTGTGCGCGGCCAGGTCCTCAAGCGCGTCCACGCCGCTTTTGAAATCCAGGTAGTCAGGGTATGAAGACGCCGAATATAGCGGGCCACTCGAATCGCTCGTATAGACGCTCACCAGTCGAGAAGGGTCCTTCCCTGGGGTGGGGGTCAGGAGCAACCCGTTCAGCAGACTGAAGATGGTGGTGTTCGCGCCGATGCCGAGCGCGAGCGACAGGATCGCGACCGCGCTGAATCCGGGGTTCTTGACCAGGACGCGGAGCGCAAGACGGAGATCGTTCATTCGATTGAACCTCAAGAGGCTGGCGCGGTGGAATGCCGCGCCACCGGTTCCACTCATTGACGAGAACGGGCTGCGGAAAGTTCGCCCCGGACGTCCGGCACGCGGCTGGGCCCCTACGAAGTAGTCGCCGCCATCGGTGCGGGCGGAATGGGCGAGGTGTATCGGACGAAGGGTCGCGAGTTCCTCCCGCCTGTCGCAAATCGAAGCAGAACCGCAGCTTGCCCCCCGGTCCGTTCGCCGCTACAGTCCTCCACGTGACCAGTCCTGTTCCCGCCTCAGAGTCCGCCGGTCTGGACCTGGGCAGGGCAGGGGGCCCGGGGGTCAGGCGCGGGCTGGAGACCCTGTTTTTCACTCTCGCTGCCCTGGCGTGGGGAACTCGGATTGCGGTCGAAGGAGGGGCGCCGGCCTGGACCCTGAATGCGGCCATCGGCCTGGCCGGGACGGCTGCGGCTGCGGCGGTCGTCTTCCCCCGCGGCTCAGGGGTCCCCCGCTGGCTCGATGGACCAAGGCTCGTGATCGCCCTCCTCGCCCTCTATTGCCTCCCCCAGGTCTACGGACGTCTCGGCGGCGACGGGATCCAGTACTACGCCCTGCTCCGATCGCCACTCATCGACGGGGATTTCGACTTCGCCAACGACTACGCCGGACTGGGAGTGAAGGCGTTCGTTTCTCACGAGGGCGTCACCACCAACCGTTACCCACTCGGGGTGCCCCTGTTCTGGCTGCCAACCGTAGCCCTGACTCATGTGGCCCTCCGCGGCGCCTCGCTGCTCGGCTTTCGGTCGGTGGTAGCCGACGGGTTCTCGCCTGCTTACCAGGCCGCGGCAACGACCACGACCTTCGTGCTCGGAGTCGTGGCCCTCGGGCTTCTGGAGCGAGAGCTGCGTCGCCGTCACGGCCGGGCCGTCGCGCTCCTCGCGGTGCTGGCGGTCTGGCTGGCCACGCCACTCGACTTCTACCTGACCGCAAATCCGTTCATGTCCCATGGCGCCTCCATGGTGGGGGCCACATTGCTGGTGCTGACCTGGCTGCATGCACGGCGATCGCGGGCGCCTGAAACCTGGGTGTTCGTGGGCCTGGCCGGCGCGTTCACGAGCCTGGTGCGGGCGCAGGATACCCTTCTCTTCATCCTGCCCCTGGCGGACATCGCCCTCGGGGTCCCGGTAGCCAGGAGGGCGGCGCTATTCCGCCTCTCCATCTGGCCCGCCATTCTGGCCATCTTGCAGCTGCTCGCTTTTCTGAAGATCCATGGAACCGGGTTTGTGGCCGCGTTACTCGGTTATGCGCTGCTGGACCACCCAAGCCCCCATCCCCTGGAGTTCCTGTTTGCGGCTCGCCACGGCTTCTTCACCTGGACACCGCTCTATCTGCTGGCCGTGCCCGGCCTCCTGCTCTTCCCCAGAGGCGATCGTCGCGCGGGCTTGCTTTCGATGTTGGCCTTTCTGACCGCGGTCGGCCTCAACAGCTCCATGGCCGATTGGTGGGGCTCGGACAGCTTCGGCCAACGGCGCATGCTCAGCCTGACCCCCCTGTTCGCCCTGGGCCTTGGAGCCACCCTTGCCTGGGCACGGCGCCACCCCATGGCCTTCCCGTCGGCAGCGCTAGCGGCCCTCGCCCTGTGGAACATTCAGTTCTCATACATCTACAACAGCGAATGGCTCGCCCGAAAGGACCAGGCGGTCAGTCTCGGCCAGCTCGCAGCCGCGCAATCCGACGTGGCGGCTCGGGACGTGGTCCGCCTCGCAGATGCTCTCCCGCGGACCCTGTTCGTTCTGCTGTACGACAACTTGAAGGGCCTCTGGCTGGACGAGGGGCCGCTCTCATTGGGAGGTGTCCTCACGCTGAACGACAATTCCTTGGACTTCCCAGTGGTCGGCCGCGGTTGGTCCCGGCCGATCAAGGAAGGTGACACCGAGTTTCGCTACTCCAAGGGTAGAGATTCATCTCTTCGGTTTCCGGTCATGACTCCGGGAGACTTCGACGTCACCCTGACCATCAAGGCGGCGTTCGATGCCGCGCCGGTGGCGGTCCGTGTCGAGGTCGGCGGACAGAGCATCGGGGAGGTGGCGCTCCAAACCGAGTGGCGCGATGTCTCTCTCTTCCTGCCCGCCCACCTCGTCCTCCCCGGGGTCAACGATCTGACCCTTCGCTACTCGACCACCCCGGCTGACGTCGTACCGGACCTGGCGGGCCGTAATGCGGCGGTCGCGGTCAAGTCCATCCGCTTCGCTCGCCGCTCGGTCCGGTGAGCGGGGCGCCCTCGGACTCCCCGCCCGCCCGGTATCGTGCCGCCTTCCACGACAAGAGAGTGGACCAGCAGTTCGTGGGAAGCAGCCCGAGATCCGCCCGACACCGGTAGAATCGCGTCCCTATGCCCGCCCGCCTCCAACTGCCTCAGGGGGCATCATGTTTTTCTTTCGGCGAGGCCCGTCGCCGGCGAGCCATCGAGGCCCGCGTGGTCTCGGCCTTCGCGGGCTGGGGGTACCAGGAAATCGTGCCGCCGCTCTTCGACGAGGCGGCCACCTTCGATCCCTCGCTCGCCTCCAGGCTCTATACCTTCACCGGCCGTGAGGGAACCACTCTCGCCTTGCGTCCGGACTTCACCAGCCTCGTGGCCAAGATCGCCGCGGGCCGGCTGAAGCACGTCGATGCCCCCCTGCGTCTGTACTACTCGGGCGAGGTGGTTCGCTATGAACGGCCGCGCGCCGGGCGTCAGAGTGAGTTTCATCAGATGGGGCTCGAGTTCCTGGGTGGCGGCGGGCCGGCGGCCGATCTCGAGATCATTACTATCGCCATCGAGTGCCTGGAGGCTCTGGGCGTTACCCAATTCGTTCTGGCCGTAGGTCATTCGGGCGTGCTCACCCCGCTTCTCGACGCGGCGGGTCTCAACCCAGATGATCCCAGGCGAGAAGCGGCGGTCGAGGGTCTCAGTCGGCGCGACCCGGATGCCGTGGGCCAGGCCTTGGAGGGTGCGACAGGCTCCGAGGCCGCGCGACAGGCGCTCGTTGCCTTGGCCCAGGACAATGGTGTTCGTCAGTCCCTCGAGGCTTCAAGAAAGGCGTTCGCCGCCATAGACGGCGCGCGCGCCGCGCTGGACGAGTTGGAGCTGATCACTCGAGCCCTCCGTGAAGCCGGGTTGCAGGACAGGGTAACCATCGATCTCTCCGAGAGCCGGGGGCTCGACTACTACACCGGGCTGGTGTTTCGGATCTACGCTCGAGGTCTTGGCTTCGACATCGGGGGGGGAGGACGCTACGACGGGCTTCTGGGCCGATTCGGCCGCCCCATGAAAGCTATCGGCTTCATGCTGAGCCTCGACCGCCTGGCCCTGCTGGTGGAACGTCTTGGCGGGCCCCAGGCCGACGAGGCTCCCGCCGCAAGGGTGCAAGGGCTGACCCTGGGCG
This sequence comes from Acidobacteriota bacterium, assembly GCA_032127745.1. Lineage (GTDB taxonomy): Bacteria > Acidobacteriota > Vicinamibacteria > Fen-336 > JAGNNV01 > JAGNNV01. Next base: position 9,906 of record JAQBHL010000184.1, read on the forward strand.
ACTCGGTGCGGGACGCGCGAGCGCGCCGGGCTCGCGGCGAGAAGGTTCTGTTCGGAGGAGACCGGTGAGTCTCACGGTGGCCCTCTCCAAGGGACGGCTCCTGCCCGGGACAGAGGCGCTCTTTGCGAAGGCCGGTCTCGGGTTTCCACCTCAGGTCACCAGGAGCCTGATCCTGGAGGCCGGCGATTTGAGGTTCCTGTTCATCAAGGACATGGATGTGCCGGTTTACGTGGAGTACGGGGTCGCCGATGTCGGGGTCTGTGGAACCGATGTCCTTCTCGAAACCGGGAGTGACGTGCTGGTTCCCCTCGATCTCGGTTACGGCCGTTGCCGGATGGTGGTCGCCGTGCCGCAGGAGCGCCGTTTCGGGGCCGGAGAAGCGTGGCCCCCGGCCCTGCGCGTCGCCACCAAGTACGACCGAGTCGCGCGGGACTTCTTCGAGGGCCGTGGTCTCTCCGCCGAAATCGTGGCTCTGCAGGGGTCGGTGGAGATCGCTCCGAGCCTTGGCCTGGCGGACTGCATCGTCGATATGGTCGAGACCGGGCGAACCTTGCGCGAGAACGGGCTGGTGGTGGCGGAGGAGATCGTCGCCACGTCGGCGCGGCTCGTGGTCAATCGCGCCAGCGACCATCTCAATCGGGGCGAGATCGCGGCCTTTCTGGATCGCCTGAAGGAGGGCCTAAGGATGACGGCGACTTCTCAGGACCTCGACCGCAGCCCGTAAGACGCAGTCCTCGCGATCGGAGCAGGACGGAGAGGTGGCCGGTCAGGTCCGCCCTGTTTCTCCCCGGCGAGCGGGTGGATTTCATCAGGCTTCATAACGCACCTCCACATTCTGCTCTCGCAGGAACTTCTTCAGGACCGGGATTGGAACCGAGCCCGAGTGGAACACGCTCGCGGCGAGGGCCGCGTCCGCGTCGGCGTCCAGGAAGACCGCGGCGAAGTGCTCGAGCGCGCCCGCGCCGCCCGAGGCCACCAGGGGCACCTGACAGATCGCCCGCACCGCTTTGACCTGCTCGATGTCGTAGCCCGCGCGCTCCCCGTCTGATCCCATGCAGTTGAGGACGATCTCGCCCGCGCCCAGGGTCTGAACCTCCCGCACCCAGTCCAGCGTCCGCTTCTCGAGCGCGCGCGTCTTCTGGAGGTCGCCCGAGTACTGGCGGACTCTCCATTCGCCATCGCGGTCCCGTAAGGAGTCGATGCCCACCACCACGCACTGGACGCCGAAGGCCTGCGCCAGTTCCCGGACAAGAGGGGGACGTTCGAGGGCCGGCGAGTTGACGGAGATCTTGTCGGCTCCCGACCAAAGCACGGCCCGCGCCTCCGCGACGGAGCGGATCCCTCCCGCCACGCAGAACGGGATGTCGATCAGCTTCGCGACTCGCTCGACCCAGGCCCGATCGACCGATCGCCCCTCGGGGCTGGCCGTGATGTCGTAGAAGACGAGTTCGTCCGCACCTTCGTCCCGGTAGCGCCGGGCCAGGTCCTCGATACGGCCCATGACCACGTGATCGCGGAAGCGAACGCCTTTCACCACCTCGCCGTCTCTCACGTCCAGGCACGGGATGATCCTCCGGCTCAGCATCCAAGGGCCTCCTTCAGATCGAACTTTCGCTCGAGCAGGGCCCGGCCGAGGATTGCCGCGCAAGCGCCCGCCGCCTTCGCGGCGCGAATGTCGTCGAGACTCCGTGCCCCGCCCGAAGCCTGGATGTCGAGTCTCGGGAAATCGAGGGCGAGTTTCCGATACAGATCGAGGTTGAATCCCGACAACATCCCGTCGCGAGCGATATCGGTGCAAAGAACGTGGCGGAGGCCGGCCCCTTCGTAGTAACGGAGCATTCGGTCGAGAGTCAGAGCCGTCGCCTCCGTCCAGCCCTCGACGGGCAGGCAGAAGCGGCCCTCCGCGTCCTGCCGGGTGTCGAGCGCGAGGGTGATCCGTTCGGAACCGAAACCCCGGATCCACCCAGCCACCCGGTCGGGCTCCCGAACCGACATCGTTCCGACCACGACGCGCTCCGCGCCCGCCTTCACCAGGGTTTCCACATCTTCCTCGCGGCGCACCCCTCCCCCGGTTTGAACCTTGAGGCCCGTGACCGCGCGGATCTCTTCCAGGAGCGGGACGAGAGAGTAACGACCTGCCCGGGCCGCGTCGAGATCCACGAGATGAAGCCACGAAGCCCCGTCTTCCGCATAGCCCTTGATCGTCTCCATGGGCGAAGGGCCGTAGATGGTCTGACGTTCGTAATCGCCCTGCTTCAGGCGGACCACCGCTCCCTCGCGCACGTCGATGGCGGGCAGGACGGTGAAAGTCACGAGAGGGCCAGGAAGTTCTTCAGCAGGAGGGCTCCGGGACCGCTCGACCGCTCGGGGTGAAACTGCGCTCCCATGACCGAGCCGCGGGCGACCACGGCGCTGAACGACGCCCCATGGGTGCAGGTTGCCACGGTCTCCCTCGATGCGGGGGCCGCATAGCTGTGGACGAAATAGACCGACGCGCCGTCGAGCCCGCCCATCAGGGGATGGGCGTGACCCCCCGCTGCGTCCAGCCGGTTCCAACCCATGTGGGGAACCCGAACTCCGGGCCCGGCCCGAAGAAGACGAACCTCGCCGCTCAGAAGCCCAAGACATTCCGTGGCGTTCTCCTCCGATCGCTCGAAGAGCAACTGCATGCCCACGCAGACGCCGAGGAGCGGTTGGGTCAGACGGGGAATGACCCGGTCGAGGCCGTTCTCGCGCAGTTTCGCCATGCACGAGGCGGCGGCGCCCACTCCGGGAAGCACCACATGGGTGGCGGCGCGAATCGTGTTCCAGTCCGCGGTGACCGGAGCCTCCAGGCCCAGGCGGGCGAAGGCGGCCTGAACCGACCCCAGATTCGCGCCCCCGGAGTCGAGCAGGACGACTCTCGGCTTCACAAAGTGCCCTTGGTGCTGGGCAGGTCCCGTCCCTCGCGCGCCATGGCCTGGCGCAGGGCGCGCGCGACCGCCTTGAAGCAGGCCTCGATCATGTGGTGGGTGTTTTCGCCCTGGACCGACAGGTGGAGGTTCAGCCCTCCGGTCTGGCACAGGGACCGGAAGAAGTGAGGCACGAGTTCGCTCGGGAGCCCGCCCACGCTCTCGCGCGGGAAAGCGCCGGCGAAGACGAAATAGGGGCGGCCCGAAAGATCGAGAGTGGCGCTGGCGGACGCTTCGTCCATGGGCAGCGTGAAACCGTAGCGCGCGATGCCGCGCTTGTCGCCGAGCGACTGGGCGAGGGCCGAGCCGATGGCGAGCGCCACGTCTTCGACGGTGTGGTGCTCGTCGATGTGAAGGTCTCCGGAGCAGTCCACCTCCAGGGCGAAGCCTCCGTGTTTCCCCAGCTGCTCCAGCATGTGGTCGAAGAAACCGAGGCCGGTGCGGATCACGGGCTCGGCGGCGCGATCGAGGTCGATCGAGACCCGGATGCTGGTTTCCCTGGTCTTGCGTTCGAACCTCGCGGTTCTCGGCGCATCCACGAGGACACGCGCGATCTCGGCCCACGAATGGTCCTTCGGGCCGAACTTGAGACCGCGAACGCCCAGGTTGCGGGCGAACTCCATGTCGGTTTCGCGGTCTCCGATCATGGCGGAGCGGGACAGATCGATGGAGCGATCGCGCAGGTAGTGCATGGCCATGCCGATTCCCGGCTTCCGCGTGGGCTGTTTGTCCTCGGGCCGGCTCTCGTCGATGAGAATCTCCCGGAAGGCGAGGCCCTGCGAACCGAGAATCTGAAGCAGGAGCTCCTGCGGCCCGGTGAATTGCTCGCGGGGGAAACTGGCGGTGCCCAGGCCGTCCTGGTTGCTCACCATCACGAACTCGAAACCGGCGTCGCGGAGCCTGATGAGGGCCGGGATGACGCCGCTCACCAGCCGGAACTTCTCGTAGGCGTCGACCTGCTCATCCTCGGGCTCCTCGATGAGAACGCCGTCGCGGTCGATGAAGAGGATGCGGGTCACTGAAGGGGAGCCTCTCGTAGCGCGGCTATCACCGCCTTGTTCTCGTCCGGCGTTCCCACCGAGATGCGGAGGGCGTCGTCGAGCTGGGGCATGGCCCGCATGTCGCGCACCACGACCCCCCGGGCCAGCAGGTGCTGGAACGCCGCCTCCGCGCGCGCGAATCGCACGAGCAGGAAATTGCCTTCGGACCCGTAGACCCGGACCACCCCTTTGAGGCCGCTCAGCGCCCTGGCCAGGGCGATGCGCTCGCGGACGGTCGTGGCGATGCGCTCGCGCGACTCGGCCCGGCCGATGTCTGAGAGGGCTTCGAGGGCCAGGCGGGCCGAGGGCGCGGGCACGGGATACGGCGCGGACAGGTTTCGAAGCACGGCGATCACATCCGGATCGGCGAGCACGGCGCCGATCCGGGCCCCGGCCATGGCGTAGGCCTTGGAGAGCGTTCTCAGGAGAACGAGGTGGGGGAACTCGTCGAGGAGGGGCCGGGCGCTGCCGAGGGAGGAGAACTCGACATAGGCCTCGTCGATGACCAGGACCGCTCTCCCGGTCGCGGCCCTGGCCAGCCGCCGGACGTCCTTGAGCGAGAGGGTTTGTCCGGTCGGATTGGCCGGTGAACACAGGAACACCGTCCGCACGTCGCCATGGGTGAGTACATCCTCGACCGCGGTGAGATCGAGGGAGAAACGCCCGCCGTCATCCCTCAACGGGACTTCGATGAGGGGCGCGTTCTGGAGCCGCGCGCTGACCGCGTACATGCCGAAACAGGGGGGCGCGATCAGCACCCCATCGATTCCCGCGCGGCAGAAGGCGCGGACCAGCAGATCGATGCCTTCGTCGCTTCCCCGCGTCACCATCATTCGCTCCGGCGGGACGCCGTACACCTCGGCCATGCGGGCGCGGAGGGCCGCGGGCTGCGGCTCCGGGTAGCGGTTGAGACCGAGGCCTCGGTCCGCCGACGACGGCCATGGGCTCTCGTTCGCATTGAGCCAGACGTGGCCGGTGGCTTTCTCGCGCCGGGCCGAAGCGTAGCCCGCGAAAGCGCGCAGGTCGGGACGAACCAGGTCGAGGACCGAGGTCACGACTTCGACTCCAGCCGCCGGACCACGGCCTGCGCGTGAGCCTCGAGACCCTCGGCCCGGGCCAGGGTCACCGCGCACGGTCCGATGGCGAGGAGGCCCTCCCGCGTCACCGATTGCACGCTGATGGAATTCTGGAAGCTGGAGACGCTGACCCCGCTGTAGCCGCGGGCCGCGCCACTGGTGGGCAGGACGTGATTGGTCCCGGAGCAGTAGTCGCCGAGCGTTTCGGGCGCATGGTGGCCGAGGAATACCGAACCGGCGGCGCGGACCCAGGGGAGGAGCGCGGTTGGTGCACGCACCGCGAGAATCAGATGCTCGGGAGCGTATTCGTTGCTGATGTCGATGGCGGTCTCCACATCCTCGACCACGACGATCCGGGCGTGGGCCAGCGCTCGTCGCGCGATGTCGGCGCGAGGAAGGGTCCCGAGCTGCCCTTCGATCTCGTGCCGCACCTTCTCCGCCAGAACCGCGGTCGAGGCGAGGAGGATGACCTGCGAGTCCGGACCGTGCTCGGCTTGAGCGAGGAGATCGGCCGCGACAAAAACGGGATTCGAACCCTCGTCGGCGATCACCAGCACCTCGGAGGGGCCGGCGGGCATGTCGATCGCCGGGCCGCCCGCCATGGTCGAGACCTGCCGCTTGGCGCTGGTGACCCAGGCGTTGCCGGGGCCGAAGAGCTTGTCGCAGGCCGTGACGGATTCGGTGCCGAACGCCATGGCCGCGATGGCCTGGGCGCCGCCGATCTTGAAGATCCGCCCTATGCCGCAGAGGCGGGCCGCCACCAGGATGAGGGGATCCGCGTGCCCGTTTCTCCGGGGCGGGGTACAAAGCACCACCTCCTGGCACTCGGCGAGCGCCGCGGGCACGCCCAGCATGAGCGCGGTTGAAGGCAGGGGTGCCGATCCCGAGGGGACGTACAAACCGACCCGCCGAATCCCCCGGAGTATCCGGCCGCAGGACACGCCCGGAGCCGTCCCGACCTCGAACTCCCTGGCCATTCCCGCCCGGTGCCACGCGATCAACCGGCCCTGGGCCTCCGCCATCGCCGCCCTGACGCTTCCGGGTACCGCAGCCTCGGCATCAGCGAACTCTTCCGGGCGCACCTCGAAAGCGTCCATGACGGCCCCATCGAACCGGCGGGTCAGGGAGCGCAGCGCCGCGTCTCCACCCGTGCGGACCTTGTCGAGGATCCGTCGAACGGCGGCGTCGGTGTCAATCCGGCTCTCCGCATCGGGGCGGCGAAGCAGATCGACGCGAGCCTCCGGCTCGAGGTCCCTCCAGATCACCGTCCTCATCGGCGGGTTCATCGTCGACGGGCGCCTCATCGCGAGCGCCTGTCTCTCCAGGGCGACCCGAGGACGCGCCCGGCGGCCAGGACGTAACCGCCCGCCCCGAAGCTCAAGCATCGGGCGATCCTTCCGATGGTGGTCACGCTGACTCCGGTCCGTTCGTGGATCTCGCGATAGGGGGCCTTCTCGAGCAGCAGGGGCACCACGCGCCACCGGTCGCCGATGGCCTCGAGTTCGGCGGGAGTGCAGAGGTCGACGAGAAAGGCCCTCATCTCGGCGCGCGTGCGCATCGTGAGCAGGGCCTGGACGAGAGGATCGAGGACGCCCCCCGCGCGCGGTAGTCGCCCCCCCCCACGACCTGGCCCGAGCAGATCCCGGTGTTTCATCGACTGAGTGTAATAGCACACTATTACAGTGACAAAATCGGCCGGAGCCCAGGTCCGGGCCCGCAACCACCCCCGGATGAGCGGACCCTGCGCTCAGCCTCGACGGGGGTCGAAAGTGCGTTGGTCCGGCTTGCCCGCGCCGCGCTGCCGGATCAGAACGGCTGGCATGTTGGGCAGGAAATTCACCACGTTCCCACCGTCAGTTCGTGCGGCTCAGGTCGGCCTCCAGGCCTCAAGGTTTGCGGGCCTGGCTCGACTACAATCCGGCTCCTATGCCCACGCCGGAAGAAAGTGCGCGCGTGAGCGTGCTTCGCTGGGTTCTGGCGCTCGCGGCGGCCGCGACCCTGCTCACCAACGCGTACTACCTGCGCTTTCTCGAACCATGGGTGCCGCGCACGTATCTCGCGGTGCTCTTGATCGCGACTGCCCTGGTCTCGCATCTGGGTCTCACCCTCCCGCGCTCCCGCGTGGAGGTGCAGGCGCTCGCCCAAAGAGCGGCGGTCCCCGCGCTCCTCGTCCTGATCGTCGCCACCGGCTTTTTCCTTCGGGAGTGGGGGAGCCACAGCGGCCTGCCCCAGAGCTACCCATCCGACGAGTTCGACTACGTCAATCGCGCCCTGCAGATGATCAAGCGTGGAGACTTCAACCCGCACTGGTGGTATCACCCGAGTCTGCATCGGTACGCCGCGGTCATTGTCTATGTCGTGGTGTTCGTGACCGGGGTGACGACCGGCCGGTGGCAGGAGGTCGGAGAGCTGGCCGAGGAGGACATGTTGTACTGGGGTCGGTTCGTGAGCGTGCTGGCCGGCGCCGCGGCTATCGCGGTCGCGTTCTTTCTGGCCCGGCGACTGTTCGGAACGAGGACGGCGCTGGTGGCGGCCGCGCTCCTGGCTGTGCTTCCCGGCGCGGTCACCAACTCCCAGTTCAACAAGCCCGACACGCTGGCCGGCCTGCTGGCCTTGCTGAGCGTGCTCATGGCCATCCGTTACCTCGATGCCGGCTCCCGTGGTCGCGCGCTGGCCTGCGGCCTGGTCGTGGGCCTCGCCGCGGCCGCGAAATACAACGCGGGCTGGGCCATTCTGTCTCTCCTGGTCGCGGTGATGGTGCGCCGGCGCGGGCTCGCGGTTTTCTCCTCCGATCTCTACCACGGCATTCTGGGGGCGGTGCTTGGGTTCTTCCTCGGCTGTCCTTACGTGCTGGCGGACTTCCCGCGTTTCCTCAATCACATGGCCATGGACATCCATGAGTACGGCGTGGCGGGCCGGGAGGGCGCCGAGGGGGTCGACAACTGGTGGAACCATGCCGGCTATCTGACCAGCTTTGGCGCAGGTCTCCTTCCCATGATCGCGGCCGGGACCGGCCTCGCGCTGTTGCTGCGCCGGATGGGCGGTCGCCAGGCCGTGTTCCTGGTGTTTCCGCTCGCCTACTTCTCTCATTACAGCGCGCAGCGGATCAAGCACAGCGCCAGCCTGGCGCCCCTCTATCCCTTCCTGGCCATCCTGGCCGCGCATACTGTGGTGGCGGGAGCGGTATGGTTTTCGTCAAGGGCTGGCCGGCGAGCGCGGACGTCTCGGTACCTCGAGCCGGCCCTCGTGGTCGCGGGCGCCTTCGCCCTTCTCGCCGCTCCCATAGTCCGCTCCGTGCGCGCCGACCAGTTCGCCACCCGCCGCGACTCCGGCAGCTACGCGCGAGAGTGGATCGACAAAGAGTTTGCGCGGGGCACTCACTTCGCGGTGGAGCGTTTTTCCCCGGTGCTCGATCAGCGTCGCTATACGGTTACGCGAGAGTCGCGCCTGACCTCTCGCTCGCTGGACGACTATCGCGACGCCGGCGTTCAGTACCTCATCGTGACCTCCTTGACCTACGCACGATACGGGCCTGAACACCGCCAGAGCCGGGAGTACCAGAAGTTCTTCAACGCCTGCCCGCTCGTGGGCGAGTTCCCGCCCCGGGCCGGCCCGGGGCCTACGGTCCGCATCCTGCAAGTGCCTCCGCTCGCCCCGCGTTAGTTCAATGAGACCCACGAGCCGGCTCCATCAGGCGTCGAAGCAGCCACGGGCGCGTCATGGGGGCTCATCCGCTCTGTAGCCGGGGGGCTGAGACCGGGCGTTCCGTTCATGGAGGCGGGAGCTTTGGACCGGGACCTTGATCCAGAACCAGTCGTCCTTTTCACCGGCTTCGAGCGACAGCACGCGGTGTGACCGTCTGGCCACACTGCGCTCAGCACGAAGGCGAGGATCCCGGCATTGGCGGAGAGCGCCAAGCCGGTTCTTGAGTAAACCGAAACTCCCGACCGCCAGCCGTCGCCATCGTCCAGTACTACTGCCGTCTCGCCCGCGAACATCACAAGAAGGAGCGAGAGGCCGTCACCGGTCACTGCGCCGACTGGCTACAGGGCCCGCGACGTTTCGTCAAAGCTCGCCACCGCTTCCTCCTCGGATTCGAAGGCCTCGAAGACGGTCAGCAGCCTGGTGATGGCCAGGAGTTCCCGCACTCTCTTCGAGAGTTTGAGAAGCTTCATCTGTCCTCCCCTCTTGCGGGTGCTCACATAAGTCCGCACCACCTGGTTGATGCCTACCGAATCCACATGGGGAACCTCGGCCATGTTGATCAGAAGTCTCACCCGTCCCGACTCGATCACCCGGCTTATCGCGTCCTTGAACTCCTCTTCGCCGTCGCCGAACATGATCCGGCCCTGCACATCGATAATGGTGACGTCGCCGACCAGACGTTCGGTGATCTTCATGGAGGCACCCTCAATATACCCCCGGGACGGCCGGTCCGGGGCCGGGCACCCCGAGGACCCCGGGCCGAGCCCGCCCCCCCGGCCGCCGCGGGCAGGAACGCCGAAGCGGCCGGCCGGCCTCGGTGGTCAGTCCGTGGTGGCGGCGGGAACCGACGTGCCCGGCACGCGCAGCGGCCGCACCCGCAGGGTCAGCACAAGGCCCACGGCCAGGAACCCGGCCAGCACCTGCAGCGGCTGGTCATAGATGTGGATGCGTTCCGCCCCGACGGGAAGAGCGGCTCTCGCCTGGTTCGAGAGTTCGGTGATGATGACCGGCCCCGCCACCGCGGCCGCGCTCCATGCGGTCAGAGTGGCTCCGTGGATGGCGCCCACGTTCTGGGGCCCAAAGATGTCGGCCAGGAAGGCGGGGATGGTGGCGAAGCCTCCCCCATACATGGTGAAGATCGCGAACAGGCTCATCTCGAAAAGAAGCCATTGGCCGCGCGCCGCGAGTCCGGGAATCAGCAGGAAGAGAACGAACTGGGCCACGAAGAAGATCATGTAGGTGCGTCGCCGGCCCAGGTAGTCGGAGCCCGAGGCCCACACGAACCGTCCGCCCGCGTTGAAGATGCTGATGAGAGAGACCACCGCGGCCGCCTGAAGGGGGGTGCGCGAGAACATGTCCTGCATCATGGGCGAGGCCTGAGCCAGGATGCCGATGCCCGCGGTGACGTTGATGAAGAGAATTCCCCACAACAGATAGAACTGCGGGGTCGAAAGGGCCTGGTTCCGGGTGACGCTGCTATTGGCGATCATGGGATTCGCATGCGCCGTCTCGGTCCAGCCAGGGGGCGTCCAGCCGGGTGGAGGCGATTCCATGAGGCGCGACCCGGCGAACATGATGGCCAGGTAGATGAAGCCGAGCGCCACCACCGTGGACGCCACTCCGAACGCGTTCATCAGGAGGACATTCAGATATCCGGCGATGAAAGCGCCTCCTCCAAAGCCCATGATGGCCATGCCCGTGGCCATGCCGCGCCGGTCCGGGAACCACTTCACCAGAGTGCTGACCGGCGAGATGTAGCCGAGACCGCAGCCGATGCCGCTGATGAGGCCCATGCCGAGGAAGACCAGCGCGGACTGCCGGAGGGCGAGACCGAGGCCGCCGATCACCAGGCCGGCGCCGAAGAATGCCGACGCGGCGGCCGCGGCGACCCGAGGGCCGCGGCGTTCGACCCAGGGACCACCAAAGGCCGCGCTCAGTCCGAGCAGCACCAGCGCGGTGGTGAAGGTCGTGTAGGGGGGGCTGAACCACCACGGTGAATCGGGGAACAGGGCCTGGATGGGCCGGTTGAACGTGCTCCAGGCGTAGACGGAGCCGATGCACAGGTGCACCAGGACCGCGCCGATGGGGATGCGCCAGCGATTGGGAGTCATGAGGGAGAGCCGCTCAGGCCGAATGACTGGCATGATAGCCGGACGGAATCAGAGTTTCCGGGGATTTGGATCTACCCGCGACTCATGGGAGTGATGCCCGATGACCCAAAGATACGAGGTCCGGTCGGAGAACAGAGACGGCGTGGAGGTGTTCGTTCTGCGTGACCGTGCTTCCGCTCGGGCCGAGATCGCCCCTGCGCTGGGCAACGATTGCTTCGCCTACGACACCGCCCTGCCGGTGCTGGAGGCCTTGACCTTCGCCGAGTTCGTGAAGAAACCGACGAGCTATGGAATCCCTCTCCTCTTTCCGTTTCCCAATCGCATTCGCGACGGCGCCTTCACCTTTCGGGGGAAGAGATACGAAATCGATCCGCCCCGGCACGGCTTCGTCCGCGACAAGGCCTGGAGGGTGATGGGGACCGGGGCCTCGGAAAAGGACGGAGCGTGGATCTGCTCCGAGATCAGGGCCAGCGACTACGCCCAGCAGATCCTGGAACAATTTCCATTTCCCTTCTCCCTTCAGGTGACCTATCGCTTGAAGGAGGGCGCCCTGGAGCTCCAGGTGGTGGCCCAGAACACCGGAGAGTGCGACCTGCCGGCCGGCTTCGGCATTCATCCCTATTTCCGCCGGCCCGAGCGCGGCACCATCCAGGTGCCGGCGGCCAAGCGCTGGGAACTCGCGGACAGCCTGCCCACCGGAAAGCTGCTGGATCTCGACCCCCGGTTCGATCTGCGCGAGCCCCGGGACATCGCGGGCGTGCAGCTGGATGACATCTACGCGGCGCCGATCGCGGACGCGTCCGGGCGAGTACGGTGTTTTCTGAACGACGACGTGAACCGGGTGCAGACCGTGGTCGAGTTCAACCAGAGACAGTTCCCCCACATCGTGGTCTACACCCCTCCGGCCCCGCGACCGGCTATCTGCATCGAGCCGAACACCTGCCCCACCGATGCGTTCAACCTTCAGGAGCGAGGCATCGATGCCGACGTGATCGTGCTCAAGCCGGGGGAGAGGGCGGCATTCGAGGTGAGGATCTATTCGCAGGCCGTGCCTTGAGGACCCTTTGGAAAAGACTCGAGGACCCTTTGGAAAAGAAAAGAGGAATGATGATGAACAGGAAATGTCTGGCTTTCGGGCTCGTACTTTGGGGGACGGGGGCATACGCCCAGACCACCGTGATCAAGGCCGGGCGGCTGATCGATCCCGAGACGGGTCGCGCGGCCGCCAATCAGATGATCGTGGTGGAGGGCGAAAAGATCACCGCGGTGGGGGCCAATCTTGCCGTTCCGAAGGACGCCACCGTGGTCGATCTGTCCAGCCTCACCGTTCTGCCCGGACTGGTGGACTCGCACACCCATCTCGGCCTGACCTACAAGGACATTCCGGAGAACAATTACTACTACCTGACCTACGTGATGGATTCGACCGCCTTGCGCGCGATCCAGGCCGCCTCCAACGGCATTCAACTGCTGAACTCCGGCTTCACCGTGGTCCGCGACCTGGGCAACAACGCGCTCTACACCGACACCGCCCAGCGCCTGGCCATCGAACAGGGCTGGATTCCAGGGCCCACCATCATCAACTCGGGCCTGATCATCGGCGGCATGGGCGGCCAGTTCTGGCCCACGCCGGAGATGGCGAAACAGCACCACATCGTCTATCCGGAGTACCTCGACGCGGACACCCCCGACGAGATCGTGAAGGCGGTGCGCGAGAACATGCTGTTCGGGTCGAAGATCATCAAGATCTGCGTGGACTGCAAGCCGTGGGGGTACACCGTCGACGAGATGCGCCTGTTCATCTCAGAGGCTGCCAAGGGCGGTCTCAAGGTCGCGGGTCACGTGCAGACGCCCGAGGGGGCGACCCGCGCCATCGAAGCCGGCCTCTGGTCGATCGAGCACGGCATGGCCCTCTCCGACGAGCACCACAAGCTGATGGCTCAAAAAGGCATCTACCTGGCCTCGACCGACACTCCCTTCACCTCCTACTCGGGGTCGAAGGAGGCCTTCGAGGGCATCGTGGCCAAGCTGAAGAGCGCCTGGAAGGCCGGGGTGAAGATCACCTTCTCGACCGACATGGATTACTGGAAGACCGGCAACGACATGAACCGCGGCGAGCTGACCATCAACTTCCTGCTCACCTGGAAGGCGGCGGGAATCCCCAACGCGGACATCCTGAAGGCCATGACCACCACCGGCTTCGAGTGTGCCCAGGTCGAAAAGGAGCGCGGTCCCATCAAGCCCGGGATGTTCGCGGATCTGATCGCGGTCACGGGCGACCCGCTGGCCGACATCGACGCCCTGCGGGACGTGCGTTTCGTCATGAAGAACGGCATGGTCTTCAAGCGCGATGGAGTCATGACCCCGGAGAAGTTCTTCCACGCCGGACCGGTGAACGGCTGGCGGATCCGCTGAC
>JAQBHL010000185.1:0-14068 GCA_032127745.1 Acidobacteriota bacterium
CATGGTGCGTCCTGAAGCAAACGAACGGCAGTTGAGTTTGTTTGCGAGCTGTATTGATCCAGCGGGTGAGAGTCCCGTCCCGGTAAGCGCCGGAGCGCCGGGTAGCAGGCCCCAGGCGCAGGGAGAGATCCCTGTGTCCCAAGCGGGGCGTCGAGAGCCTCTTCGGAGGGAGCAAGTTCGCGGGCCGCAACATGAAGTGAAACCTGCAGCCTCGTCAGAGAAACAATGTGGAAGCCGAGCGGCTCATGTCACCGCGAAGGCAACACCGAGGGCGCGCGACACCGGAAGTGCCCGAGGTTCCACCGGGGTAGAGGGAGCAGCACGCGAACAGGGATTGGTGCGGAACAGGAGAGACCCGTCTGCGAGGTCGTGGTCGCGACCGGGCGTGGCGTATAAGCCGAAGGCGAAAGCGCCCGCTGCGCAGCGGGAGTCCGAGGGGATCGTAGTACCTGAGATGGACGCGACGAACAACGCGTCTTATGGGAAGGGTCCCTGGAGTGGTCGTGCTGGCGGAGGAAGTAAGCGCGAGGGCATGGCCGGCGAGACCGGTCCCAATCACCCTCACGGGTTTGAGCCCGTGGACAAAGTGCGACAACTCCAACGCCAGCTTTACGTATCGGCCAAGCGGTCTGTGGGTCGTCGTTTTCACGCGCTGTTTGATCGTATCCACCGGAGTGACGTCTTGTGGGAAGCGTGGGAACGAGTAAGACGGAACAAGGGCTCGGCGGGCGTCGATGGCCAGACGCTTGTCGAGATCGAGAGCTACGGCGTGAAGCGATTCGTCGAGGAGCTTCAGTCGGAGCTACGTGCGGGACGGTATCGGCCGAGCGCGGTTTTGCGCCGATACATACCGAAGGCGGATGGAAAGAGGCGGCCGTTAGGTATTCCGACGGTCAAGGACCGGGTGGTCCAGATGGCAGCGACGCTTGTGCTTGAGCCGATCTTCGAGGCGGATTTCCTTCCGTGCTCGTGGGGTTTCAGGCGGAAGCGCGGGACTTTGGGCGCACTGGAGACGATCCGGAAGCTCGGAGCCACGGGTGCGGACTACGTGCTCGACGCGGACATCAAGGATTATTTCGGAAGCATCGACCACGAGAAGCTGATGTTTCTCGTGTCTCGGCGCGTCTGCGACCGAAGGGTGCTGAAGCTGCTGCGGCAGTGGCTTGGTGCGGGAGTGATGGACGAAGGACGGGAGGAGACGCCGCTTTCTGGGACGCCCCAGGGAGGAGTGATTTCTCCGCTGTTGTCGAACATCTACCTGCATTTTCTCGACACGGTGTGGACGAAGCAGTGTGGTCAATTGGGCACGCTGGTGCGTTATGCCGACGATTTCGTTGTGGTGTGCGCCACGAAGGAAGCGTGCGAGGAAGCCTTCTCCAGAATCAAAGTGATCCTGAATCGGCTGAGCCTGGAACTGCACCCGCAGAAAACGAGGCGGTTGAATCTCTCGATGGGTCAAGAGGGATTTGACTTTCTCGGCTGCCACCTGCGAAAGCGGATAAGTGGTCGGATCTGGGAGAAGGAGCGCCGCAAGGTCTACTTTCTCCAGCGCTGGCCATCTGATCGCAGCATGAAGCGAGTGAAGCAGCGCGTCAGGGAATTGACTGGCCGAAGTCGGTACGGAGTGAAGGACGCACGAGAGATCGTGAAGTCCCTGAACCCTGTGCTGCTTGGCTGGGGCAATTACTTTCGCACCGGGAACGCGGCTCAGAAGTTCAACCAGCTGGACACGCACGTTTGGAGCCGTCTCCGCGCCTTCATGATGAAGCGCAAAGGACGGAACCTGCGTGCGGGCGAGGCTCGTCTCTGGGATCGCGACTTCTTCCACCACCTTGGGCTGCACCGCCTGCGCGGCACCGTCAGATACCCGGAGACAGCGTAATGCAGATACGTGAAAGACCACTGGTAAGCCGTGTGCCGGAAATCGGCATGCACGGTTTGATAGGGGGTCTTACGGAAATGCCCGCGAATTCCCGCGTGGCAGGAAAATAGGATCTACCAATGACCCGCTCCCGCGAATCCGTGGACTGCGGCGCGTAGCTGCAGCTTGAGAAGCCGCGGTGCGCACCCCCTGGCCTGGGACTCAGGCTCAGTCTTGTGTGCGTCCGCGGGCGGGCAACCCCAAGGAGCGATCGACGGCCGTCGCTCCAGGTTGGATCAGCGCATCGAATCGAGTACGAGTTCAATATCTTCCAGTGTGGTCTGCGGGTTCAGGATCGCGATTCGCGCGACGGTCTCCCCTCGAAAACTCGTGGGCGCGACGAAGGCAACGCCCAGGTCAAGAAGTCTGGCCGACCAGGCGTCGTAGTCCACACCGCCCCAGCCCCGCCGGCGGAAGACCAGAATGGTCAGCGTTGGTTCGAGCAGGAGTTCCAATTTAGGGCGCGCCTTGATCGCTTCCGCCGCCTTCCTGGTCACGGAGAGGGTCGTTTCGATGGCCTCGGCATAGGCGTCGGTCCCATGGACGGCGAGCGAGAACCAGAAAGGGAGCCCGCGCACTCGCCGGCTCAGGTGCACCGCGTAATCCGCCGGATTCCACTCGCTTCTCGCGTTGATGGCGTCAAGGTACGTCGCTGACTGGCTATGGGCCGCCCGGGCCAACCCGGGGTCCCGGTAGAGAAGCGCGCAGCAGTCATAGGGCGCGAAAAGCCATTTGTGCGGATCGACGATGAAACTGTCGGCCCGTTCAACTCCCGCAAACGCCGCCCGCTTGCTCGGCGCGGCCAGCGCGGCCAGTCCATAGGCCCCGTCCACGTGCAGCCAGGTCCCACGTTTCTGGCAGACGTCGGCCACACTTTTGAGATCGTCGACCGTGCCTAGATTGGTGGCACCCGCCGAGGCCACGACGGCGAAGATGCTGTGGTCCGCGTTCGCGTCGAACGTCGCGCTCAGCGCCGCTCCCCTCAGTTGGTGATTCTCATCAACTGGGACCTCGACCAGATCCACGTCAAGTATCCGCGCGGTTTGAGCGATGGATGAATGCGCCTCCGCGGATGCCGCCATGCGCCAACGCGCGGGCCGATGACCGCCGCGTTTGATCAGCGCGGCATGTCGGGCGGTATGCAGGGCCGAGAGGTTGCCGAGCGTGCCTCCGGCCACGAAAGTCCCCCCAGAGGCGGGGGGGAAACCGGCCAGGCCGGCGAGCCACTGCAGGGCCTCGTTCTCGGCATGGACGGCGCCCGCGGCCTCCAGCCAGCTGCCGCCGTAAATGCCGCTTGCCCCCACCAGAAGATCGAAGATCATGGCGGCTCCGGTTGGGGCGTGGGGAATGAACGCGAGGTAGCGCGGGTGGTCAGCGGCGATTGTCGCCGGTCCCAGGTCGTCGACCCAGCGGCGCAAGGCGGTCGGCCCGCCCATTCCGGCGCGGGTAATGGTCTGTCCCACTCGGTGGGCCAACGCCTCTCGGGTCGCGGACCCGCCAAGCCTCGAGGGAGCAAGGCGCCAGCGCGTGAGAATCAGGTCGAACACCTGTTGGGTTAGTTGCTCGATCTCGGGCGTGAATCCGTGCATAACGTCCTGTGTTTGGCAGCTAACGAAGCGGCGCGCCGGGCTTTACCGTTTGGCTGGCCGGCGGAACGGCCTGCCTCTCCACCCAGCGTACGAGATGATCGAACGCAGCGCGCACCGTCGGCAGATAAGACGGTCCTTCCCCCATGGCATCGGCCACGTCCTTCGGCAGCTTCATCCGCGATTCAGCGATGTACTCGAACGACATGACGCCATCGTCATCGCCCGACATGTGCCACACACCTTCGACCTCATAGAGCCGATGCAGGGCCTGCGGCTGCACGCGCTGCCGGTAGGCGCGCACTTCGCGGATCATCAAGTCGTCCCACGTTCCCACCACTTCAATCGTTGGTACCTTGACCACCCCGCTCGAGTTCTCTCCCGGCGCCTGCCGGCGAGCCACCGCCGCGACCGCGCCGGCGCCCGAATAGGGCCAGAGTCTCCGGGCCTCGACCGGCGTGCCCACCGCCTCCGCGTATGCGCGCACGTTCGGGTCCGTCGCCTCGAGACCAGGGTGAACGCGCGGGTCGACGAGCGGCCACAGTGCGGCCATCCTTGCCATCCTGTCGAGTCGGGTCGGGACATCGCCGCCGCCACCCGCAATCAGTAACGTGCCGGCGTAGATCTGAAGGTCGTCTTCGGCGGCGAGGCGGGCGACGCTCCCACCTGCGGACAGCCCGATCAGGTACACGCGCACCGGCGCCTTCTTCATCCGCCGGCCCACCTCGGTCCGGGCGATATCCGTGAACCGGCAAGTAAGCGCGAGGCCTTCCCTCGGACCACCAATGCCGTCGCGGTCGACGCTGGCGTAGGCGAAGCCCTCCCCCAGTGAATAGCGCCCGATGACATCGTCCAGCGCCGTCTCGTCGGTGCCGATCACATTGCCCGAGCGATCGTAGTCGTCGCCCCCGCCCCCGCCATGGGCGCCGATTACCAGCGATCCGTTCCATTTCACTGCGGTCGGCACGCGCAGGACAAAGCGCTTGGTGACGGCCTTGCCGTTGACCTCGGTGGTGACCAAACCCTTGGACTCAATCCCGCCAGGGACGGCGGTCTCGGCGGCGGCAGAAAACGGTGACGTGGTCTGGGCCTCCGCGGTGGCCGCAATCACGGCCATGGCCAGAAGCAAGACCAGGCGGGTTCGATTCATGCTGGACATTATCTACCGGCGCTCCACCGAGGGGAGGCGGTCACTTAAGTGCGGAAGGTCCTGTTGGTGGAGGGTTGCGGGCGGCGCAACGAAGTAGGCTAGCCGCTCTCAGGTATCCACGCCCTTCCTTGATCGCGAGGCCGCTGCCATGCCACTGTCCCGCCGCCAGTTTGTCGTTTCCTCCGCAACCCTCGCGGCGGGCGCTGCGCCGGACGTGGGTCGTCGGGCGGCGCCGCTGGTTGAGGTACCGGCGCTCGCCCGGGCCGGCGCCGCAGACGACCCGCTCGGCGTGCGGGGCGACTTTCCCATCGTGCGCGACCGTCACTACCTGAATTCCGCCTACATCACGCCGGTCCCCACCCAGGTGGTGGCCGCGGGCCGCGCCTTCGTCGAGAGCAAGGCCGTGGCTCCCATTCCGCTCGGCGACATGCTGCGAAAGACGGACGAGGTGCGCGCGCAGTTTGCCCGGCTGATCCATGCGGGGACCGATGAGATCGGCTTTCTCTTTTCGACCAGCGAGGGCGAGAACGTCGTGGCCCACGGCCTCGACCTGCAGCCGGGCGACAACGTGGTGATCGACGAGTTGCACTACGAAACCGAGTTCGTGCTCTACCGCCATCTGCAGGACACCCGGGGCGTGGAGATGCGCGTGGCCCGTCACCGCTCGGGGCGGGTGGACATCGGCGACGTCGAGCCGCTCGTCGACCGCCGCACGCGGCTGGTATCGGTAGCGTGGGTCTCGCATCAGAACGGCTTTCGCCACGAGATGCGCCCGCTGGCTGACCTGGCACACGCCGTCGGCGCTCTGTTCTATACCGACGGCATCCAGGCGGTTGGCATGTTTCCGATCGACGTCAAGGCGGCGGGCGTCGACGTTCTCTGCTGCGGGACTTACAAGTGGGTGCTGGGCAGCTTCGGGGTGGCGCCTTTCTACGTTAGCCGAGAGGTGGGCGACCGGGTTCCGCTCGACCGCTTCGGCGCGCTGCACGTGGAGAATGAACTCGGCGACAATCGATTCCAGATCTACACGACGGCCAAACGCTTCGACTATTCCACCCTTCCCTTCGCCGAGATCTATCAGCTTGGCGCGGGGCTCGACTATCTCCAGCGGGTCGGGGTCGATCGCATCGAAACGCACACGGTGGCGCTGGCGCAGGCCCTGTCCGCCGGACTGGCGTCGCAGGGGTATCGCCTGTTCACTCCCGATGGCAATCGCTCGTCCATCGTCACGTACTACACCTCGAGGGACGCCGCCACGCTCAACGCCGCCTTCGCACGCGCCTCCATTGACGTGTCCGTGCGGGGAACGCTGGGACAGGTGCGGGTGTCGCCGGCCCTCTTCAACACCCGCGATGACATTGCCCGGTTCCTCGAGGTCACACGCCAACTGGTGTAGGAAGCGGCCCCGTGGCTTTGGCTTATTGCCGGCCGGAGTTCGACGCCCCCGCCGGCGTGAGCGTGCTGGTCCTTTCGGCCACCGACTCCGCACGCTCCTCATCGACCCCGGCGGTGTGTACGATCCGCGCCTGGCCAACGACCGTCTGCTGCTGGGCCTCAAGGCCACGATGAGCGAGTGAGCTGACGCTGTTCCGCCAGCGCTCGCTCGAGGCTAAGGCGCCCACGGCACGTCCCGCACCGTCCGTTCCTTCACGTCGACCGTCTCGGCCACTGAAATCCCGCAGCCGGAACATATGTAGTACCGATTCCGCCGGTCCTGCCGGACTCGAATCGTCAGATCTCTCGTCGAATCCTCGAAGCCATACGCATACGCGACGTACCCCGTCAGCCCCAGAATCCGCCCTGGAATCGCCTCGGGCCTCTCCATCATTCTGCTTGGTTCCTTCCATTGCTGAAAGGATCTTCGCGGAGGGGAGGCCCACTCTCATATCGCCTCGCCCATACTGGGCCGTCTACACATTCTGGTACAGGGCCCGATTTTCTCCACCCGGGCCAGCCGGCGCGCAGGCGAGGGCGGTGCCAAGGCGAGCGAGAAGAGAAAGGACGGACTTGCGCCCCTAGATCCTGGAGCGTTCGGTCACCTCGCGCGGCCGCGAGCGCCACCTCTGCTTTGAACGCCGGAGTGAACCGGCGACGACTCTTCTTTCGACTCATTGTGGATTTTCCTTCGGATGGGAAATCCACCTTAGCCCCCGGTCCAAAAACCGGGGTCCACTTCAGTCCCCATCGATCCGGGGGATCGTTCGGCATCATGACGGTGGCTTTGAAGACCCGGGACGCGCTGGGTGAGGGGTCCCCCGCCCTCACTCGGCCCAGACCAGAAGCCGATCTCCATTCGGGAAAATCCGGTCCAGGATCAACCCCGGACCGTGTCGGGCCAGATTCTCGGCGGTCAACTGCAACTCGTCCAGATCGAGGCCGGTCCCTCGAACTGCGAATTGCACGGCGGGGCGCTTCAAGGTGAAGAACCAGAAGGGCACGTGAGCCATCACCAGCCGTTCGTCAGCCACGTGGTAGGCGAGCACCTCCAGGCGCCTCACTTCGCGCGAGCCGGCCCTTCCCTCCGGCGGTGACGCGGCGGGGGCGACCCGGCCGGAGGCGTCCACTTCAAGCATGGTCGCCTGATTCACAAACCGCTCGTGCACCGCCTTGAACCGGGTCAGGGCCTCAGACTGAGTGACCTGCTCCATGTCGACAGCCTGATAGACGAGTCGGCCAAAGATCGAAGAGCCCACCAGGGCGGCTACGGCGATCGATAAGACTATCCGGGATGCGCGCATGAAGCCTCCGGCCCCCGGGCGTGGGGTCAGCATCGCTGCCTCCAGACTCGCCCGGTTCCGTTGCCTTCGGAGGGTCCTGCCTGAACGCCGGTCGCCCCGAGTGCCGCCGCAGTCTAGGGCGAGGGTGGGCACTGTGCACCCCCAAGACCCGGCGAAAGGGGGAGGCCTGCGGAATAGAGGATCAAATGTGTTGGCTTCGAAGGATCCACAGGACGTAGGATCTGCTCGCTTGCTGGACAGTCCGGTGCCGCTATCTGATCCCGCCGCCGATCCCGGCGGCCCGCTGGTCGCGCCCGCGCCTCGCTGGTCAGAAGGTTTGAACCCCCGCCCGGCTTCGCGTCGAGGCGGACACGCGACCACGGCCCGGGTTCTGGCGTGCCTCCTGGGACTGGCTCCACTTTCCGGGTCCGCGCTCGGAGGCGAGAGAGAGAGCCCCGCCGCCGCGATCGTCGCCCCCGCCATCGACCTGCCGACCAGGACCGGTACGGTCAAGCCCGCTGATCTCGCCGGCAAGCTGGTCTATGTCGACTTCTGGGCCTCCTGGTGCGGCCCCTGCAAACTTTCCTTCCCCTGGCTCAAGACCATGCACGAGCGGTATGCGTCCAAGGGACTGGTGATCGTGGCCATCAATCTCGACAAGACGCGCGGTGAGGCGAACCGTTTCCTCGCCAATTTTTCCACCCCCTTCGTGGTGGCTTTCGATCCCGCGGGAAAGACTGCGGACGCCTTCCACGTCGAGGGGATGCCCTCGAGTTTCCTCGTGAGCCCAACCGGCCAGATCGTCTTTTCCCACGCCGGCTTCGATCCCAAGGAAGCGGCCCGGATCGAGTCCGTGATCAAGGAGGCGTTGACGAAATGAGCACGCAGATGAGACGGTTCTCGGCCCTCGGGGTTGCGCTGGGGATGTGGGGGATGACCAGTGGCTGTGCGACGGTCAAGCCCTGGGACCGGGACCTGCTCGCGCGGCGGGAGATGCAGTTCGTGGCCTGCCCGATGCTTTCAGGCATAGACCAGCACGTGTACTTCAGCAAGGAGGCCTCGACCGGCGGAACCGGGGTCGCGGGCGGAGGGTGCGGGTGCAACTAGACACGCCGCCGCGCCGCCCCGCGGTTCGGGCGAAACTGAAGGCCGCTACCTGCATGCTGCTGGCGAGCGTAGCCCCGCAGGGGGCCCAAGGCGCCAACGCCTCGTCCAGGCCGACCACCCAGATCGACCTCGCCGGGCTCCTCTACAACGAGCGAATCACGGTATTCGAGCCCACCGTCCGTTTCACCCGCCTCTATTCGAGCGGACGTTCGTTCTTCGGCCAGTTCACCCTCGATACCATCAGCGGGGCGTCCCCCAGCGGCATGCTCCCGAGCGGCCAGACCCAGACCTTCACGTCCGCCTCGGGGAGATCCAGGTCGGTCAGCGCCGACGGGATTCCCACCGTCAACTTCAAGGACAACCGCTTCGCCCTGGATGGAGAGTGGCAGCAGCCGTTGAAGTTTTTCGCTTACACGATCGGGGGGCATGTCTCCAAGGAGAAGGACTACCAGTCTCTGGGCGTGAACGCCAAGGTCTCCGTCGACTTCAATCACAAGCTGACCACCCTGAGTCTTGGAGGCGGTTACAACCAGGATCAGGTCTCGCCGGTGGGCGGGACGAATACGGGACTGTCGCCGCCCGGATTTTCGGTCTCCGACTCCAGCAACTCCAAGCACGTCTCCACCGGCCTCGTGGGTCTGTCCCAGGTCATGAGCCGCAGGTGGCTGGTGGGGGTTTCCGGTTCCTTCACCTCCGAGAACGGATATCTCACCGACCCCTACAAGGTCATCAGCGTCGTTGACCGCACGTCCGGGGTGCCGGTCGGGGAACTGGCCGAGAAGCGTCCGGACTCCCGGACGCGGAAGAGCGTGCAGGGGGACTCCGTCTACCACTTCACCTCCGACCTCCTCTATCTCTCCTATCGTCATTACTGGGACGACTGGGGGGTGCGCTCGGAGACGGTCGACGCCAAGTACCGGCATACCACCAGTTCGACTCGCTACGTCGAACCCCATGTCCGCTACTACACCCAGACCGCGGCGGATTTCTACCGGTTCGGTCTGATTCAGGGACAGCCGCTTCCAAACTACGCGACCACCGACTACCGCCTGGGAGCACTTCAGACCGTGACCGCGGGCGCGACGTTCGGAATCCGTGCCGACGATGACGCCCACGAGTGGACGGTGCGCGCTGAATACCTGGGCCAGTTCGGCAAGAGCGAGGAGGAGGAGGCGGTCGGGGTGCAGAGCCGATTCGACCTGTTCCCGACCGTGAATGTGTTCACCCTGGTGGTGGGCTACCGCTTCAACCGCTAGAAGGGGCTGGTCCAGGAGACCGCCGGACCGCTGAAGGGCGGGCGAGGGGTCGATGGAGCTCATCCGGATCGAGGACTATTTCGTCGGACGATTCACCGCCATGGCCGGTCCGTGCGAGGTCCTGGTCGACACCGACTCGGCCCGGCGGGCCAGGCTCGCCCTCCGGACCGCCGCCAACGAGGCGCGGCGGATCGAACGGAAGTTCAGCCGCTACCTCAGCGGCAGCGAGGTCGACAAGGTCAATCACGCGGACGGTCGTCCGGTGAGAGTGAACGAGGAAACCGCGCATCTTCTCGATTACGCCGCGACCTGCTACGAGATGTCGGGCGGGATGTTCGATATCACCTCGGGGGCCCTGCGGCGGGCCTGGAAATTCGATGGCGGCGACCACGTACCCTCAGATGGGGAAGTGGCCGCCCTGCTGCGCCACGTAGGCTGGCACCGCGTGAACTGGGAGAACCCCACTCTGACCATGCCCGAGGGCATGGAGATCGATCTGGGCGGCATCGGCAAGGAGTATGCGGTGGACCGGGCCTCGGCGCTGGTGGCGGCGGAGATCGAGGACGCCTTCGTGGTCAATTTCGGAGGGGACCTCTACGCGAGCGGGGCCCGGCGTGGATCGCGCCCCTGGTCCATCGGCCTCGACGATCCGGAGCGAACCGGCGAGGCCGCGGTCTACCGGATCGAACTGTCGAAGGGCGGGCTGGCCACGAGCGGAGATGCCCGCCGCTACGTTCTGTGGCAGGGCCGGCGGCTCGGCCACATCCTGAACCCGAAGACCGGTTGGCCGATCGAGGACGCCCCGCGCTCCGTGACCGTAGTCGCCTCCACCTGTACGGAGGCCGGGACTCTTTCCACCCTGGCCTATCTGCAGGGGGCGGGAGCCCGCGACTTCCTCGAGGCCGAGGGTGTCCAGTTCCGAATCGTTTGAGGAAAACGCACGGAGACGACGTCCGACCTGACCGCTGGGATGTTCACCACGGCTCGCCGCCTTTGGACCTCAAATGGCCCACGCAGGGGATGGCGTCGGCGCGATGCCCGCCATCTCATCTTCTTTGGGATCGTGATCCGGATGTACTACGAGGACCACGACCCTGCGCATGTTCACGCGGAATACCAGGGCCAACGGGCCAAGTTCGACCTCGATGGCGGGCTGATCGCCGGTAGCATTCGCTCGGCCACGGCAAGACGCATCGCTGCATGGGCGAAACTGCATCGCGAAGCCCTTGAATCCAACTGGCGAAGCATCAGGGCAGGACGACCGCTTGACCGCATCGAGCCCCTAAACTGAGGTTGGAATCGCTTTCGTATCCGCCTGCTCTTCGACGACAAACGACGAAGACTGCCGACTTTCGGCCATGGCTCAAAGGCCCCGTGTTCGCGCCGCTCAAGGACGTGAAGTACCAAGCCTTCCCGGATGGCCTTGGGGCGGTCCGGGACTTCGGCGCTCTTGGGGGACAAAGAGGCGGGGCCCGGCGCTCAGGCGGTCTCGCACAACCGCGCGAGATGCGGACGAGAGAGGGCCTCCGGAGCCAAGCCGTGCCCCGAGGTAAGGCTGCGCGCTGGCGTAGGAGCCGCCACTGTCCGTCGGCGACATTCCGAGCGAAGAGGCGGCTAAGGTCGGAACACGACCTGGCTGCCGCCCGCGGGCCAGAAACTCCAGGGTTACTTCCGCCGCGCCGCAGCGACGTAGGTCCGGAGGCCTTCCGTGGCCCGGCGGAACATCCCGCTGAACTGAGCACGGGCGATCGGGCCGGCCAGGCGAACAACGAGCGACGGCTCGAGGTAGACGCCGTAGAGGAAGCGAGTGCGGCCGCCGCCAAGGTCCTCAAGCCGGTAGTCCTCAACGCCCGCGCGGCATAGCGGGAGAGAGGAGCCCTCGAACCGGAAGGCGAAACGCCGACCGCGCTCCCAGGCCAGGAAATACTCGTACACGGTCATCGTGGTCAGGGTGACGGTGCGAGTGGTGCCCACACCCTTCGGCTCCGGGCTGGTCCAGACCACACGCTTGATTTCGTCGAACCAGCAGGGCCAGCTCTCGCCGTCTGCGAAGATGTCAAACACCGCCTCGGGCGCCGCGTCGAGCTCCACCACGTTCTCGAAACGGTAGGCCGCCCCTTCGATGAAGTCGAGCCCGACCGGCCGGCAGTTGAATCTCATCTCAGCAGCTTCCGGGCAAGGGGCGCATACTGGGCTGTCCTCCGCGCGCGTTTCGGCCTACCGACGCTGTTGACCTGAGCCGGCGCGTGACACCCACGAACTGTGGTTCGGCATGGGATTTGACGACCCAACTCCGCTTGTTTCATCTACGCTCCTCTCCTCGGTACGACTACGGGAAGTTCGACTCCGACAAACTCGCGAGCGAGACGGGCGGCACTCTGCGAGCATGGCGCGGCTCTTCGGATCATTCGCCGTTGGTGTTGTAGAGCCCTGCGATGGCGAGCGCGCCTATGACCATCATGGCGATCCCGAGCTTCACCCCCCCAGTAGTCCGCTGCCAGCTGCTTCAGAGAGGCCCGGCGTCCCATGGCCTGGTATCCGTCCATGGCCGTGGGGTCGAGCACCGCTCAAAGGCCTATGCCCATGAAAACCACCACAGCAATGGTCATGCCGCGCTTGTCTTTAGGATCCACGCTGCGCCTCCGATGCGAATCAGCCGTGTCGCGACCATAGCACCGGTTGCTCAACCTGGGCCAGGGGTTGGAGGCCCCTTCGCCGACTGCGCGGTCGATGTGGTTGCAGCACCTTACCGTCGAGCCAGCCGAAGCCATGCTCAACGCGATGACCGCCCTGACCGTCCGCAGTTATTCCAGCTTCGATCGTTCCTACGGATCCGAAAGACGTGCAGGTGCTTGTCGAGCCAGCCCATGCCATCCTGAATGGCGACGTGCAGGTCCCAGAAGTAGTAGTTCGCGGGAACTTCGATCCTCCACCAGATCGCGGGCTCGATGTCGCTCAGGGCGATCTTCAGCTTCAGAATCTGTTCATCGCCATGATGGCGTCTAAAGTCGAGGCGCTGTGATGCTGCCCGTCGTGTTGCTCCTTGCCCTGGCTCAAGCCTCTCGCCAGGAGGTGGTGTTTCCGGCCGGCGTCGAGCTCGTTCAGGTCGTCGTGAGCGTGACCACGAAAGGCGGCGTGCCGGTTCGTGATCTCGATGCGAAAGACTTCGTGATTCGGGAGAACGGAAAGCCCCGAAAGATCGAGACGTTTCTCCGCACCCAGGACGCGAAAGACTCCGGCCGCGCTCCGGTCGAGCTTGTACTGCTCCTCGATACGAGCACGAGCATGAGTGTCGATCTCATGCGCGCGCGCGACGTGATCGTGGACTTCGTCAAAGCCGTCCCCTCGTTTTCCAGAGGCCGCGTTCTGGCCTTCGATCGGGATGCCTATGACCGCGGCTTCGACCCGGGAAGCGTCCAGCCGGTCATCGACGAAATGATTCGGATGGAGGGCGGCGCGGGAACGCGGATCTTCGACGCAGTGATCGACGGCGCCTTATTGGTCTCGCCGCGGCGCGGCCGGAAGGTGATGGTCGTTTTCACCGACGGCGAGGACTCGACCAGCCGGCGGAGCAGCGTCGATGCGGTGCGGGCCCTTCAGGAATCCGAGGTCGCCTTCTACGGAATCTCGTACGCGTCGCGTCTGGCCTCATTCGGCCCCGGGGGCGGTGGTGGTCAGGGCCGGGTCCGTGATGCGCAGCGCGCGCTCGAATCTCTCGCGCAAGGTTCCGGGGGGTTCGTTATCGACGGGACCTCTCCCGATGTCGTCTCGCAGCTCAGGAGGATCGTCGACGACATCGCGGCTCTGTATGTGATCGGCTTCGCCGCCGAGCCTTCAAAGAAGATCGAGCATCGTCGGCTCAAGGTCGAAATCGCCCGGCGTGAAGTGACCGTGCGTCATCGCGAGGGTTACGATACGAAGCCGCGTTGAGGCGGGCGCGCTATGGCCGCGCGGACCGCTAGCGGTCGGCCTCTTTGCTGCCCACCACCGCCAGGTTGAGCCCAATCTGGACCGTCAACGGCTTGCCGTCCACCGTGATGGTGACCTTGCCGTTGTGGTACCAGCCGAACGATCCGGTGCTGAACTCGCGCCGGTCGGCGATGACCTCCTGGCCGTTGATCGTGACCTTGACGGCCTCGGCTTTTTCCAGAAACTGCGTCTTCGAAATGGGACAGGGTGACTTAGCCACGGCCCGAGCATAGACCCAACCGAAGAGGCCATCCCGAAGGGGAACGGGTAGGCTAAGCATTTGAGGGGTGATTTGTGAGTGAGAACGAGATCGTCGACGAGGCTCCAGGCGGGGAGGACTTTGCGACCCTGTTCGAAGCGTC
>JAQBHL010000186.1:0-41303 GCA_032127745.1 Acidobacteriota bacterium
CGGCTCATTCCGACCCGAGCCCTGGCCGTTCACCTGCGCTCGATCGCGAGTTCCGAGAAGATCGAGGTTTCCGATTCCGCGCTGCTGCGTATCGCCCGGGCGGCCGAGGGCAGCGTTCGCGATGCCCTCTCCCTTTTCGACCAGGTCTACGCGTTCACGGGCAGCCAGATCCAGGACGCGGACGTGGCGAAGCTCCTCGGCCTCATCGACCGCGAGTTACTGCGGGAAGCCACGCGCGCGGTCTTCGAGAACGACTCGGCGGGCGTCCTTCGAGTGGTTGAGAACCTGGCCTCCTATGGTGCCGACTATGAGGTGTTCTCCCACGAACTGCTGCTCTACTGGCGCGACCTGCTGGTTTTGAAGATTTCTCCAGACAGCGATGGCGTCGATCTGCTCCCCGAGGATCGGGCCGCAGCCGCGCAGTTCGTGACCTCCGTCTCCGAGGAAGACCTGCTTCGCCTGGTCGACTCTCTCTCTCGTTCGGAACTCGATTTCCGCAAGTCCATCGATCCGGACCCGCGACTGAGTCTCGAGATGGCCCTGCTCAAGGCGGCCCAGTTGCGCCGCCTCGTGGGTTTTGCCGAGCTGGTGAGCCGGGTCGAGCAATTCCTGGGGGACGCTCCACGCCCTCTCCCGACCGCACCTTCTGCGCCAGAGCGGCCGCGTCCGCCCGAGCCGGCCCCTCCGCCGCAGGCGATCCCGCGACCCATCGCCGCGCCGGTAAAAGAGCCCGCCCCGGCGCCAACGCTCACCGCGGAAGTCGGGGCCACCGCTTCGGCGAAGGCCGTGGACGATTCAGGTCCAGCCATCGACCGGCTGCGACGGGCCACTTCAGGACGCATGATCCTGGCTGCTCTCTCTTCCGCCACCGCGTCAGTGGATGGCGACTTTCTTCATCTCGCGGTCGCGCGAAGTCAGGTCAGTTTCCTCGAGTCCGAGCGAGACACTCTGGCCGAAAACGCTCAGACCGCCTTCGGTCGCAAACTGCGAGTGGTGATAAAGACGGACGGGGAGACGGCGGGCGAACCGGACTCCGGAAAGAAGCCGCAACCGTCCCGGGCCTCTTCTTCACGCGCCGAGAGGAAGCCTGCAGCCGAAGGTCCGTCTGCGAAGACGCCGGCCAAGAGCGCGCTCAAGGCACGCGCCCTGGCGGATCCGGCGGTGGAACGCACGCTCGACCTGTTTGGCGGAACCCTGCTGGATGTCAAACCGCTGGACCGCGCTCCCGAAGCCGAAGACGAAGGCACGGGGGACTGAAGACGCAAAGACCCTAGGGGTCCTCGACGGACGCGACCCCGTCGATGGAGCGGGCGATGGAGACCGCTCGCGCTTTCTGCTCCGCGGTGGCGATGGTCGAGGAAAGGTGGACGACTCTCCGCATGGCCTTCACCTCGAATCCGGCGTTTTCAAGGTCCTTGTCCAGCTGAAATGCGGCGCGAATCTTCAGTTCGAGCGTTTCATCGTCGACCCTCTCTCCAATGGATCGATCATAAGAAGCGGACGGCTTCGTCCCCGAACCGGCCTCGATCTCCAGAAAATTCACCACCTGCCTGACCCCGGGCACCGAAGAGACCACCGCTTCGGCCGCCTTCGAAACCTCGGCGTCGGGCACCTTGCCCCTGAGGGTGACCACGTCTTTCTCCGCGCTGACCGAGATATCGAGGTCCTTGAGCGATTCGCGGAGGGAGAGAGCCGCCTTCACCTGAGCGGCCAGAGTCGCGGTCGCCACCTTGTCCTTCACCGCCGCCGCCCCATCCTTCCAGGGCGCGTTTTCGGGATGGACTTTGGTGTAGTAGTAGATCCCGCCGCCAATCAGGGCGAAGGCCACCAGAACCACAACCAGGCGCGCCAGGCGGAAGAGGCATCCAAACATCGCAGGTCGGCCGCCGCCGTGGTCGTTGGCCCCTTAGCGCCGCCTTCGGGCCGACTCTTCCTCGAAGTACTTCCGGTAGAGAATGTCCCACTCCTCTGAGCCTTCGGGAATGTTGCGCTTCTGGGTCTCGATCTTCTGGCGCACGGCGAGATCGATGGCTTCATCGACCTTGCCTTCGTTCTCGATGAACTTGAAGATGTCCGCGCGAATGTCCTTGGGATCGATGAAGAACTCGACCATGGGCTCGTCCTTCAGATAGCCGATGGCCACGTGGGAGAGCTGCATCATCTTCTCTCTCGAGAGCCTCACAGGATGATCCCTTTCTTCTTGGCCAGTTCGCGCTTGACCTTGCGGAACATGTCGAGGCCGGTGATGTTGTCGCGGGCCATGGTGGACGAGTGCGACATGAGAATGGCCCGGGCCTCTTCGTTCAAGGCGTCTTCCTGTCTGATTTCCTTGAGAAGCGCCCCGGTGAGGCCCATCACGACTGCCTCCTCGTTGTCGCAGTCGATGCGGCCGGCGGTGGTCAGGGTGCGGATGATTTTTCGGGCGAGATATTGGACGTCGTGGTCGGTGGCGCGCATAGGTTCGCGGCGAAGTATCGCATGCCGGCCGCGCGGGTACGCCTGCGAACCGGCCCCCGGCCCAGCCAGGGTGGCGATCGAATAACCTCGCGCCCATGAGATCGGTGGTGCAACGGGTATCTTCCGCCAGGGTGGAGGTTTTGGGGGCCCGGGTCTCGAGCATCGGGCCGGGCCTGCTGATTCTCCTCGGGGTCAGGAAAGGCGACGACGACGCCGATCTGGAGTGGATGGCCGAGAAGGTCTTGAACCTCCGGATCTTCGACGACGCTGAGGGAGTGATGAACCTCTCCCTCGTCGATATCGAGGGTGAACTTCTCGTGGTGTCTCAGTTCACCCTCCTGGCCGACTCCCGCAAGGGTCGAAGGCCCAGCTACATCGACGCGGCCGCGCCCGAGGAGGCGAAATCTCTCTACGACTCCTTCTGCGACCGCCTTGAAGCCTCCGGGCGGCCCGTTCGCCGTGGCGTTTTCCAGGCCATGATGCAGGTCGCCCTCGTAAACGACGGCCCGGTGACGATTCTTCTCGATTCCGAAAAGAAATTCTGATCGAGGCGCTTCTATTTCCCGGTGACCCGGACCAGTTCGGTGACCGTAGTCCGGCCGCGCACGACCTTTTCGAACGCGGATTCACGCAGGCTGCGCAGCCCTTCCTCGCGGGCGGTCTTGCGAATGTCGACCGAAGAGGCCCCCTGGGCCACGAGCAGCCGGATCTTGTCGGACATGGCCATGATCTCGTAGATCCCGTCGCGGCCCGCGTAGCCGGTCTGGCGGCACTGGAGGCAGCCCGCGCCCGACTTGAAGAGCGTATTTGAGAGCTTCTCCTTGGGAACGCGGAGGGCGGCTATTTCTTCATCGGTCGGAACGTGCTCGACCAGGCACGAAGGACAATTCGTCCGGACCAGCCGCTGCGCGATCACGCCCACCAGGGTGGAGGTCACCAGAAACTGCGGCACGTCCAGATCCAGGAGTCTGGTGATCGAAGAAGGGGCGTCGTTGGTGTGGAGAGTGGAAAGAACCAGGTGACCGGTGAGGGCGGCCTGAACCGCGTGGTCGGCGGTTTCCGAATCCCGGATCTCGCCCACCATCACGATATCCGGATCCTGCCGCAATACCGTCCGGAGCGCGGCCGCGAAGGTGACGTCGATCTGCGGACGGACCGAGACCTGGTTGAAGTCCTCGATCACCATCTCGACCGGGTCCTCAATGGTGACGATGTTCACCTCCGGCTTCGAGAGATGGCGGAGCACTGAATAAAGGGTGGTGGTCTTGCCGCTTCCCGTGGGTCCGGTCACCAGCACGATGCCGTTCGGCCGCTCGATGAAGGAGAGGACTTTCTGGAACTCGGTGCCGGCGAAGCCCAGCTCCTCGATCCCTTTCATCAGGATGTCCGGGTCGAAGATTCGAAGCACCGCCTTCTCCCCGAAGGCGGTGGGCATGGTCGATACCCGGAGCTCGACCTCGCGTCCCTTTTCCTCGCGCTTGATGCGGCCGTCCTGGGGCCGCCGCTTTTCGGCCAGGTTCATGCCGGAGAGCAGCTTCACCCGCGAGACCACGGCCAGATAGACGATCTTCGGAATCACGTGAACGTCATGGAGGATTCCATCGATGCGCAGGCGAACCAGGGTGAACTCGCGCTTCGGTTCGAAGTGGATATCGGAGGCTCGCTGTTCAAAGGCGTAGGAAAGGATGTGGTCGAGAGCCTTGACCACGGGCGCGGCCGCGGGATCGAGATCCTCCTGAGTCGAGGAGAGGAACTCCTGGTTGGAAATGTCCACGGACTGGATCCGGCCCTCGCGAAGCTGCGCCTCCGCGGTCTTGAGCGAGGTCTTGAGATCGTAGAAAGACCGTGAAATCGCCTCGATGTCGCTCTTGGGCGCGACCACCTTCTCGATGCCGAGACCGGTGACCCGGCGGATGTCTTCGTCGGGAAAGGGGGCGAAGGGATCGTGGACGGCGATCACGATCTTGCCCCCGGCCTGGCCGATAGCCACGATCCCGTTCTTCCGGGCGAATCCGGCGGGCAACGCGCTGGTCACCACCTCCAGGTCGAGGTCGAGGGGATTGATTCTCTGAAAACGCAGGCCCGCCGCCTCGGCCAGCGCCTGGGTCAGCTGGACTTCGCTCATCAGACCGAGCTTGACGATGGCCTCCTCCGATGAAAGCTTTTCGAGCTTCGCGAGCTGGTCGGCCTTCTCAGCCTGTTCGGGGGTGAGGCGCTTTCGCGCCACGAGCAGAGGGACGATGTCGCGAACCGCGACCGTGGTCTGATGCGCTGGAGGGGGCTTCCGGCGGTCGCGGGCGGGTGGCGGTGTCACTCTGAGGTGATTATCCGCCATCGGCGGCGGCGTTCCATCGGCTCAACCCCGCGCGGTGGCAAACGCCCGATAGTCGAGGGCGGGAAAGATCGGCCAGTCAGCCTCGCCCCGGGCCACCGCCGCTTCGTCCGGGCTCCCGGCCTCAAGGTCGGTGGCGAGCTCGGCGAAACGTTGGAGATGGCCGATGACCCTTCCGGCCGCGTACTCGACCATCGTTCCCGTCTTCATGATGAAGGCCCAGTCGGAGGATTGGGCCAGCAACAGTTCCCGGGCCGCCTGATTGAGCGCGCGGGCTTGAAGGCCTCCCGCTTCGGGGAACCGATCGGCCAGGCGGACCATCCGCCGCGCCGCCGCATCGTAGTGGGGGTAGATCCAGTCGTTGGCCTCGTCGAGCCAGACCGAGGAATAGCCCTGCGCCCCCCAGGTCGACAGGTGAGGCGTCGCCACTTCGCACTGATCGAATCGAGCCAGGTATTCCGGAGGGGTGATCGACACCACCTCGCCGCGCCGGTCGAGTTCCCGAAACACCTGTTCCAGAAACTGCGGACCCTCGAACCACCAGTGACCGAAAAGCTCGGCGTCGTACGGACTCACGATCAGGGGGGGCTGGGGCATCAGGGAACGCGCGCGTTCCGCCTGCAGGGTGCGCTCGTCCACGAAGTGCCGGGCATGGGCGGCCACCCGGCCGAGGGCCCGGTGGCGGACGTAGGGTTTCTTGAGATGCAGATCGACCTTCCCGCTCACCCGATGGCGCTTCAGGCCGATCGGGCGCCGGAGTTCCCCTTGGTTCATGAAGTCCTGAAGTTCCTCGAGGGGAAGCTCGTAGCCCGCGTCCTTGTAGAACTCCCGATACTCGGAATCGCCGGGATAGCCCCCTTCCGCGCTCCAGACCTGGCGGGAGGACTCGAGGTCGCGACCGAAGAAGGCGATGCCGCCGGTGGAAATGATCGGGGCCAGGACGCCAAACGACGGGCGGGGCGAAGCGTCGGCGAGGCCATGCGCCTCCAGGAACGAGTACCGCAGGCCGGCCTCGACCAGGAAGGCTTCGATCCCTTCGAAGTAGCCGCATTCGGGCAGCCAGATACCCTCGGCCGGGTAGCCGAAGATCCGCTTGAAGTCGACCGCCGCCACCTGGATCTGGGCCCGCACCGCTTCCGGGGTTTCTCTCATCAAGGGCAGGAAGCCGTGGGTGGCCGCGCAGGTGAGAATCTCGATCGATCCCCTGGCTCGATGCTTCGAAAAAGCGCTCACCAGATCGCGGCCGCAGCTTTCGACGAAGAGCTCTTTCAACTCGGCCAGTTCGCGTTCCGCGAAGAGGCTGGCGTCATGGAAAGCGATGTCCTCCACCGAGGTCCGCCTGGACTCGCGGGACGCGAGCCTCAGCAGACCGTCCAGCCGCCGTTCGCAGCGCGTCATGAGGAGCGGATCCTGCATCATGGCCAGGAGGGTGGGGGACAAGGTCAGGGTGAGGCGGAACCGAACCTGGTCGCGAGCCAGGTTCTCCATGATCCGGATGAGCGGAAGGTAGGTCTCGATGACCGCCTCGTAGAACCAGTCCTCCTCGAGGAAGTGTTCGTGCTCGGGGTGCCTTACGAAGGGAAGATGGGCGTGGAGAACCAGACCCCAGAATCCCCGGGGATTCGGCGGCGCTTCGCTTTCAACGGCGGTAGAGATCGGAGGCTCCGCCAAGGACTCGCACCGTCACGGGAGGCGGGGACGGAGGATTCGGGGCGGAGCGGGAGACCGAGCCGTATGGTGGCCGGGGCCTTCCCGTTGACGAAAGCGCCACCCCACGACGCCCGTGGGTGATGGCGTCGCGGTAACTGAGCACCCGCGGGCCGGACGTTTCTCGCTGGTCACCGCGGTTGACCCCCGGCGGGACGAAGCAGGGCGCGCTGCGAGCGACAAACTCGAAGCGACCGGAGGGGGTGGTGAAGCCGATCTCGGCGATGAAGGATGGCCCTCCCTCGATCCGGAGGTAGCGGGACCGGGTCCGTTTCCCCAGATGGAGGTCTTGAGAGGGGCCGCCGAAAGGAGTCATGCGCAGGGTGAGGGTGGAAACGGCAAAGCCACGACGGCCGATCCGCGCCTTGAGTCCCTCCACCGCCTCCCGCGACATATCCCAGGCCGCGAACAGAGTGTGCGGGTCGCGCAGGAGGAGGAGCAGGCGGCTCTCCCCGTAGGTCGAAGGAAGGGAGGGCCGCGGCTTTCTCGTCGGCAGAGTCTCCGGCCCCGCGAACTTGGAAGCCACCACCTGGGCCTGGGCACTGGAGAGCGAAGGCTCGGCCTGATCCCTCGCCCTCGCCAGCTCCGCCGATTCACTTTTCCTGGCCACGCGAGCACGGGTCCGGGAGACCGGCGACACCTTCGGGCCCGAATCCGGGGAAGGCGAGGTCTCCTTTGAATCGCGCGCCCCTGGCTTGGGGGACGGTACGCTCTTCAGCGGGCTCTTCGCGGCCGTCTTCCGATCGGCGGCCCTCTTCGCGGTGGTTCTTCGCGCCGCGGTTCTCTTCGCCGCCACCTTCTTCGGGCCGAGAACCGCTCTGGTCGAATCTTTCATGGACCGAAGTATCACAAGGTCGCGGCGGAGACGCAAAGGTCCGCGTCTCCGGGAACGGCCCGTGAGGGGGAGGCTTATACTGCCCAATGACCGGATGATGCCGAACTCCAGCGTAGATTTTCTGACCCAGAGCGATCTTTTCGCGAATCAGAACCGGGCGGTCCTGGACGCGGTTTTGTCGCAGGGCACTTTCGAAAGGTTCGGGCCGGGCGCCGTCGTGTTCGAACAGGGGGAGACCGGGGACCGGATGTACGTCATCAAGGCCGGCGTCCTGGAGGTCATCACCCAGCCCGCCGACAACAGCCCCAGGGTCACGGTGGCCTTCCTCGGGGTCGGCGAGGTGGTGGGCGAACTGGCCCTGCTGACCGGATCGCCACGCAGCGCCACCATCAGATGCCCGGAGAACGCTGAACTCTTCCGGCTGGACAAGGCGGTCTTCGACGATCTCATGGCTTCCCTTCCGGGCATGGCCCGGTCGATGTGCGAGGTCATCGCCCGAAGGCTGGAGGCCACCACCCTCAAGTCCCGGAGAACCGAGACCAAGCAGCTCTCCGGCAACCTCCAGTTCTTCGATCTGGCCACCGTAATTCAGACCCTGATCGGATCGCATCAAACCGGATCGCTGGTCGTCAGCTCTCCCGCCCAGGAACGGGTTTCCGAGATCGTCTTCTTCAAGGGAAACATCGTCCGCGCCATCTTCCAGCACCTCAAAGGCGACGACGCGATGTTTCAGCTGTTCCAGTCGAAGCCCGAGGGCGACTTCGCCTTCACCAGCCGCGAGGTCGAGGAACCCCAACGGCCCGACATCACCCTGCCGGGCATTTCTCTTCTGATGGAGTCGGTCCGTTTGTCCGACGAACTGCTGGTGCTGCAGGAACGCCTGACCGACCGCAAGAAGGTCTACAAGCCAAAGATCACCGAACTCGTGTGGACCGATGCCGAAAGCCTGGCCGCGGCGCAAGACGTCTTCGCCCGCCTCTTGAAGGGCGCGTCCATCGACGATCTCGAGAAGGAATCGGGCCGCTGTTCCTACTGGATCTACAAGGTGATCGTGGCCCTTCAGACCGCCAGTCAACTGGAGTAGGCGCGGTTCAAGGCCCGGTCCGCCCCGCGCTCGCGGGCTAGCCGCCCATGGTGTGTTTCACAGTTGCGACGACTTAACGCGTTTCCCGTCAACCCGCGAAAGCCGGGGTCGAGGCGCTTTCCCGCTCCCCAAGCCGAAGCCCTGCTCGCAAACATGCGTCCAAGTCCTGGATTGACCTGGACCCCGGCTTTCGCCGGGGTGACGGACGGTGATCCGCCGAGTCTCGGATCTCTTGATTCCCAAGAGTGTTATCGAGGATAAGACTCCAATCGCATGGAACACATGGCTAGCCGTGCCGGACCCAGCGGACCATTTCGGGAAAATTGGGCGGCTTGCCGTACATGAGAATCCCGACCCGATAGATACGCGCGGCCACCCAGATCACGAGGGCGATGGTGAGGCTGGTGAGCACCACGGACAGCGCGATCTGCCAGGCCGGCGGCATCAGCACGCTCATGCGCAGGAACATCAGGATCGGAGTCATGAAGGGGATGAGGGACAGCACGACGGAAAGGGTCGAATCCGGCGCCCGCATCACCACCGGCCAGCAGACCATGGCCAGGATGATAGGCAGCATCACCGGGAAGATGAAGTTCTGCGCCTCCTGGATCGTATTCACGGCCGAGCCTATGGCGGCATAGAGGGAGGCGTAGAGGAAGAAGCCCAGGAGGAAGAAGACCGGGAAGGCGGCGATGAGGACGGGATTGATCTCCGGCAGATCCACGCCGGAAAGGAAGGCCAGCGAACCGGAAGCGAGAGAAACCCCAACCAGGGCCAGGATCCAGATGCCGAACTGGAGGAGTCCCGCCCCTCCCACGCCCACCAGCTTGCCGAAGAGCAGGTTCCTCGGGGTGGTCGAGGACACGATCACTTCCACCACCCGGCTCGTCTTCTCTTCGATGACGCCGGTCATGACCACCTGGCCCCACATGAGGGTGCCGACGTAGATCATCATGACCAGGATCAGGGAAAGGAAGAAGGACACCCCGCGGTCCTCCTGCTCGCCCTTGTCACTGACCCTCAGGCGTTTCAGGCTGAGAGGCCGGGTCAGAGCGGCGATCCGGGAGGGATCGATTCCCTCGGCCCCGATGCGCCGGGCGATCACCACCTTCTCAACCGCTCGATCCACCGCGCGGATGCCCTCGAAATCGGTGACGCTCTTCGAGTAGTACTCGGCCTTGGATTCGGTGAGCACATCCTGGGGCAGGACAATGTAGACATCCAGCTTCCCGTCGAGGACGGCCTGCTTCGCCGCCTCGCGCTGCGCGGCGAGATCGGCTCCTCGGGGCGGCCGGATTTCGAAACTGGTGGTTCCGTTGTTTCGAGACCGCCCTACCACCTGGCTGTCTTCCGCGAGGATCCCGGATCCGCCTCGCAGACTCTCCTCCACCTCTTCTCTGAGCGAACCCTCGGCGTCGATCACGGTGATCGAAACCGACTTGGCCAGCCGGCTCGCCATCATGGCCGGCACAATCATGATTGTGGCCATGAAGACGGGCCCGAGGATGGTGCCGATGACGAAGGCCTTGGTTCGAACCCGTTCCAGAAATTCGCGCCTGGCAATGACCAGAATGTCGTTCATGGGACCGGCGCCTCCGTGACGCGCTCGATGAAGATGTCGTGCAGGGAGGGTTCAACCACCTCGAATTTCGTGATCTTCAATTTCTCGCTCGCGGCTTTGAGGAGGGCCTGCGGGTCGGCGCTCGGGCCGAGTTTCAGCTCGGCGTACCGGCCTCGATCGTTCACGGAAATCACTCCGGGCAAGGATCTCAGAAACGACCCGTCTCCCTCAAAAGCCAGAATCAGGGTGTCCTTTCCGTAGCTCGCCTTGATCTCGGAAACACGACCGTCCAGCACCTTCTCGCCCTTGTTGATGAGAACCACCCGGTCGCACATCTGCTCGACCGTGGCCATCTGGTGCGAACTCACGATCAGGGTCTTGCCCGCCCGCGACAACTCCAGCATGGCGTCCCGCATCAAGTTCGTGCCCACCGGATCGAGGCCGGTGGTCGGCTCGTCGAGAATCAGGATCTCTGGATCGTGCAAAAGGGTCTGGATGAACTGCACCTTCTGCTGCATGCCTTTGGACAACTCGTTGGCCTTCCGCTTCCGCCAGTCAGCCAAGCCCATCTTCTCGAGCCAGGGACCCATGCGTCGCCGCGACTCCGCGGGCTTGATGCCTTTGAGTTCGGCCATGAAGACCAGAAGCTCCTCCACGACCATCTTCTGGTAGAGGCCGCGTTCCTCGGGCATGTAGCCGATGCGGTTCCGAAGAGCCTTGTCGGCCTTCTGGCCCAGAATCAGGACTTCCCCGGTATCCGGACCAATGATGTCCATGGCCATGCGGATCGAGGTGGTCTTGCCGGCGCCGTTGGGCCCGAGCAGACCAAAAACGGACCCCTTCGGCACCTCGAGGTCGAGTCCCTTGACCGCGACGTGGCCCTGATAGGCCTTGCGAACGTCTCTCAGTTGGAGTGCGTGGGTCATTTCTTTGGATCGATCCTGGTTCCACTATAGAACGGGGAGGAATGGGATTCGTTCCTCCCTTCCCTCCGGGACGTTCTTGAGTTCGACCCCGCAGGGAGACGCAGCCCGGGAGAAACGTCGCGCGGGCCGCTAAAATGGCGCTTACCCCATGAGCTCCCCCGCCATTCGTGTCCGCTTCGCTCCTTCTCCCACCGGTTACCTCCACGTCGGGGGTGGCCGCACCGCTCTTTTCAACTGGTTGTTCGTGAAGAAATATGGCGGCACGTTCGTTCTCCGGATCGAGGACACCGACAAGGAGCGCTCGACCGACGACAACACCCGGAGCATCCTTGAAGGCCTGAAGTGGCTCGGTCTCGACTGGGACGAAGGCCCGTACCTGCAAAGCGATGGAGTCGAGCATCACAAGCGGGTCGCGCGTGAACTCCTCGCGCAGGGGAAGGCGTATCGGTCTTTTGCCACCGCGGCTGATCTCGAGGCCCAGCGGAAGCGGGCGGTCAGCGAGAAACGACCATGGCAGCGCGACGCGCCGTCGCGGGCGCTCTCGGCCGAGGAATCCGACGCGCGCGCGGCCAAAGGAGAGCCGTTCACGATTCGCTTCCTGGTTCCAGGGGGCGAGGGCGCCACGGTCTTTGAGGACGGCGTCTATGGCACCCAGGAGCGCAAGCACAAGGACACCGAAGATTTTGCCCTTCTCCGTCCCGATGGCTCGCCCCTCTACAACTTCGTGGTGGTCTGCGACGACATCCACATGCAGATCTCGCACGTGATCCGCGGTCAGGATCACCTCTCCAACACCCACAAGCAGATCCTCCTCTACGAGGCTCTCGGCCAGAAG
This sequence comes from Acidobacteriota bacterium, assembly GCA_032127745.1. Taxonomy (GTDB): domain Bacteria; phylum Acidobacteriota; class Vicinamibacteria; order Fen-336; family JAGNNV01; genus JAGNNV01. The sequence goes on from JAQBHL010000186.1 coordinate 11,738, forward strand.
CCGCCGGTGTTCGCGCATCTTCCGCTGATCAACGCTCCCGACCGGTCGAAGCTGTCGAAGCGAAAGCACGGCGAGGTGGTTTCGGTCACGACCTATCGCGACAAGGGCTTCATCCCCGAGGCCTTTCGCAACTTCCTGGCCTTGATCGGCTGGTCATCCGGAACCGACCAGGAGTTCTTCACCACCGAGGAGCTCATCGAGGCGTTCTCGCTCAGCGGGGTTTCACGGGGTAACGCCATCGTGAACTTTTCCGAGACCGACCCGCGCCAGTGGACCGACCGCAAGGCCCTGCATCTGAACGCCGAGCACATGAACAAGATGCCGCTCCAGAATCTGCTTCCCATGGTCGAAGCCGAACTCAAGGGCGCCGATTTGTGGGATGAGTCGTGGACCGAGGGTGGGAATCGCCGGGAGTGGTTCCAAAACGCGGTCGACCTGCTCCGGCCGCGCTTCATCACCCTCAAGGATTTCTCGGGTGCGGGACGCGCGTACTTTGACCAGACCTACGACATCGATTCGGCCGCGGTGGAGAAGAACATCGACAAGGACCCGAACCTCCGCCCCTGGCTGGTGGAGCTTTCGGGGCGTTTCAAAGGCCTGCCCGATTTCACCAAGGAAACTGCGGAAGGGGAACTGCGCCAGCTCGCCGACGAGCTCGGCATCAAGGCCGGTCTCCTGATCAACGGATCACGGACCGTCATCACCGGCGTCTCCGTGGGCCCTCCCCTCTTCGACCTTCTGGCCTGCCTCGGCCAGGAGACGGTGGTGGCCCGCCTGGCCCGGGCCGAAACCTTTGGCCGCGAACCGACGTCTCGCCTCGAAGTTTGACAGCCCCACAAGCCGCCCTGTAGCCTGATTTGAGCGTCGTGCCCCAAGAAAGTCACAGCAATCACCCTCGATGAGTTTCCAAGGCTCTCTCTCCGAACTGTCGCTTCCCGACGTCGTTCAACTCGTCTCCTCTTCGGGAAAGACCGGCTGCTTTCACCTCACCGACGGTGCCATCAAGGGCCAGATCTACATCAACGAAGGCAAGATCGTCCACGCCCAGGTCGAGGATGTTTCCGGAGAAGAAGCGGTCTATCAGCTCGCCATCTGGAACCAGGGCGAGTTCTTCTTCGAGACCGGCGCGAGCGCGGCCGCGAACACGATCACCAAGACCAACACGAACCTGCTCATGGAAGCGGCTCGCCGCCTCGACGAGTGGCGGGTGCTCCAGAAGAAGGTCCCGTCCATGGACCTGGTGCCCGAATTCGTCATCCCCGAGGGGCGGGAAGGCCAGATCAACCTCAACACCAGCGAATGGCTGATTCTCTCGAAGATCGACGGGCGCCGATCGATCAAGGCCATCGCCAACGCCTCCAGCCACTCCACCTTCGAGGCCTGCAAGATCCTCTACGGCCTCATCGCCACCAATCTGATCCGGCTGAAGGAAGCGCCGCCCACGCCTCGCCCGCCCGCACCGCCGCCTTCGTTGTCGGCCTCGACCGCCTCAGCGTTTCCGGGAACCGGCACCGGGCCCACCGCTCGCCCCGCCAACGCGCCCCTGCCCCGCCAGGCCACTATCCCGCCGGGCAGTCTGTCGCCGGCAAGCCTGGAAATGATTCAGCGGCTGATCAAGATCCGGGATACCGCCAATGCCCTCCTCGGGGTCAGCGGCGAGACCGTGGTCCAGAAGCACGTGGTGGCCGCCCGTCTCGCCATCGAACGCGGGGCCGGTCTCGAGGTCATCGAGCAGGCCATCCAGCAGATCGCCTCGGCGGCGGCCGTGCTCAAGGGACCGCAGGCCACGGAAATCGTCCTCGAACGCCTCCGCTCCGCACGATAGCGGCTACCTTACCCGGGCGGCCGCGTCGATCTGCACGATCAGGCGATCCAGAACCTGATCCCACGAGAACTGGGTCAGGGCGTATCGCCTCCCGCTGGACCCCAGGGCCCGCCGCTGCTTCTCGTTGAGTACAAGCCACCGGACGGTCTCGGTGAACTCTTCCAGGCTTCCGTACACCAGACCGGCCTGACTCTTGAGGCAATGGTCGACCAGGACGTCGGATCTGGATGATGCGAGAACCGGGGTTCGAAGCGCCATGGCTTCGAGGAGCGTGATCGAGAGGCTTTCGTAGGGGCTCGGACAGATCAGAGCCTGAGCACCCGCCATGGCCGCTCTCTTCTCTTCTTCCGAGACGAAACCGAGATGCCGAAGTCTCGGAATCCGCGGGAGTTCCATGGCCAGCTTCCCAATCAAGAAGAGATCGGGGCAGCCCATGACCTCCGCCTGGGCGTCCTCGTAGAAACGCATCATCAGGTCGCAGCCCTTCCCCGCGTCGATCCGGCCGGCGTAGAGCAGATACGGGCGTTCGATACCACGCAGGATCCTGAACTCTTCGACATCCGGCTCCTCCGGCGGCTCGACTCCGATGCCGACCACGTCCTGCGAGCATTTCGAAATGTCGAAGCGCGAGGCGACGAGGCGCGCCTCCGGGGCGGAGCAGAAAGCGTAGCTGCGGACGGCTTCAAAGACGCTCCTGAACATGGCGAAGCGAAGAGGCGGTTCGTCGTGGGCGGTGGGAATGAACACCGCCTTGCTCCCGACCGCCCGGATGCCTTCGACCGAGGGGTAGTAGAGGTAGGTGAAGAAGAGAATGGCCTCAAAGCGGCTGGCGTCCGCGCGAAGAGCGGCGACGAGACCAGGGACGAACGGTCCCTGGGACTCGAGGAACGCCTGTTCATCGCCGGCGGTGGTCGCCCGCAGGTACATCGGTTCGGCCAGGGCATTGAAGGCCTGGAGATCGCGTTCCCGCTCGGGGACGAAGCGCTGGATCCGCACTCCGCCCTCGACCGACTCGCCCGCCGGATACTCGGATCGCCAAGTGACATAGTCGCGCGCGGTGGTGGTGTAGACGGTGACCTCGAAGTCCCGGCCTCTCAGCCGCTGGGCGTACTCACGAGCCAGCGTTTCCGACCCCCCGACCAGATCGACACCGTACCGTTGAACCACGATCGCGATGGAGCGCGCCATCAGATCCGGCTCACCAGATCGCGCAGCTTGCCCAGAGTCGTTTCCGTCGCGAAGTCCAAAACACGCCGGTCCTGGCCGCGCAGAATCTCCTCCCGCGCGGGGCCCGGCTTCGACAGGAGAGCCGCCGCCTCGGCGAATAAGGCGATGTCGGGATGGTCGAAGAGAAGGCCGGCTTTGCCGAGCGTCTCGCCCACCGCGGTGCCCGAGAGGGCGACTATGGGCACACGCTTCAGCATGGCCTCGACCAGGGGTACTCCGAAGCCCTCATGCTCGGACATCGACACGAACACGTGGGCGCTTTCGTAGTAGGCCAGGAGGTCTTCGTGCGACACCGCGTCCGTGAACACCACGTCACCGGGCTCGACCCCCAGGTCGGAATACAGGCGGATGAGAGCGTCGAGATAGTGCGCCTGAACCGGAACGTCCACGCCCGCTTCCCGGCGCGGGTGCTTGCCGACCAGCAGCAGCCGCACCGCGCCCCTGATGTTCTTCTTGAAGTAGGCCAGAACCCGGAGCAGGTTGTCGTGCCTCTTGTTGGGGACGATCCGACCCACGAAGAGCAGGTTGGTGCGGGAGTCGGCCAGGCGCTTCTTGAGAATCGGGTTGGCCGGAGGCCTCAAGTAGCGGTCGAAGTCGACCGGGATGGGAAACACGCCGGTTCTCGCGAAGCCTCTACGTTCAAGCTCCGCGCGGTTGAAGTCGCTGTCCCCCAGAGCCAGGGTGGTCGAAGGAGCGAGCGGAGCCAGGCCCTGCAGACCGCGACTCAGGAGTTGGTGGATCTCCTTGTCCCACGAGGCGAAGAAGTGAGGGGGAGTGACGTTGTGGTATTGAAGAACGCGCTTCGAGGCAAGGCGGACGAAGGCGTCGTTCATGGAAGAGATCAGGGCGTAGTGGAAGATGACCACGTCGTCCGCGTTCCCCTCGCGCCACTGGTCAAAGGGAACGGCGGAGGTGCCGGGATCCTGGTTGTAGGTGTAGATGTCCGAGACATAACCCCACGACCGCAGGGCGGCGCGCATCAGGATCGTCGAATCACCGATGGCGTCGCCGAGGTGCAGGGCGGGCACCCACTGGTCCACTCGCCGGGTCACCTCCGGGCCCCTTCGCTCTTCAGTTCAAGGAGGAGATCACTGGTCTCCGCGGCCGATCGAGCCCAGGAGTAGGTCGAGGCCACATAGGCCTCCCCCTGGGCGCCGAGGGCGGCGCGGAGGGCGGAATCGTCGATCAGCTTCGAGAGCATCAGTCGGAATTCGGCGTAGTCTCGATAGTACAGACCTCCGTTACTGCGGCGGCACTGGCCTTCAAGAACCGCGCAGGCCGCGTTCGCCAGCACGGGCCGGCCGAGGGCCCAGGCCTCGAGCACGATCATCGACAGGCTCTCGTACCGGCTCGGCATCAGAACAATCTCGGCGCCTTCGATCAGCGCGGACTTCTCATCCTCGCTCACGAAGCCGAGATGCCGGATCTTCGGATGGGTGGGGATGTCCAGCACCGGATGCCCGGCCAGGAGCAGAGGCGGGCAGTCGGGCCACTCTTCGACCAGCCAGAGGAAGTAGCGGAACAGGGTGTCGACGCCCTTGTTCCGGTCGATTCGCCCCGCGTAGAGAAGGTAGGACTCGGGGAGACCCAGGCGTCCCCGCGCCGCGGGAGAGGATCGCTGCACATTCAGGCCGCTTCCGATGACGCGCGAGGGGGCGGCAAGGGAGCCGGCCGCGCTCTCGATGAGCTCCTTTTCTTCAGGGGTCAGGTAGAGCAGGCCACGAACCGAGCGGAAGAGGTCGGCGAACACCGGAAGCCGGACCGCCGCATCCTCCTCCGCCGTGGGCACCAGGATTCCGCGGGGCCCCGCCGCCAGCGCCCCCTTGACCCCGGTGAAATACCGGTAGGAGTAGCAGAGGAAGAAGTCGATGTCGTTGCGGGCCCGGATCGCCTCGGCGAGCTCAGGGACGAGGGGACCGTTCTCAACGATCCACCGCTCCTCGTCCGCCCGCCCGTGCGCCTCGTTGAAGACGTGATCGGACACCGCGGCGAAACGCTTCAGGTCGCGGGTTCTCTTCACCTGGTACCGGGTCACGCGAAGGCCGTCCACGGTCGAGGGTCCCGGCTCGAGTTCGTTCCGCCAGGAGAGGTAGTCCTTCGCGCACGTGGTCAGAACCTCGACCTCATGGGTCTTCGCGAGTTCCCTGGCCAGGCCGCGGGCGTGAGCTTCCGAGCCGCCCGCGACGTCATCGCCGTAGCGGTGGATGACCAGAGCCAGCTTCACCCGCGTTCCTTCAGGTCTAAGACGTCTTTCTGGAGCTTCCGGACCTCCATCTCCAGGGCGACACCTTGTTCCACGGAATCGAGAAGGACGTGCCACAGAGCCAGATTGAGCTGGCTCTGGCGCTTCAGGATGTGATCGGTGTAAAGGCGTACGAAGGGCCGGACCACGAACTTGAGCGCTCGAATCATCACCCCGGACAGGTCTTGGCGGTCGGTTCGGATCTCGTATCCGGTGTCGATGTTCCAATCGTGGCTCGGGTGCAGGAGGCGGGCGGCGATGCGGTCGTCGATTTCGGCCTTGGCGATGCTGGCCTTGAGGCGGCGCTCGAGCAGCCACTCGACGTCCTCGGCGGTCAGATCCCCGGCGGCGCGGCGGCGCCCGATTTCGTCACGGATGTCGTCCACGATCCGCGCCACCTCCACCAGCGGTCGCCCGGTCACAGGGTGGCCTCGACCATCCGAAGGGCTTCGTCCAGCTTCTCTCCGATGTCCACGGAGCGAATTCTCGCCAGCGCCTGCTCCTGAGTCTTCACCACCGCGGCACGGAACGCCTGGTCGTTCATCACCATGGCCAGAAGCTCGGCCACCACCTCGGGGCGCTTTTCCGTGAGCAGGATGCCTCCCCCTTGCAGGGTCTCCCGCACCGCGCCCGCGTCGAAGGCGATCACGGGAATACCGAAGTGCATGGCCTCGATCAGGGGGGCGCCGTAGCCCTCATGCTCGGAAAGCCCGAGGAAGGTATCGGCGAGGCGGTAGTAGGCGTTCAATTCGCTCTGGGTAACGGCGCCCGTGAAGACCACCTCGTCGATTCGGAGATGGCTCACCAACTCGTCCAGGCGGCGAGTGTAGTTTTCATAGCCTCGCCCTTCTCCCACGATGAAGAGACGACTTTCCGGCTCCAGATAGCGCTGGTAGGCGCAGAAGACGCGGATCAGATCCTCGATCTTCTTGTTGGGAGCGACCCGTCCCACGAACATGACATTCTTTCGCCCATCGAGAAAGCGGGCGGTCACAACCGGATCCTTGGGCTGGTCAAGAACCGCCATGTCCATGGCCAGGGGGAGAACTTCGGTTCTCGAGAACCCCGCTTGCTCGAGATCACGGCGGTTGAAATCGCTCACCGAAAGGCCCAGGGCGGTGCGGGGCGCGAACAAGCGAAGGTCTCGAGCACCCTGGTAGCAGAGTCCGACGAGATGGCCGTTGAACCCCAGGAAGAATTCGTGGGGGGTGACGTTGTGATAGCGAAGGATCAGGGGCTCGTTCCCCCTGAGCGCCCATTGAACCGCCGGGCTTCCGATCGCGTAGTGGAACATCGACACCGCCCCGGACGAGGCCTCGGGCCGAGGGTGCTCGGACAGGGAGCGTCCCAAAGCGGCCATGTCGGGAGCGAGGGCGCTGGCGTAGATCTCGCTCGCATAGCCCCGGGCGCGAAGCGCCTTCTGGAGGAACAAAGCCTCGTTGGAAACGGCATCCCCCGGCGAGAGCGCAGCCAGGATCTGGTGGACTTCCCGGATCTTCACGCGGGGGTCCTCGCTGGTTCGGAGAAAGCCGGTGAGGCCGATCTGGCGGCCGATTCGAGGGCAGTCTCAATGTGTGCCTCGAGCAGGGCGCCAAAGTCGACGGCCTTGGCCGCCTCCAGCGTTCGCGCCTGGCTGGCCAGGACCGTCCGCCTGAAGTCTCCCTCCTGGAGGGCGAGATCGAGCGCCTCGGCCACCACTCTTGGATCCTTGCTGTCGAGGAGCACCCCGCCGCCGCCCATGGTCTCCCTCACCGCCCCCGCGTCGTAGGCGAGGACAGGCAGACCGAAGTGCATGGCTTCCAGAAGAGGGACGCAGAACCCTTCGTGCTCGGAGAGACACAGGAACGCCTGGGAACTCCGGTAGGCAGCGATCAGATCGGCCTGGGTCACCTGTCCGGTAAACACCACATTGCGCAGCCGAAGAGAGTGGACCGACTCCAGGAGCCGGCGCAGATACCGCTCGTGGCCGGTGGAGTCGCCCACCAGCAGGAGCCGGCTCTCCGGCTGGTGGTGGCGCTGGAAGGCGGCGAAGGAGGCGAGCAGATCCTCGAACTTCTTGTTCGGAACGATGCGGCCCACGAACAAAATCGTGGGCCCGGAGAATCCGGCCAGCCGCCGGAGCATGACCGGGCTCGGATTCTCGTCATACCTGGACCAGTCGATGACAATGGGAAGGGCCCCGGTGTGGGTGAACCCGGCGGCCTGAAGCTCCCCTCGATTGAACTCGCTGACTCCCAGCCCCAGGGCGGATCTGGGTGCGAAGGCGGCGAGTTCTCTCCTCCCGTGATAGCAGAGCCGGACCAGATGCGGGTGGAAGGGAAAGAAGAACTCCGGCGGGGTGATGTTGTGGTACACGCAGATCAGCGGCTCCTTGCGGTGATACACGAGCGAGGAGGCGGCGCTTCCGATGGAGAAATGGAACATGCACAGCGCGCTGCCCTGGGCCGCGGCCTCGTATTCCGACAGCGGGCGGGCGAGCCCCGCCATGGTGGGATGAATCTTCTCCGCAAACAGTTCCGATTCGAAACCGCGCCTTCGAAGGTGATCCCGGATAGCCAGGGCCAGGTTTCCTATGGCGTCGCTGTAGGCGAGGGCGGCCAGAACCTGGTGAACGGCGCCATGCTTCATGCCGCTCTCGCCTGCCTCGCCGCGTCGATGAGCCTCAGATACTTCGCCAGAATCACCGGCCAGGCGTAGTGCTGCTGGAAGTAGGCGTGACCGGCGCGACCCAGGCGCGCCCGCAGGGTCGGATCGTGCTCCAGAAGCTCCAGAACCTCCCGGAACTCATCGTAGTTCGAATAGTAAAGGCCCCCGCCCGAACGCCGACACTGGCCGCGCAGGACCGCGCAGTTGGCATTGGCCACCACGGGCCGCTCCGCGTGGAAGGCCTCGAGGGTGGCCATGGAGAGGCTCTCGAGCCTGGAGGGACTGGCCAGGGCCACGCAGGCGGCCAGAGCGTCCCACTTGTCCACGTCGTCCAGGAAGCCAAGCGCTTTGATGGAATCATCCTTCGGAGGTTCGAGAACCGCGCGGCCGATGAGCACCAGACTGAGATCGGATCCGGTTTCGCTCCGATAGCGAAGAAAATGATCGAACAACTCGGGGCAGCCTTTGTTGAGGTCGATGCGGCCGACGTACAGAAGAAAGGGTCCGCTGATGCCATGACGCGCCCGGAAAGCGCCGCCATCCACCCTCGCGGGCAGCGCCGAGCCCACCCCCACGATCTCCCCGGGGAGCGCCCGCCCAAAAGCGCCCTCCAGCATGTGGCGCTCCTCCGCGCTATTGAAGGCGATCTGCGCGGCGGCGGCGAAGAGGGGACGAAAGAGTCCGAGGCGATACAAACCATCGTCCTCCGCGGTGGGAGCCAGGATCGAGGGCGTGGGCGAAGGCTTGAGGGTGCGGCAGGTGGTCCAGTATCGGTAGGAGAAGAAGATGAGGGTGTGGTAGCTCGCTTCGCCGGCCACCCGTCTCAGGTGATCTCGAAGGGCCGGGGAATAAGGGCCTTGCTCATCCATCCAGGCTTCTTCATCTTCCCGCGAATGGCCAGGGTCCTGGATCTTCCGGGCCAGGGCCGCGAACTTTTGGACGTCGCGCGGCCGGGCGACGGGAAACCGCCGAATCCGCACGCCGTTCAGGACCGTCTCCCCTTCCGGATAGTGGTTCTTCCACTCCACATAGTCTAGGGCGCAGGTGGTGAACACATCGACTTCGGCGTGGGCGCCAAGGAGCTCGGCGATCAGGCGGCAGTGGTACTCGGCCCCGCCGGCGATCTCGAGCCCGTAGCGCTGGACCACGAACGCCAGTTTCAGCTTTCCCGTCATGCGCGAGGCGCTCGTGACTTGCTCAAAGGGGGATTGCTGATCCTAGGCGGTGGGCTTGGGCTCGTCTTTCAGAACCGCCAGGGCCTCCAGAGCCCGTTCGCGCTGGCGCAGCTCTTCCAGGCTCGCGTCCGTTTGCTGCAGCCTCGCTCGGAGCTCCTGAACCTCCAGGTTCATTCGCGTCAGCTCCAGGGTGAGATTGTGCAGCATCTGCACGGTGTACTGGTTCAGGTCGGACTGGCGTGAGAGAGCCGCGATCATCGGGGTCGGGTTCCAGAAGAGTTTCTGGACGGGCTTCAGCAGATTCCGGATGGTGGCCAGAAGACCGCCCACCCCGCCCCGGCTGGTGCGGTAGATGGTGTCCGGGTTAAAGGTGTAGTTCCAGACCTCGGACTTGGTCTTGAAGTCCTTGAGGAAGTCGGGATTGAACTGCCGCGACTCCAGCACCGCTTCGAGCTTCCGCTCCGCGATCTCGCGAATCTCCTCCTCGGTGTACAGGCCCCGTTTCTTCTCCGCGATCCGCTCCCGGATCTCGGACATGATCTTTCGCACGTCGACATCTTTGGAGTCGATTTCGATGCTCATCTTGGGTCTCCGAGCGGGGTGGCGACACCTTGGGCGGTGTAGACGACGGCGATCACCAGGGCCACCCACAACGCCACGGTGGCGAGAAGAGGCCGGTCGGTGAGAAGCATGTCCGTGGGCGAATCGCCCCGTTCTTTCTGATGGACGAGGTAAAGATAGCGAAAGATCCCGTACAGGACGAGGGGCAGGGTCCAGGAGAGCTTGGCGGTGCCGAACTTCGCCACCGTTTCGGGAGACAAGGTGTAGAAGGCGTAGGCGGTCACCACCGAGGCGGTCACCACGGAGGTCATCTGATCGATGAGATAGGGCGAATACTCGGCCAGAATCGCCCGGTGGCCGGCCGCCCCCTCTCCCAGAGACGTGATCTCGTGTCGCCTCTTGGCCAGGGCCAGGAACAAGGCCAGCAGCAGAGTCAGAACCAGAAGCCACTCCGTCACCGGTGCCTGGATGGCAAACCCGCCCGCGAGCGCCCTCAGCACGAAGCCCAGGGCCAGGGCGAGCACATCCAGGATGACCACGTGCTTGAGGCCGAATGAGTAGGCGAGATTGAGCCCCAGATAGGCGGCGGCGCACAAGCCCAGGCCGTCGTCCACCCAGAAGGACAGGGCCAGGGCGCCCGCCACCAACACCATCGCCCCCAGGGTGGCGGCACGAATGGAGAGTTCGCCGGCGGCCACCGGCCGCTTCCTCTTCTTGGGATGAAGGCGGTCCTGCTCGATGTCGGCGACGTCGTTCCAGAGGTAGACCGCTCCGGCCAGACCGCAGAAGGCCACGAAGGCCAGAAAGGCCCGCAGAAAGGGTTGAGGCTCGAACAGGTGCTTGGAAAACAGCAGTGCCGCGAAGACGAGCAGGTTCTTCGTCCATTGGTGCGGGCGCAGAGCGCGGAGGAAAGCCGTCATCGACCGCATCCTGCGGCTCTCCTTTGGGAAATAGAAAAACCCGCGGCCTGCCGCGGGTTCTTCTGCCTGCGAAACCGGCCGCCGGGGCCGCGCGGGCTCAAGTGCCGAACGCCTCTACTGGAAGCTCTTGACAGCTTCGTCCTCGGTGTCGAAAGTCTCGAACACGGTGAGGAGTTTGGTGATGGCGAGAAGGTCCTGGATCTTCTTGGTGAGATTGAGGAGCTTCAGCTTGCCGGCTCTCTTGTTGACCGTGCTGTAGCAGCGGACGAGTTCACCGAGCCCCGCCGAATCGACATAGGGAACTTCGGCGAGATTGAGGACGAGCTTGGTCTTGCCGGAATCGATGGCCTTGGTCACCGCATCCCGCAAAGCCTCGTCGCCTTCGCCGATCATGATCTTGCCCTTCAGGTCGATGATGGTCACGTCGCCTACTTGGCGCTCGACAATATTCATGGTGCTTTTTTCCTTTCGAGAGTAGAGCGAAGTGTAGCAAAACCAGGGCCGTCCGCACTCGGGAAACGACGATACGGGAGAACGTACTCTCCCAACCGTCCGCGGAGTGGATTCGGGTTTCGCTCAGCGGATCTTCCGGGCGAGTCCGGAAACGAGTTTCTCGGCCTCCGCCCTGCAGGAGGCGGGGGCCACGACAATGATCTCGATGGCGCGGAGATTCTGGACCCCGAGCTGAGAAAGGGCGATCCAGTCGGAGTCCTTGACCGGGACTGGATCCGGGCGAAGGCCTTTCAGGATCCGAACCGCCGCCTGTCGATCGGTCTGTGGTTCGCTGACCTTGAAGGTGACCAGGAACGGCGTGGCCGGACCCGCGTCCGCTTCGACCGTGGTCACTCCCTCGGGGCCCCGGGTCTCGGAGACCGAGTATTCCTCTGGAATGGGCAGAACCAGTTCCTCAATTCGATATTCGGACTGGATTTTGGGGGCCTTCACGGCCAGGACCGCGCGATCCTGGATCGAAGTCACACCCACGCCCAGCAGGACCAGGCTCAGGACAGCCAGGCGAAGCCGGGAGGGCCGGGACGGGGCCAAAGGAGCGCGAGGGCCGCGCTGCGCCAGACCCAGAGCCAGCAGGCCTCCGGTGAGAAAGCCTCCGGCGTGGGCCGCCATATCGATGCTGGGGATGAACGAGATCATGAGATTGAGCAGGAGGGTGGCGAGCACCCCGTTTCGGAGCGATCTTGGAACCGGCTGAGGCAGCACGTCCTTGCGAAAGAACACGAAGGTCGTGAAGGCGCCGAGCAGGCCGAATATGGCGCCCGAAGCTCCGGCGGCGACGCTGGTTTCGTTGAAGACGAGCGACGTAAGCGACGCGCCCAGGGCGCTCCCGAGCCACAAGGCGAAGAAGCGCCAGGGCCCGAGGAGAAATTCGATCGGGGTGCCGAGGGTCCATTGCGCCCAGCCGTTCATCCCCAGATGGATGAGGCCGAAGTGCAGGAAGGGCGCGCCGATCAGGCGCTGCCATTCCCCGGCCAGAATGGCCGGCTGGTGAATGGCCCCCATCCGATAGACCACGGACAGGGTGGCGCCGTCGCCGCTGAGCGCATCCCGGCTGATCGCCACTTCTCCCAGGAAGCAGACGGCGATGGCGAGACTGAGAGCCGAGGTCACCACGCCCCGGAAGGGAGAATCCGGCCTCGCGGACTCTTCGGGCCCGGACGAGACCAGGCTGCGAGCGGTCTCGAAATCAAGGGAGGCGAAGGCCCCGCGGCCAAGATCATCGGCCATCCGGTCGAGTGCGTTTTCGATCACCAGCCGCGGGGCGGCCGATCGAAACCCTCTCCGAACATCGAGGACCCGGCCGCTCTCGTCGACCAGCAGGGTCCGCCGAGGAGAGGTGGCCCTGGCCGCCTTGCGGGCGAACTCCTCACCGCCTCCGATGACCACGACGGTCGAAGAGCGGGAGGAGTCCGACCGGGCCGCAAGCGTCCCCAGGCGGTCAAGGTCCAGATCTGGGCCGGTTAAAAGAGCCGGGTAGAGCACCAGCCGGCCGCACGCCCCGTCCCGATCGATGGTGATCGCGGAATCCTTGACGCTTACGATCCGGGTGTCCGATCGAATGTACCCGCGGTCGGCGATCAGGGCGTGGAGCAAACCCTCGGTCAGCCGGGCCGGGAGGATCCCGTTCTGCTGGAAGATCGGGCGCGACCGGCGGCCGGCTCGGAACCGGGAGTGAAGACCCAGGAAAGCCGCGAGCAGGGCCAGAAGAACGAGAGGGGGAAGCATGAAGGGTCGCTCAGTCTATGGGGCGAGGCAGCATCCTCGTCAGACGAGGAGACGAGGAGCCGAGATGGGATACTGTCTCCCAGAATCAAATGAGACGAACCAAGATCGTGGCCACCATTGGCCCTGCTTCCTCCTCGGAGACCGTGCTCGATCAGCTCATCGCCGCCGGAGCCAGCGTTCTCAGGCTCAATTTCTCTCACGGTTCTCACCAGGATCACGCCAGGGCCTTTGCGTCGATCCGGGCGGTGGCCAGGAGGCGCGGCGACGCGGTGGCCATCCTTCAGGATCTTTCCGGCCCAAAGATCCGAACCACCAGAGTGGCTTCCGCCGAAGGCGTGATGGTGGAGACCGGCCATTTTCTGACCATCACCAACGACGAGAACGTGATCGGAACCGCGGCACGAATCGGCACCACCTACGAGCCGCTTCCCCGCGATGTGAGGACGGGAGACACAATTCTTCTCGACGACGGAAACCTGGAACTCCGGGTGCTGGGGACCACCGCCCACGACGTGAACTGCGAAGTGATCCACGGTGGTCTCCTGAAGTCGAACAAGGGGATGAACCTGCCCGGGGTGTCGCTGTCCACCGCGGCCCTGACCCAAAAGGACCGGGCCGACCTCGCTTTTGGCCTTTCCCTCGGCGTCGACTTCGTGGCCCTTTCGTTCGTGCGGCGCCCCGAGGACATCCGCGAGGCGAAGGCGTTAGTAAGCAGCCTGGGCGGCGATGCCCCCATCATCGCCAAGATCGAGAAGCGGGAGGCCATCGACAACCTCGCCGCCATTGTGGAGGAGGCCGACGGTGTGATGGTGGCGCGCGGCGACCTGGGAGTCGAGCTCTCGACCGAAGAGGTTCCAACCTGGCAGAAGCGGATCATCGCCATGGCCAACGCCGCGGGAAAGCCGGTCATCACCGCCACCCAGATGCTGGAGAGCATGATCGATCGCGCCCGACCCACCCGGGCGGAGGCCTCCGATGTGGCGAACGCCATTCTCGATGGAACCGACGCGGTGATGCTTTCGGCCGAGACCGCCTCCGGACACTTCCCGGTGGAGTCCGTGGAAACCATGGCTCGGATCGCCCACTTCACCGAGGAGAACGACGAGTTTCAGAGCCCCGGCCGCCTGGCCGGAACCTCGCTGTCCGCGGTGGCCAGGGCCCTGGCCAGGGTGGCGGCGATGGTGGCGCTCGAACTTCAATCGCCCTGGATCGTGGCCTTTACGGAAACCGGCTCGACGGCGCGGCACGTTTCCGGCTTCCGGCCGCGGGCCCGGATCGCCGGCGTCACCCCTTCCGAAACCGTCTATCGACGGCTGGCCCTGCAATGGGGGGTCATTCCCATTCTGCTGCCCCGGGTCAGCGACGTGGATGAATTGCTTCTGAGCGGAGAGCAGGCTCTCCGCCGCGACGGACTCGTGAACACCGGCGACCGTATCGTGATCCTGGCCGGCCATAGTCCAACCGCGGGGGCCACGAACCTGCTCAAGGTCCACACCGTGGGCTGATTCGAGAGCCCGGCAAGGGCGGGCCCAGACCCGGCGACCGACCGGACTTTCACCACGGGATACTATGGAACGTCGACGATAGTGATGCCGCCTTCGATGATTTCGAATGTCTTCTCAACCCCACCCTCGAGAATCAGGCGGTAGCTCCCCGGAGCCAGGTTCTCGAACCGCCGGTTGAAGGTCACAAGACTGAACGAACTCGGCCCGCCCGCCTCCACGCTCACGGGCGCTCCGCTCAGGGAAACGATTTGCCCCGATTTCGGTCCGGCGGCGAGAAAGTCCTCGGTGGTTCTGAGCTCGACCGTCCCGCCCGGAGTGAGGGTCAGGCGCAGGGTCGTCGACGGCGTCATCACGTTGGGCACGCTGAGAGGCGCATAGCCCGAGGCTTGGGCGAGGACGGTGTAGTTGCCGGGAGAAATCCCCGGGATTTCGCCCCGTCCTTCGCTGTCGAGGTTGACGAGGCCGGAGAAGACGTCTCCCGCCCCTTCCTGCACGCGAACAAAAACATCTCTGAGACCAGAACCCATCGCGTCCCTCGCCTCGATGGCGAGGCCGGTGCCGCCGTTCAATTCGAGGCGGAGATACTCACGCGTCTCGCCGGCGTACAGTGATACGTCGACGACTGGACTCGCCGCCGCGCCCAGAGCCGCGCTCAACTGGTAAGCCGAGGGGGCCAGATGTTCGAACCGGAAGCGTCCCTCGGCGTCGGTCAGAGTACTCTGGCCGCTCATCCTTGGACCCGCGCCTGCTTCACCGCCTGAAACGCGCAGGGAAACCTCGGCGCCGGGCAGGGGCGTGAACTGTGAAGAGGTCACAATGCCGGCGATGGTTCCGTCGATCATCGGAGGAATCTCCGGGACCCTGTCCTTGGGAGTGACGCCCGACCTTAGCGCGGTGGTGAAGCCGAGCACGACTCCCCAGGTACCCTGGAAAGTCACCAGGCCGCGGCGACCGGCGAGATAGATCGAGGTGGGCTTGCCAAGCATCGTCCGATGATTCTGAACTCCCACGCGAGCTTCGCGTTTGGCGATCGCTCCCGGAGCGCCCTCACCGAAATAGCCGCCGGCATCGCCGAAGATCTCGAAATTTTCGTTGACCTTGTAGGCGATGGAGCCGTAAAGGGAGAGGAAGTCCCTCTGCTCGTGCGCGCGCAGGGGCTCGTCCTGGATCGCGATTCCGGCGCTGCCGTTGAGGGTGAACCGCTGGGTCTGGTAGCCGAGAAGAAGGTTCGCAGCCATACGCAGGGTGTTCGGGCCGAGGCCGTTTCCGAAGCTGGTGTTGGGCAGGGTCACCTCGAACTGGAGAGCGGCCGCAGGCCGGGCAGAGGGCTCGCCCTTGGCCAGGCCGAGCTTGGCCCGCAGGGTGGCGTCTCCGACGTCGGAGATGGTCTGTCCGTAGCGGGGATCGTTGATGGCGAAGGTCTGGGCGTTGACCTCGGCGCTGAACTCGGCCCGGTCGGACGGCACATAGTGGAACCGGAAGACAGGGCCGTCGATGCGGGTCCGCAGTTGGAGCGCACCGCTCTCAGCGTAGGTCAGGTAGTTCGGTTCCTCGCCGATGGTGAGGCCAAGGAGATCGAGACCAAAGTACCCGGGAGCTTTGATGAAGGCGCTGGGAGTCAGGAGGGGGCCGGTCTGGGCAGAGGCCATCGGGGCGAGAGTCGCGAGAGCGACGAGAGTCATGAATCGGCGGAGGGAGAGCAAGCTTTATTCCTCAGGAGGGAGTTCTAGTGGCAGATGTGGGGTTCGGACAAGGGACGGTGAACCCTCCCGTTTGATGGGACAGCGCGACCGGCCCGCAGCAAGAGAGACCCGCGAGGCCTCGCCTCGCGGGGATCGCTATACTCGCGGTCTTGAGCACATCGAAGGGGGATCCGAGGCGGGGAGTCTACTCGAACCGCCGATTGAAGATAGCGGTCCTGCTCCTCAGTCTTCTGAGCCTCCCGCTGATGGCGCTGTTCGGCTTCCTGCTTTGGGTTTTCGTTCGGAGCAGCGGCCTGGTGGACGCGCGGCTGGAGGAAGCGCGGAATCGGGTGCCCTCGCGGGTCTACTCGCGACCGGTCTCGATCCACGACCGGGACCGGCTGAACGTGGAGGGTTTCGCCTCGATTCTGAACGTGCTCTCGTACCAGGAGGTCCTTGACCCGGCAGCGGAGCTCGGAGCCGGGGAGTTCAGGACATCCGAGACGAGCCTGACCTTGAAGCCGCGGGTCATCGCGAGCGCCAGTCCGTCCGCCACCCCCGACCCGGTGACTCCCGAGGAGGTCCGGGTCGACTTCGACCACGCCAAGAACGCGGGCGACATCGTGAAATCGATGAAGACGGTGAAGAGCGGAACGAATCTCAAGATCCTGACCCTGGAACCGGCGCTGATCTCCTACCTGTTCGAGGGGGAGGAGCGGGAAAAGCGCCGCTTCGTGAAGTACGAGGAACTTCCCCGCCATCTCGTCGAGGCCATTCTGGCCATAGAGGACCGGCGCTTCTTTCAGCACCCGGGATTCGATCCCTTCCGGATCCTGGGAGCGGCCCTGCGCAACTTGAAACCAGGCGGCCTGCTCCAGGGCGGCAGCACCCTGACTCAGCAGTTCGTGAAGAACTTCTTCCTCACCCCGGATCGAACCCCGAAGCGCAAGATTCAGGAAGCCGTGCTTTCCTTCGTCCTCGAGCGCCGGGCGTCGAAGAAGGAGATCTTTGAACTCTATGTGAACGAGATCTATCTCGGACAGGTGGGGTCTTTCAACATCACCGGCTTCGGCGAGGCCGCCCGGGTCTTCTTCAGGAAGGACATCTCGAACCTGTCCGTGGCCGAGTCGGCGCTGCTCGCCGGAATGGTCCAGTCTCCCAACCCCTACAACCCGATGCGCCACCCGGAGCGGGCCATGACGCGCCGCAACACGGTCCTGCGGGCCATGAGGGAGGAGGGCTTCGTGTCGAGCGAGGACCTCGACCGCCTGCTGGTCGAGCCCATTGAGGTCCGCTCCCGGTCCAATCCCGGGCTCGACGCCCCCTATTTCGTCGATCTGGTGCGCCGTGATCTCAGGACCCGGTTCGGCGAGAACGGTTTCCACAACCTGAAGGTGCAGAGCACTCTCGACCTGAGGCTTCAACGCATCGCCCAGGAAACTCTGGAGGCGGGGCTCTCCGACCTCGACCTGAAGCTCAAGCGTAAGGATGGGGTCAAGCTTCAGGGCGCTCTCATCGCCCTCGACGTGAAGACGGGCGGGATTCTGGCCCTGGTGGGTGGACGGTCGTACACCCAGAGTCAGTTCAACCGGGCGGTCCAGGCCCAGCGACAGCCGGGATCCACGTTCAAGCCCTTCGTCTATCTCGCCGCCTTCGAAGCCACCCTGGACGACCCCGCCCTCCCCCCGATCACCCCGGCCACGGTGGTGGACGATGCGCCCTACGTTTTCTTCTACGAGGACAAGGAATACATTCCGCAGAACTTCGAGAATCAGTATTTCGGCCCGGTCACCCTGCGTCGCGCTCTTGCGAAGAGCCTCAACGTGGCCACCCTGAAGGTCGCGGAAATGATCGGTTACGACCGGATCGCCAGGTTGTGGCGAGACCAGATGGGGGTCTCGAGTTCGATCCTGGGCGTGCCTTCGGTGGCCCTTGGTTCCTTCGAGGTCTCACCGCTGGAGATGGCCACCGCCTACGAGATCCTGGCCTCGGGAGGGTACAAGCGCGAACCCTTCGCCCTCGACGAAGCCTCGACCGAGGATGGCACCCGGTTCGAGCTGCAGGGAAACGCCACCCCGGCCCGCGTGGTCCGGCAGGAGACCACATACCTGGTGACCCGGATGATGGAAAGCGTCATGAACGAAGGCACCGGGGCCGCGGCCCGAAGCATGGGATTCACCGAGGAGGCGGCGGGAAAGAGCGGCACCACCAACGACACCCGCGACGCCTGGTTCGCGGGCTTCACTCCCGACATCGTCACCATCGTCTGGGTGGGTTACGACGACAACGCCCCCGTGAATCTCCCCGGCTCCCGAGCCGCCCTGCCCATATGGACCGAGTTCATGAAATCCGCGGTGGCCGGCCTCGGCCGACGCGAATTCCTTCCCCCCGAGGACGGTGTGGTGTTCGTGAACATCGACAAGGTCACGGGAAAACGGTACAACCCGGCGTGTGGAAAACCGTTCCTGGAGAGCTTCCTCGTGGGCACCGAACCCATGGACGAGGCTCCTTGCCCCTTCTTCACCCAGGACCTGCCGAGGCGGTAGGAGGGTGGTGGGCGCTGCAGGATTCGCGGCGATGCTCAAGCCTTCGGAAGTCGAAGAGTGGCTCGCAGGCATCGCGGAGCGTTCGGGACACTCCGCGAACAGCGCACGGACTGTTCTCCTCCGGTGCTTCTCCTGGGCGGTGGAGCGGAAGATCCTCGCGGCCTCGCCTATCGCGGGCGTTCCGAAGCCGGACGCGGTGGCCGAGAAGAAGCAGAGCGAGCGCATACTCGCGGCGGACGAACTGCGCGCGGTGCTTCTGGCTCTCGATGAGATCGAAGCGGAGGCGCTCGGATCGCCTACGCGGACGCGGCGCGCCTCCTGCTCTTGACGGGCGTTCGGCGCTCGGCCGCCCTGGGCATGAAGCGGGACGAAGTCGAAGGGCTCGGGACTCCCGGCGCGCGGTGGGTTGTTCCCGGCGACCGTTCAAAGAACGGGAAGCCTCACCTTGTCCCGCTCTCCACCCAAGCGGCGCGCATCGTAGAGCGGCGGCTCGACGCGGTAGGAACGGCCCACCTGTTCCCGCAGTATCGGAGCGACGGCGACGCCATCGAGAAGCCGATGACTTGGAGCTCCGCCTTTGTCGAGGACATGAAGGCGCGCGCGTCGCGGATCCTGGGCCGCAAGATGGAAGCGTGGAAGGTTCACGGGTTCCGCTCCTCCCTCGCGACTCACTCGCGCGAAGTGCTCAAGGTTGGCGGCGACGTGGTTTCGCTCCTGCTCTCGCACACTCCGCCCGGCGCTCGGATCACGCGCGTCTATGACCGTTCGGACCTTCTCGATGAACGGAGGGCGGCGCTCATCGTGTGGGCGCGATGGCTCGATCAACTGAAGGCAGCCGAGCCCGGCAAGGTCCTCGCCTTCGGCCGATCCGCCTCCGGGGCCATGTAGCTTTTATGCTACAGGCCGCTTTGGTTGAAGTTCGCAAGACGGAAGGGTTCGAAAGATGGTTCCAGGGACTCAAAGACAAGTACGCACGCGGCCGCATCGCCGCTCGCATCAAGCGGCTTGCCAAGGGCCACGCCGGGGACGCAAAGAGTGTTGGCCCTTCCGTATGAGAATTGCGGGTACACGCGGGGCCGGGCTATCGGGTGTATTTCACGCGAATGGGCGAGCGGATCGTTCTCCTGCTTGCGGGCGGAGACAAGTCAACACAGGAGCGAGACATCGCGGCCGCCGTAGCGATCGCGCGCATGGTTAGGGAGGGACTGTGAAAGCAAGGCGCATGAAGAAAGTGAAGACCTCGCGGTTCAACGTGACGGACTACCTGAAGACGCCCGAGGACTGTGCCGCATACCTGGAGGCGTCCATGGACGAAGCGCCGGGGGACGTGGCCTTTCTCGCCGAGGCTCTAGGCGACGTGGCGCGCGCGCGCGGTATGGCCCGCGTGGCGAAGGAAGCGGGCGTTTCGCGAGAGTCTCTATATCGCTCGCTTTCGGCCGAGGGGAACCCCGAGCTTGAAACCGTGTTGCGCGTGGCGAAATCGCTCGGCGTGAGACTCGCGTTCAAAGCCGCGTGACCGGCGCGAAGGTGCTCCCGATACGCCGCGATTGTGCGGCTCCTTTCCTGGAGGGTCAGGAATGACCGAGGGAACGACGTACAACGAGAGCGCCTCCCGAGTTTCGACGGGCGGCGCGGTTGACAGAGTGGTGCGGAAGAACGAGGCGGCGCGGCTCTTGGGAGTCTCCCAAGCCACGCTATGGCGCCTTGGGCGAGACGGCCCTCGCCTCGCCGTGCACCCCCCGTGCATCCCCGGCGAAAAACCTCTCCCGATTGGGAAGAGGGGGCTTTCACCGGACCCGCGTCGGCCGGAATGGTCGCAGGCGAGAGGAAACGGGGCACCTGGGGGGCTCTGCAACCCCAGTGCAACCCCGGCGAAAGTTGCCCTTTCCGCCTGGGGCCTCAACATCGACCAGACCCCCGTCGATGCTGGTGGGCGCTGCAGGATTCGAACCTGCGACTTCCACCGTGTGAAGGTGGCACTCTACCGCTGAGTTAAGCGCCCTCCGGGGGACTTTCGAGCCGCCGGGGGTCGATCCGCGAAGAGTCTACCAAACCGGGAAAACTGCTTTTCATTCCGGAGAGCGCCGGTATGCGTAGACTGGTGGGCGCATGTCATCCGAGCGGCCACAACGATACAAATACTACGACTTCGTCATGGCCGCGTTTGTCACCGTCCTGCTCTGCGCGAACCTCATCGGAGCGTCGAAGGTCGCCACCATCTTCGGCTTCACCTTCGGAGCCGGGGTTTTGTTCTTTCCCATCAGCTACATCTTCGGAGACGTTCTGACCGAAGTCTATGGCTACGCCCGGTCGCGGCGCGTGGTCTGGGCGGGCTTCGCCGCCCTGCTCTTCGCTTCGGTGATGAGTCTGGTGATTCTGGCTTTCCCCCCGGCCTCGACCTGGCCTCACCAGGCCGCGTTCGAGACCGTCTTCGGGAATACCTGGCGAATCGCCCTGGCCTCGATGTTCGCCTACCTGTGCGGCGAATTCTGCAACTCGTATGTCCTGGCGAAGATGAAGATCTGGACCGAAGGGAGGTTTCTTTGGATGCGCACCGTCGGCTCCACCATCGTGGGCGAGGCGGTCGACTCCGCGATCTTCTATCCGCTCGCCTTCGCGGGGGTCTGGCCCCGTGAACAGGTGATCGCGGTCATGCTGGGCAACTACGCTCTCAAAGTCGGTTGGGAAACGGTGAACACACCCATCACGTATTGGGTGGTGAGTTTTCTCAAACACGCCGAATCCGAGGACTACTACGATCGCGACACGAACTTCACGCCATTCTCATTGAAGGCCTAGGGGGTGAGGACCCGGCCCTCCGCTTCGGCGCGGGCGAGATCGCGCCCGTCGGAGCCAGAACTTCGGATCCTGCGGAGACACGCCTTCAAGAATGGGCCATTTCAGGCGCTTTGAGGTCTGCGCTCTTGGACGAGAAAGGAGCCTGGTCCCGTGGGTGAGCGGGCATGTCCATCCGGACGGGATTTTGGGCCGAGTCGCCGCACTCCGTTTCGCGAATGTCGGCCCAACGAAGCGACGAAACCGAGTCGCGATTCGGGATTCTTGTCGTTCAGCCCGAGGTGAGGAGCGGTCCCGCTGGAGGGCATGCCTGCTCGCCCTTGGGACCAGGCGGGACACCACTGCCAAGCCGGCGAGATCGCTTCAGTCCCCGACAAACTTCGAGTCCTTCGCGATGATGGTGGGGTTCCGGGACCTTCGCGATGACGGGAGGGTTCTCCAAAACCGTCACGGGCGTGGGCCGGGCGGGCTCGCGATAACCACCTGGCTCGGCGATCCGGCCGCGGCCCGCGCGCGACGGGGTTGGATGCTCAGTCGTTCAAGAGGCGAGTTGCGGCGAGAGCGAGCACGGCGATGCTGTTCTTCAGATCCTCGATCCCCACCCACTCGTCCGGCTGATGGGCGAGGTCGAGAACGCCGGGGCCATAGGCCACGGTGTGGGGGATATGTCCGATGCGATCAAAGTGCTTCTGATCGTAGGTTCCCGGACTGGCGATGATCTGCGCCTCCTTCTTGATGACCCTGGCGATGGCGGCTTGCAACGAGAGGGTCACGGGCGAATTCTTGGGGGTCGCGGTGGGATGGACCACCATGCGGTCGGTGAGGTCGTAGCGCAGGCCGGGAACCCGCGCGGCCACCGAATCCAGCAGCTTCTGAATTTCGCTCTTGGTGGCTTCGAAGCCTTCCTCGAGCAGGAATCGCCGATCGAAGATGGCATGGGCGCGATCGGCCACACACGGACTCTGCACCTCCTCGCCCACCTGACCGCCGCTCACCGTGTTGACGTTCAGGGTGGCGTGCCGGGAGAGCTCCGGGACCACGGGCACCTGGGTCGTGCGCTTCGCCAGTTCGGGTTGAAGCTCGGTGCGGATCGCTTCCAGGATCGCGCCCATGTCGTCGATGGCGCTGTGGCCAAGGTAGGGCATGGAGCCATGGGCAATCCGTCCGTGGGTCACGACTTCGAACCAGTACACGCCTCTATGGCCCACGCAGATGCGGTCGACATTGAGGGGCTCGGGAATGATGGCGAAATCCGTGTTCTCGGCGGTGATCCGGCCGGTCTGGCACAAATAGGCAACCCCGGCGTAACCGCCGCTTTCCTCGTCCACGGTGCCGCTGATCTCGATGGCGCCGCCCGTCTCGACACCGGCGCGACGCAGGGCCTCGGCCGCGAAAACCGCGGCCGCGATGCCCGCCTTCATGTCACAGGTCCCTCGACCGTAGATGCGCCCATCCGCGATCTCGGCCCCGAATGGATCCCTGGTCCAGCCGCGTCCGGCGGGGACGACATCGAAGTGACCGTTCAGGTGAAGGGTCCGGCCCGGGCGGACACCGTCGCGCCGACCGATCACGTTGACTCGCGGATGCCTCGCCGTGTGCTCGGCCATCCCCTCGGCGGCGATGTACTCGGAGGTGAAGCCGGTCCGGTTCAGCCACCGGCCGATGCAGCGGGCACCGTCCTCGTAGAACTCGCCGGGCGGGTTGACGGTGGGGATTCGCACCATTTCACGCGTGAATTCGACCGCCTCGTCAATGACGCTCTCCGCGGCTCTGATGATCTGCTCATCCTCCCGTCCCCTCTGCGTCACGGTCATGGCCTACTCGCTCTCCAGGGCCTGCTTCGCCGCGTCCAGCCCGGCGCGGGCTTCCTTCGAGACCTTCGGATAGTGGAGTTTCATGGCCCGCAGGGTGTCGATGATGATGTCCGCCACCGCCAGTCGCGCGAACCACTTGTGATCCGCGGGGATGATGTGCCATGGCGCATAGGCGGTGCTGGTGGCGCCGAGCATGTCCTCGTAGGCCCGGTGATAGTCGTCCCACATAGCCCGCTCCTTCACATCCCCGGGCTGGAACTTCCAGTTCTTCTCCGGTTCTTCCAGGCGATCGAGGAAGCGCCGCTTCTGTTCATCCTTCGACACGTGGAGAAAGAACTTGCGAATCACGGTGCCGTTTCTGGAGAGGTACTTCTCCCAGTTCCGGATGTCCTCGAAACGATGGTCCCAGATCCGGTCGGTGGCGAGTTCGCGGGGCAGGCGCTGCTTGTCGAGGTACTCCGGGTGAACGCGAACCACCAGGGTCTCTTCATAGTAGGAACGGTTGAAGATCCCGATACGCCCCCGCTCCGGCAGGCATTTGGCCGTGCGCCAGAGGAAGTCGTGATCCAGTTCCTCGGCGGAGGGTGCCTTGAACGAAAACACCTGGCAGCCCTGAGGGTTGACTCCGGACATCACGTGCTCGATGGTCGAGTCCTTCCCGGCGCCGTCCATGGCCTGAAAGACGAGGAGCAGGGCGTACTGGTCCTGAGCGTAGAGCATCTCCTGCATGCGCCTCAGCTCCTGAACCCCCTTGCGGAGATGCTTTTCCGCTTTGTCCTTGGAGTCATAGGAACCGGTGGAGTCGGTGTCGAGAGACTTGAGTCGCACGCGGCTTGCGGGCCGCACGCGAAGATCGGGAAGATCGATGTCGAAGGTCATCAGGTCACGCCTTTCCGGCTGGCCAGGGTCTGACCATATGAAGAAGAAACCGAGCTTTGGGACGCACCGGGAATCTGGCCCATCGATCAGCGAACCATGAGGCCGGCCGCGGTGGGCGGCTCGGGGGTGCCCTCGCCGGATAGTGCCTTTTCCACCGCAAATTGCGCCATCTTCTCGACGGCCCAGGGAAAATGGGCGTCCTTCAAGGCCCGGTAGTCGAGGTCGGGCGTGTAGTTGGTGAGATCGATGCCGTAGTACCGACCATCCTTGTAGGCCAGCTCGATGGCGTTCATGTCGTACCCGAGGGCCTTGTTGAAACGCAGCGAGAGTTCCTCCGCCTCGTCGCGGATCCGGGACGGAATCGCATCGTAGTCCTGGTTGTAGCCGCCCATGCCTCCCGGCCGAGGATCGTACTGGATGGCCCGGACGTGCTGGCGCCCAATGGTGGGAATGCGGATATAGATGTCCCAGGTCACGGCCTCCTGGAGCATCATGGTCTTCTGCCCGCTCATCTGATAGTGGTGCATCAACTCGTCGAGATTGTGGATCTTGTTGACGTCTCTCCACCCGCCGCCGAAGGCCGGCTTCATAAAGCAGGGGAAGCCCACGTAGTCGGTGTACATCTGGAAATCGATGGGCCAGAGGTTTCTCAGACTCTCGTCGGTCACGTCCTCCACGTACTGATAGTTGGGCAGGACCACCGTCTTCGGTTCGGCGATGCCGAGCTTCTCGGCGATGGCGTAGCCGAAGAACTTGTCGTCGGCATTTCGCCAGAATGTGTTGTTGATGGCGTACGTCCCCTGAAGGGCGGCCATCTTCAGATAGACGGAGTAATACGGAATCTCATGGCCGATGCGGTCGAGCACCACCCGGTAGGGAACGGGCTCGTTGAGTTTGGTGCCTCCGAGCTGGATCTGTTCGGCGAAGACGCCCCGGCCCATCGAATTGACCTTGCCGATGAAGGCGTCAGGAAACGAATTTTCGCGGCCACGCAGAACGCCGATTTTCATGGGCAGGCTCCTTGAGTATGAAGGGGGATCTTATGCGGCAAAGGCGTCGTATTTCTCGGGCCGCCGGGCCCAGGGCGCGAGGGGGCTGGCCTGGAAATCAACCGGTGCGAGAATCGGAGGGTTATGCGGCCCGACTATTCGCTGATCGCGCGGATGATCGCCTCGACTCTGTGCCAGACCGGCGCCGAGTTCCCCTGTCCTTATGTCCCGGGCCGGGCCGCCCGTTTCTCGGGATTCGACTGCGACCGGCCCCTGCCCGAGGGGCTTTACGACTCGCTGATGCAGGTCAACTTCCGGCGCAACGGTTCGGTGGTCTATCGGCCGGACTGCCAGGGTTGCTCCGGCTGTCGCATGATCAGAATCCCCGTGGGCGGCCTCGAATTGAACCGCGCGCAGAGGCGCTGCCTGAAACGGAACCAGGACGTCATCCTCACCCTGGAAGCGGCGCAGCCCACGGACGAAAAGCACCGGCTCTACCGGCAGTATCTCGGGGCCCGGCACTCCTCGGCCTCGCCCGAGGAGGACGCCATGGATGGATCCCGGGAGGAGTTCGAGAGCTTCCTCTATTCGTCCTGCGTCAACACCGAGGATGTGGTGTTTCGAGATCCTTCCGGGAAGCTGCTGGCCGTCTCCGTGGTGGACCGGGAGCCCCGGTCCCTCTCCGCGGTCTACTGCTACTTCGATCCGGCAGAGTCGATCCGAAGGTCGCTTGGAACCTTCAATATCCTCGCCTTGGTCGAACAGGCCCGAAGGCGAGGTCTCGACTACGTCTATCTCGGCTACTGGCTGGGCGACTCGAGGAAGATGAACTACAAGTCGTCTTTCCAGCCTTCGGAGATCTGGAGCCCGCGGTTGGGCTTTGTTTCGCCTCCCCCAGACCTCTAGTGCCCGTGACGGGCGACCTCGGATCGAGAATGAGCACGCCTCCGGCCGAGCGGGTTACGGTTTCGTCTCAAAGCCAACAGCCAGGCGCGGAGGCGCCTTGCGTTCACGACTCTTTCTACCCGGTCTGCTTGCGGCCCTCGCCGCTTCTTCGCCCGCGGCCGAGCTGACCGGCCGGGTTCTCAACGACGGAAGGGGTGGGGTGGGGGCCACGGTGGCAGCGGTGCCTTACGAGGCCCCTTATGCGATGGCCCTGAGGGAGACCCAGGGCGGTGCCGCGCCCGCGCCCCTCGCCATCACGACCCGCTCGGCCGATGGGCGGTTCAAGCTCAGCCTGGCCAGCGCTGCTCCTCCCTTCGCGGTGCGCGCCGACCGCACGGGCCGCTTCGAGATTCCCGGCGCTCCGCCGAAGCAGGGCCGTCTTCAGGCGCTCGGCCGCGACGGATCGTCGCTTGATGTGGCGGTGCCTCCCGGCGCGCCCTTGACCCCCTTCACCCTCGGCCGTGGCGCAACCATCGAGGGACGGGTGACGCGTCTCGACGACGGAAAGGCGGTTTCGGGGTCCAAGTCTCGGTGCGGGCCGGCTCGACCACCCGACTCGCCCGAACCGGGGTTGACGGACGCTATCAGGTCATGGGCCTTCCCCAGGGCTCCTATCGGGTCACCCTCGGTCCGGGAGGCGCGGTCGAGTTCAGGACCGCCCCGGACTTTCTCGCCGGCGGACCAAAATCGGGGCAACTCGTCTCCCTGACCGGAGCCCCCGTCAGCCTGGGGCCGGGCGGGCCGAATTCGTTCCGTCCTACCAGACTCAGCCAGCGGCTCGAGAATCTCGCCTCGGGACGCTATCGCCTGACTCTCGAAGGCGGGGTCGACAAGACCTTCGAGATCACCGAAGGCGGCACCGCGGTGGTGACGATTCCCTAGCAACTCCGCGCGCGGACTTCTCTCAGCCCCGGCGGCCGTAGCGTCGGAGAACGCCCACCACGGTGCCTTGAATGCGCACCCGCTCCGCCCCGAACACCATGGGCTGAAGCGCCTCGTTCCGGGGCTCGAGACGGATGCGACCGCCGGGGAGGGAGCGGAAGATCTTGAGGGTGGCCTCGGCATCGTCCACCAGGGCGATCACCGTGTCCCCATCCCGGGCCACCTCCTTTCGCTCGACCACGACCACGTCGCCGTCTTCGATGTGAGCGTCGATCATCGAGTCGCCCCGCACGCGCAGGGCGAACGTCTCACCCCGTCCGAGCCAGTCAGCGGGAATGGAAATGGAATCGGGGTTGACCACCGCCTCTATGGGGATGCCCGCGGCCACTCGGCCGAGGAGCGGAATCTCCACCGCTTCTCCAGCGCTCGAACTCGGGATTTCGAGCGCGCGAGACCGATGCGACTCGCGGTTCAGGAGGCCGCGGGCGGCCAGATTCTTCAGATGCTTGTGGACGGTGGCGGTGGAGGCCAGGTCGAAGTGATCGCAGATTTCCTGAATAGAGGGGGCAAAACCGCGGCGCTCAATCGAGCGGGTGACGAAATCGAGGATCTGTTTCTGTCTCGGAGTTGGGTTCACGGACTGAAAGTATAGGCGAAAGAAAAGCGAATATTCAAGCGGGTCGGTGGCGCTCCGTGAAACCGGTGATCCAGGTCGCACCGGAGGTCTCCGGGGTATCGTCCCTCGACGGCGCTCGGTGTACTCTCTCGAAATGACGCTTTCGGCGGGCAGCAATCTGGGCCCTTATCGCATCATCGAACCCGTCGGTCGCGGCGGCATGGCCAGTGTCTTCAAGGCCTACGAAGCCTCGCTCGACCGTTACGTGGCCCTCAAGGTTCTGCCTCCTGAGTTTCTGCACGATCCCACCTTCGCGGAGCGGTTCCGTCGCGAGGCTCAGACCATCGCGCGTCTGGAACACCCGCAGATCATTCCGATCTTCGCCTACGACATCGACGCCGAAACCGGCACGCCCTGGATGGCCATGCGTCTCATCTCCGGCGGTTCGCTCTCTCAGCGCATCAAGCGAGGGCGCCTCGCCCCCTCGGAGTGCGCTCGCGTGCTCAAGGATGTGGGCGAAGCTCTCGACTACGCGCATGGCGCCGGTGTCATCCACCGCGATGTAAAGCCCCAGAACGTCCTGCTCGACGATGCCGGGCGCGTCTATCTGGCCGACTTTGGCATCGCCAAGATGGTCGAGGCGAGCGCCCACATGACCCAGACGGGCATGATCACGGGCACCCCTCAATACATGGCGCCGGAACAGGCTCTGGGCAAGAAAGTCGGCAAGTCGATCGACGTCTATGCGCTCGGCATCGTGGCGTATGAGCTTTTCACCGGACGGGTTCCCTTCTCCGCCGACACCCCGGTCGCGGTGCTGATGAAGCAGGCGAGCGAGCCGATGCCGCTGCCTCCGGTTTCCGAGGTTCAAGAAGAGGTGACGCGCGCGATCCTGCGCGCCACCGCCAAGGATCCCGCGGCCCGCTGGCCGACCGCGGGCGCCTTCGCCCAAGCCATCACCAGCGCCACCACGTCGGCGGGAGCGCTCTCTTCGACGGCCCAGATGTCCCCGCTCAGCGAGGAAACGGTGCAGGGCATGGCCGCGCCCAGCCCCGGGTCCACCGCGGAGACGATGGCCAACCGAACCGTGGCTGGTCCGACGGAGGTGGGAGCAAGGCCGGTGGGAGCAGAGCCGGTCGGAGCCAGGCCGGTGGGAGCAAGGCCTTTGCCACCGAACCGGCGCGCCGGATCGGGAATGGGGGTCGCGGCGGCGGTGCTGGTCGGCCTCGCACTCATGGGGGCAATCGCCACCTATCTCGGATACCGCTATTTCGAGTCGAGAAGATCTGAGGAAACGGCGGCCTCAAGCCGTCTCGACTCGCCCACGCCCCTGGCCACGATTGTTCCGGCAACTCCAGAAACGCCCGCGGGCCAAATCCTCGCGGAGCCGGAGCCGGCGCCACCCGCCACCGCTCCCTCCCCTGCCCCTCCTTCCGCCCTTCCACCTGCCAAAAGCTCCTCCAAGGACTCCTTGCAGGAGTGGCTCGGCTCTCTGACTCCGGCCGAGCGACGACGGCTCATGAACCTCCCTCGGCCCGAACGCATGGCCGCCGCGGCCGCAGCCAGACGGCAGCTCGAGACGCAGTCTCGAAATGGCGATCTCGGAGTCACGGGGGAGAGTCGCCCGGTGGCCCCCCCCGCGCCGCGAGCGCCCCGGACCCGGATCAATCTGGAGGTCGAGGCCTCTCAGCCCTCGACCGGAACCCAGATCAGCGCGCTGTTTGCCCAGGTCCTGATCGACAATCGACCGTACCGGGATTTCGTGATCCGGTTCACGGGTGCGAACTCGTTCGCACGCTGGAAGAAGGTCGAGATCATCGTCCTCGATGACGTGCCGTTGTCGGCGCGGGAGATCACTCTGGCCGTCGCGACCGACTCCGGCCTCAATTCCGAGCGCATGGAAGGGTCGACCCCGCTTTCTCTGGAGGGCGAAGAGACCAGTTTGAGCGTGACCGTGCGCTTCTACAATCAGTTCGACAAGTCGGTGCGGTTTCGCTAGTCCCGCGGCTCGAGAGCGAGACTCACGATTCGGTGGAGCAATTCGCCGAAAGGAATCCCCGCCGCCGCCGCGGCTTTCG
>JAQBHL010000187.1:0-5904 GCA_032127745.1 Acidobacteriota bacterium
GTGTCGGCGTCTTTGGCCTCATCGTCGAGGGCCTTGACGGCGGAACCGCGAACCATCGGGATGTCGTCGCCCGGGAAGCCGTAGTGCTTGAGCAGCTCGCGGACCTCGAGCTCGACGAGGTCGAGCAGTTCGGCGTCGTCGACCAGGTCGCACTTGTTGAGGAAGACCACGATGGAGGGGACGCCCACCTGACGAGCGAGCAGGATGTGCTCCTTGGTCTGGGGCATGGGGCCATCCGCGGCCGACACCACCAGGATGGCGCCGTCCATCTGCGCCGCTCCGGTGATCATGTTCTTGATGTAGTCGGCGTGACCCGGGCAGTCGACGTGGGCGTAGTGACGGTTGGTCGTCTCATACTCGACGTGCGAAGCGTTGATGGTGACGCCGCGCTCGCGCTCCTCGGGAGCATTGTCGATCTGGTCGTAAGCCTTGAACGAGTTCTTGGAGTTCTGGAGGGCCAGAACCTTGGTGATCGCCGCGGTCAAGCTGGTCTTGCCGTGATCGACGTGGCCGATCGTCCCGATGTTGACGTGCGGCTTGCTGCGATCAAATTTTTCCTTAGCCATGGTTTTGCTCCTGAGGATCTATCTGAGATTGCTTCTAAAGGTTTAAAGAGGACCGGTTCGTTTGGTTCTTGAGTTAGGTGGTGCGCTGCGCCTTGCCCGAAGACTTGGCGATGACTTCTTCGGCGATGTTCCGAGGCGCTTCTTCGTACTTCTCGAAGTGCATCGTGTAGGTCGCCCGACCCTGGGTCCGGGACCGGAGGTCGGTGGAGTAACCGAACATGTTGGAGAGAGGCACCAGCGCGTCGATGAGGTTGGTGCCCCCGCGAGAGGTCTGACCCTGAAGATGGCCCCGGCGGGAAGACATGTCGCCGGAGACGACGCCCGTGTACTCCTCGGGAGTCACGACCTCGACGCGCATGATGGGCTCGAGAATGACGGGATCCGCCTTGCGGGCGCCATTCTGTATGGCCAGCGAACCCGCGAGCTTGAACGCCATTTCGCTGGAGTCCACGTCGTGGTAGCTGCCGTCGTAGAGCCGAACCTTGACGTCCACCATGGGAAATCCGGCAAGGACGCCGCGTTCGAGCGCTTCCCTGATCCCCATTTCGATGGGCTTGATGTATTCCTTGGGAATCGAGCCGCCGGTCAAATCGTTCTCGAAAACGAAACCCTGGCCGGGAGCCGGCTCGCATTCGATCTTGCAGTGGCCATACTGGCCCTTGCCGCCGCTCTGCTTGATCCACTTGCCTTCGGCCAGAGCCTTCTTGCGAATGGTCTCGCGGTAGGCGACCTGGGGTTTGCCGACGTTGGCATCGACGCCGAACTCGCGCCGGAGACGTTCGACGATGATCTCGAGATGCAGTTCGCCCATGCCGGAGATCTTGGTCTGGTTGGTCTCGGGATCGCTCTCGACCTTGAAGGTCGGGTCTTCCTGCATGAGCTTCCCCAGGCCCTGACCCATCTTCTCCTGGTCGGACTTGGTCTTGGGCTCGACCGCGAGAGAGATGACGGGGGCCGGAAACACAATGGCCTCGAGGAGAACGGGCTTGGCGCCATCGCAGATGGTGTCTCCGGTGACCACGTTCTTGAGCCCGATCGCCGCCGCGATGTCGCCGGCGTAGATCTCTTTGATCTCTTCGCGCTTGTTCGCGTGCATCTTGACCAGACGGCCGATGCGCTCGCGGGTGCCCTTGGTCGCGTTCAGGAGCGTGTCGCCCGTCTTCATCGAACCGGAGTACACGCGGATGAAGGCAAGCTGGCCGACAAACGGGTCGGTCATGATCTTGAAGACCAGGGCCGAGAAGGGCGCGTCATCGGTGGTCGGGCGCTCGATCCGCTCCCGGGTGTCGGGGTCGATCGCCAAGGTGGCCGGAATGTCGAGGGGCGAGGGAAGGTAGTCGATGACCGCGTCGAGCATGGGCTGGACGCCCTTGTTCTTGAACGCGGTGCCGCACACCACGGGAAAGAGCTTGAGCGCGATCGTGCCCCGGCGAATGCCCGCCTTGAGTTCGGCGATGCTGATCTCGTCCCCGCTGACGTACTTCTCGGTGAGGTGGTCGTCGATCTCGGAGACCTTCTCGATCAGATGCTCGCGCGCGGCCTTGGCCGCGTCCAGCATGTCCGCCGGGATCTCTTCGGTCTTGAACTCGGCGCCCAGGGTTTCGTCGGGGTAGCGGTACGCCTTCATTTCCACCAGATCGACCACGCCGACGAACTTGTCCTCGGCGCCAATGGGCAGCTGAATGGCCACCGGGGTCTTGGCGGAGAGGCGATCGATCATCATGTCGATGCAATGCTGGAAGTCGGCGCCCACCCGGTCCATCTTGTTGACGAAGGCAATGCGGGGGACGTTGTACTTGTCGGCCTGGCGCCACACGGTTTCGGACTGGGGCTGCACGCCGGAGACCGCGTCGAACACCGCCACCGCGCCGTCGTGGACGCGCAGCGATCGCTCGACCTCGGCGGTGAAGTCGACATGGCCGGGAGTGTCGATGATGTTGATTCGGTGTTCCCGCCAGGAGCAGGTGGTCGCGGCGGAGGTGATGGTGATGCCACGCTCCTGCTCCTGCTCCATCCAGTCCATGGTGGCGGTGCCGTCGTGGACTTCGCCAATCTTGTAGTTGACCCCGGTGTAGAAAAGAATGCGCTCGGTCGTGGTGGTTTTGCCCGCGTCGATGTGCGCGGCAATCCTGATGTTGCGGGTCTTTTCGAGCGAAATAATACGAGGCACGATTCTTGTCTCAGGTTCCTAAAATCAGGGAATCGCTTTACCAGCGATAGTGAGCGAAGGCCTTGTTGGCCTCCGCCATCTTGTGGACATCGTCCTTCTTCTTCATGGCGCCGCCACGGAGATTGGATGCGTCCAGGAGTTCGTTCGAGAGCTTGTTGACCATGCCTCGCTCGGAGCGCAGCCGCGCGTAGGAGATGATCCAGCGGATGCCGAGCGAGTTCCGGCGGTTGGGGTTCACTTCGATCGGAACCTGGTAGTTCGAACCACCGACACGACGGCTCTTCACTTCAAGCGTCGGCTTCACGTTCTCGACCGCCTTCTTGAAAAGCTTGAGCGGATCGTCCTGCGTCTTCTCATGAATGGCCTTC
Organism: Acidobacteriota bacterium; assembly: GCA_032127745.1. Taxonomy (GTDB): domain Bacteria; phylum Acidobacteriota; class Vicinamibacteria; order Fen-336; family JAGNNV01; genus JAGNNV01. The sequence continues at coordinate 3,105 of JAQBHL010000187.1, forward strand.
AAAGCGCCATACATGATCTGCTGGGCGGTCGACTTCTTGCCCTCGGACATCAGGCAGTTCACGAACTTCGTGACCAGGGTCGAATTGTAGAGAGGATCGGGGAGAACATCCCGCTTGGGTACGGTGCCGCGGCGTGGCATGTGTTGCTTTTAGCGCTCCAGACTTCTTACCGTAAAAAACTTAGTGACGGCCTTTTGAAAACCTGCAAGAACTTAGGTTTTGCAAAGACCCTTGGAGCACTCCCTCGGGCGGATCCCGGGGTTCGACACGAAAGGACCGGACTCAGGGCTTGCGGTTGGACCCTGATGCGGTCCGATGCATCGAGTGTGGCTCAAGGATCTTTCGCCCAATCGCTGAAATCAGCAGACGGCTGGTTTCAGAGCTTCTGTGGCGGGATTTCCCAGGCTTCTCTTGATTTTACTTGATTTACTTTCTTGCTTCGAGATTCTCCCGGCTTTTCAACCGAAAGGTCCGATTTCTTCTCGGTTAACCTCGAAGGGGAGGGGGATCTTAGACGAAAACTCTTGAAAACTGAACTCTTGAGGCGCAATCCCCGGAGAAAGGGACAAAAGTCCGGGGGCCGATCAGGCGGCCTTGGGCCGCTTCGCGCCGTATTTGCTGCGGCTTCGCCTACGGCCGGTGACGCCGGTGGCGTCCAGGGAACCGCGGACGATGTGGTAGCGGACACCCGGCAGGTCCTTCACGCGGCCGCCGCGAATCAGGACCAGCGAGTGCTCCTGAAGGTTATGGCCGACCCCTGGAATATAGGCGGTGACTTCGATCCCGTTCGTGAGCCGGACCCGGGCGACCTTGCGCAGCGCCGAGTTCGGCTTCTTCGGCGTGGTCGTGAACACGCGCACGCAGACGCCCCGCTTCTGGGGCGACTCCTGGAGCGCAGGGCTCGCCGTCTTGGACTTGAGCTTGGTGCGACCACTTCGAATCAACTGGCTTACGGTTGGCAAACTTCAATCACTCCTATCAGACAAGGACTGCGGAGTTTACCCGAGCAAGGACTGGTGTCAAGGGCTCGGAAGGAAGAAAACCCCCAAAATCTCGTACCCCGCCCGGGCGAAGACCCCATCCACGAGGCTCTGTTCACCCGCGGATCCTCCCCGAATTCGCCGTTAGCGCTGGGCGGACAGACGGGCCAGAGAGTCGACCACCGCCTTGGCTTCGGAACCCGAGATGAGCCGCCAGGGCTCGAAGGCCCCCGACGGATTGTTCAGCATGACCCCGGCGCCCACCACTCGCAACACGGAGGCGTACTGGAGGTGCGAGGGCGACATATCCCGGGGGGGGGCCACGTTCGATCGGCCCCATCCCACCAGGTCGAGAACCCGCGCGGCCACCACCGCGAGTTCTCCGCGACGGACCGCCCCCGAGGGCTGGAAGGTGTGGTTGGGATAGACATCCATCAATCCGAGTTCGAGCGCGCGAAGAACCTGCGGTCTCGCCCAGGTCTTCGCGAGGTCCGAGGCGACACCGGCGGGGACGGCCGCGGTGCGCGACTTCAGGGCGTCGACCCTCACCACCACCAGGGCCGCCAGTTCCGCCCGGGTGATCCGCGACGCCTCGCCGATGCCCCGCAACGGTTCGGGAAGAGCGAGAAAAGCGCGTTGGTCATCGATTCGGGTCAGCAGGGAGGCGGCCTCGGGGTCTTCGGCGGCGTCTTTGAAACCTCGCCGGAGGGCCATTTCCGCGCCGTCCAGATCGCCATCCTCGAATCGCATCGAGGCGATCCGCATGGCGATGTTTCGATCCCCGTCCTGGGCCAGGCCCAACACCGAGAGGGCCTCGCTTCGCCGGCCCGAATCCACGAGCAGATCGGCCAGTTCCAGACGAACGGGCGAGAGTTCCGGAGCCACATCAAGAGCCTTCTGCAGCATGAGGATGGCCTCGGACTTCCGGCCCTCCGCGGACAGGGCGGCGGCCCGGCCGATGGCGGCCTCGGCCACCGCCAGCTTGACCTCGCTCGTACGGTGCGCCAGGGCGCGGTCCCGAGGGCGGAGGCGCTCGGCCCTCATATATAAAGGAAGGGCTTCGTCCAGCCGGCCGAGCTTTCGCCGGGTCGAAGCCAGTCCGACCAGCGCGGCCGCGTCGTCGGGCGCCACCTGCAGCACCGAGTCGAACATGGTCTCGGCCTCTCTCAGCCGGTTGGCCCGCAGAGCCGCGAAAGCCCGGAGAGTCTGACCCGCCCGGAGCTCCGGCCGCGCGATCATGATCTTGTTCACCGCCTGCTCGGCCCGCACCACCTGGCCGGTGAGAATGTCGCTCCAGGCCTGGTGAAGCGCCTTCTCCTCTTTCGAGTTCAGTTCGCCTCGATTCAGATCGGGGAAGATGTAGTCCGAGTCATCCACCCTGGGCGCCTCCACCCGGGGGGCGCAGGCGGGAAGGACCAGGATCAGCATCAGCGAGGTGACGACGACGAGCTGGCCCAGAGCCCGAGGCCGGCGCGGACGGCTCCGGCTCCCGCCGCGGGTCATCGAGACCGACCCGGGTCTCATGCGATGGCGAGCAGAGCCCGGGCCGAGGCCTCCGCCTCCAGGACGACCTGGCCGAATTCATCGCGGGTCTGAGACAGAACCCTGGCGTGCTGGTAGACGCTCGCGATCCGCCTCTCGTCCAGCGGATCTATTTTCAGGGTGACCGGCCGGGGCAGCATGTCCAGCAGCTCCGCGACCCTTAGCTTCAATCCCTCGAGCCCTTCCCCGGTGAGCGCCGACACCTGAACCGCGTCCTTTCGCTCGGACCGGAGCGAAAGGCGAAGGGCCTCGTCGGCTCCGTCGATCTTGTTGATGAC
>JAQBHL010000188.1:0-6286 GCA_032127745.1 Acidobacteriota bacterium
GGTGGACACTCTGCTGCGCATCGCCCAGTTCTTCCGCGACGAATCGTGTGGCCAGTGCGTGCCGTGTCGCGTGGGCACGGTGCGCCAGGAGGAAGCGCTCCATCGCATTGCCCAGAAGCGAACCCTGGGCACGCTCGCCGAGGAGGTCAAGTTGCTCGACGAGATTGGTCAGGTCATGAAGGACGCCTCGATCTGCGGCCTGGGGCAGACCGCGGCCTCGGTGGTTCAATCCGCGGTGACGCGCTTGAAGCTCTTCGATGGAGGCGTTGCATGAGCACGCAGGGCTACGTTCCCGTCGAAGCGCCGGTGCGCATGATCGCGCTCGAGGTCGACGGCCGGCCGGTGAAGGTGCGGGAGGGAACCACCATCCTCGACGCCTGCAAGGTCGCCGCCATTGAGACACCGACGCTTTGCTACGCCACCAACCTGACCCCGATCAACGCCTGCCGCGTCTGCGTGGTCGAACTCGAAGGCGCGCGCGTCCTGGTTCCCGCCTGCGCCCGCAGGGCCGAGCCGGGGATGAAGGTGAAGACCGATACCGAGCGGGTCAGGCATTCGCGCAAGCTGGTGCTGGAGTTTCTCGGATCGTCGGTGGACCTGTCGACCGCGAACCGGACCACGCACGAGTGGATTGAGAAGTACGAAGCGAACCCCGCTCGATTCGGCGCCGACGCTTCGATTCCGTCGCCGCCTTCCGAAGCGCAGGGCGCGGACGGCGGGGAAGAGGACGACCGGGACTTCGCCGAGCCCGGACATCATGAGGTTCCCGACGTCTCGAAGGCCGCGACTGTCGCTCAGCCGCCCAAGTTCGACAACGACCTGTACATGCGCGATTACGGCAAATGCATCCTGTGCTACAAGTGCGTGGAGGCGTGCGGCGACGACGCGCAGCACACCTTCGCGATCGCGGTGGCCGGTCGAGGATTCGACGCGCGCATTTCGACGGAGTACGTGGTTCCCCTCACCGACTCGGCCTGCGTCTACTGCGGCAATTGCATCGGGGTCTGTCCCACCGGAGCCCTGATGTTCAACACCGAGCACCAGATGAGAAAGGACGGGACCTGGGACGAGTCGAAGCAGAAGGTCACCTCCACCATCTGCCCCTACTGCGGGGTCGGCTGCGATCTCGAACTGCACGTGCAGGACAACGAGATCGTGAAGGTCACATCGCCGGCCGACAACTCAGTGACCAGCGGACACCTGTGCATCAAAGGCCGCTTCGGCTTCAACTTCGCGGGGAACAAGTAGCGCCGCGGCCATCGTCGCGAGCCCGACCCCCAACGCGATCACGAGCGGTGCACGGACTGCGTCCTTGACGGTTTGCGAGAAATCCGCCCCCGTCATCGCGAAGGCCCCGTCGTTCTGCGCGGCCTGAAGCGATCTCGCCGGACTCTTTTTCACCCTTCGTCAGGTGGATGAGAAGGACCTGATCACCCAGGCCGGCCAGGCCCTGGCCCGACCAGCCGCGGCCCCGCGTCGGCCCGCGTTCTGAGCACGCACGGATTGGAAGAACTCTTCGGCCTCGACCTGGGCCCACGGCGGCTCTTCCCGACAAGCCGGCCCGAAGGCCTCTGAAGAAGAAGAAGGCGGTTGGACGAAAGAAGGCGGCCTCGCCCCCGGACTCCCGCGTGAAAGCGGCGGCGGGACCTTTGCGAAAGCGACCAAGCAGGACGCTGGAAGCGAAAGCCGGCGCCGCGGGAACCAAGGTGAAGCGCCCACACCGGTAGCCAGGTCGTCCACCTTGGGACGGTGACTGAACCAGCCTAACGAGCCGAGTCGGGACCTTGCGCGGGTCGGCCCGGCCATGGGCGGAAGGATGGCGCCCTCGTGCGGCAATACTCAACGGCGCCACGGACGCACTCCTACTCGTCCTCGTAACCGTACTCGGCCGTAGCGCTGATCGCTGAATGAAGCCCATTTGGCTCGCCCCCCTCACGGCCGATCACGAGGAGGCAACGGCGAGTCGTAGAGGCACTGTGGCCGAAGCGCGTCTCACTCTGGGATGGCCATCGACATCCGGCCGCAGAGTTGACGGACGACCTGCTCGAACTCCTTGCGGGCCTGGGCGACTGCCTGTATTTGCCCGCCACTGATTCCATCCGCCTGCTTGAGATCGAAGAGGGGCTTGCGAGCAACCTGAGCGAGAGGAACGAGACTGGAGAAGTGCTTTAGGCGGGCGATGCAGTTCGGATCTTCCTCGAAGGACAAAGTGCCAGCATTTGTCTCGCCCAGAACCTCCTGTGCATAGACCGCTGGAATCTGCTCGGCCCACTTTCGGTAGCCAAGAACCGGACGATCAGCCCGGGCGAGGTGTTGTTGAACGATGTACCCAACGGGCTTGAAAGCGTGCGGTGGCAGCTGGGCCTCATCGCGACCCCCGAGATGGTTTTCACGCACCCGATCCCAGTCTCGACGCCACTCATTCAAAGTGGGCCCAACGTTGCGCAAGCCTTGAAGGCTAAACAGATCGGGTGCGAGTGGGAGAACAACGAAGTCGCAGGCCAAGAGTGCGGCGCGATTCAACGCGCCAAGGCTCGGTCCGACATCCGCAAACACTATGTCCGCATTCGTGATCGCGGCCGCTCGATTCGATAGGAGGTCCAGGGCTGTCGTGACCGCGAGGGCTCGCTCGTTTTCGGCTGCGCCTGTCTTTGGCCATTCTTCCGCAAGGGATTGCTCAAACCGGCTCAGAAGAAGGTCGCCCGGCAGCAGAAACAACCGCTCGGCTACCTCCCTCATGACCGGGTCACGAACCTCCCCCTTTCCGCGTCGGACAAGATCGATGGAACTTGCGACCGTCGAGCCCGTCGGCGCGGCCGCATCCCATAGGTCTGCGAGGGTGTCCTCGGCGAGGAAGATCGAGGAGACGTTGCACTGGGGGTCATAGTCGAGAACGACGACACGAAGGCCGAGGCGTGCCGCCATGTGCGCGAAATTGAAGGTGAGGGTTGTCTTGCCAACCCCGCCCTTGTTGTTAAAAAGCACCAGGCTCTTCATCTCTCGGCCCCCTCCGAACCGTGATGCTCGTGAACCCGTCCGTTTCGGCGAGCAGGGGTGGATTCCCATTTTCTCTGAGCTGCTTCTCGATCCGGCGCACACCGCGTCCCAGCCGCTGTACATAGCCGAGCTCCAGCAATCCTCCGGTGAGGCGTGGGTTGCGGTAGTCCGAATGTTCGCCGAAAGCGTCTTCACTTGCCCGCCCGAATGGCCCGCCGGGGTTTGAGAACACGACGCGGTCGGTGAACCACTCGACGCGCGCCGGCGCGTTCGTGCCTTCGTACAGGCGGTGTTGCAGCATGTTGCGAAGGAGTTCCTTGAACGCCTCGGGGGGATATTCGAAGTCGAAACCTTCGACAACCCCCTTGGATGCGGCTGGCACCTCGGCGATGTTTGCCGAGAGCAAGGGCCACAGGGCATCGAATTGGTCAGGGACAGAGCCGACTACGGTTCGCCGCGTGGCAACCGGTGCATCATGGTCAACGCCACCGTATCGACAAAACTCCACATAGGCGCCGGGGATAAATCTTTGAGGGCTTGAGCTGTTCAGCAGCAACGCGGCGGCGTTCGGGGCAAAGCCAGCTGCATCTGCTTTTCCGAGTTCATGTTGGCCGAGCCACCTTTCGAAGGAGGGGAAGGAGTCCCGTTCGGCGTCGTCATCTCGTGCGACCGCAAACCGTTCCTCCAGCCGGCGATCGTCAAGGTCATCGATGGTGGCGCTGCGGACCATCCGGGAATCGAATGGGAACAGGTTCTCCGGGCGGCGCTCTCTGAGTTTTTGGAGATCCGCTTCGGTGGCCAGCCGCGTGGTCGTACCCTTTCGAACCCAGACGCGCTGATCCACGCTTATGGCTGGCGGAACTTCGTACGGCTCGACGACGATGAACCAGACCACCTTCCCTTCCTTGACCTGTCGGATTAGCGACCAGCTTGGGTGGGGCCAGATCTTCGTGGATGCGAGCCAGTTCGAGAGTTTCTGGGAGGCCTTGTCGTGCCCGCCGAAGGCCTCCTCGTCGAGTCCGCGGACCGCGCCGTTGTTGTCAACGCCGATGAGGAGATAGCCGGGTGCGCCTGAGTTGCCCAGGTCGTTGGCAAGTGCCGAAACCGCCTGGTAGACCTTCGTGTCGACGAGGCTCACCGTCCATTCGATCCGATCAGTTTCGGTCGTCAGAAGAACTTCCAAGGCGGGGGGCGGCAAGTGGGCTAAACCCTACCAGAGCACTGGAGTGGCCACTATGACGTCCAGGTCCAGCGCTTGCCCCTGCCGCGGCCCGTCACACTGGAAGAGCCGGGTGCTCCGCCTGCAGGTGCTGGGCGACGAGGACGATAGCTGTGGGAGTCGCGGGCCCGGGGGAGAGGAGGCAGCTTAGCCCGGGCGGGGATAGCGCGGGGCGACCCGCGGGGCGGCGCCATCGGCGTGACGAAGCACTCTCCGGAGCGCGATACGAGCGAGCATGCCGGGGCGCGAATTGGGGCTCCGAGCGCCTGGCAGGGGCGCGCCCCCAGGGCAGGCTGCGCGCTCAAGACGAACCGGGCCGGACCGGTCTTGACGTGCCAACCCCGCTTGTTTTTGCCAACGCTCACAGTCCAGATCGCGCTCCCGCGTCGAGGTTCCAGGTGACGTCGTCGAGGCCGGGAGCCATTCCGCGGTGATGCTCACGGGCGGCGGGGCGCAGGAGCCGCGGCCCGCGGTGTAAGCTCGGCGCGAGGGAGGGCTCGGATGAGACGACCATGGCGGGGGTTTGGCGTGGGGCTCGTCCTGCTCCTTCTCGCGCCGGGCCGGGTCCTTTCGTCAGAGCCGCCGGTCGCCCTGCTGGGCGCCATGGATGCGGAGGTCCAGCCCCTGCTCGCCGCCCTCACCGATCGGGAGGCGGTCAACGTCCTGGGCATTCCATGCGTCACCGGGAAGCTTGACGGACGTCCGGTCGTGGTAGCCGCGACCGGGATTGGCAAGGTCAACGCCGCCATGACCACCGCGCTGATCGTGGAGCGGTTCTCGCCCACCGCCGTGATCTTCACCGGCGTGGCCGGGGCGCTCGATCCCGGGCTTCAGCCCGGCGACGTGGTGATCGGTGAGAACTACGTGCAGCACGACCTCGTGAACCACACCGAGGAGGGGGCAGTGCCGCGCAGCGTGCGCAACCCGCGGGACGGTGTGGAGAACCCCATCCGGTTGGAGGCGAGCCCTTCCCTTCTGGCCCTGGCTCGGCAGGCCGCGCCAGGCCTTCTGCTCGAGCGGGCTGAAACCGACCCGGGCGCCCGGGCGCCTCGCGTTTCCTTCGGGACGATCGTCACCGGCGACAGCTTCGTCGGCGCTGCTGCGAAGAAGACGGCTCTGCGCGACGATTTCGGTGCCGCTGCCGTGGAGATGGAGGGCGCAGCCGTGGCTCAGGTCTCTCACCAGCTCGGTGTGCCCTTCCTGGTGGTGCGAGGCCTCAGCGATCGGGCGGGCGGCCAGGCGCGCGCCGAGGCCCAGCGCAACCTGGGGGTTGCCGCGCGCAACGCGGCCATGACGGCCCTGGCCATCGCCCGTCTCCTGGCCCCGGAGCACGCGGCTGCCCACTAGACCTGGGGACGGATTGAGCCGGCTCTTTCCCTGTTTGCCCCGTCCGACCGCCTGACTGACGAGGTTCACCTCAGTGGGCACGAGCCTCCACGAGGTCCAGTGTTCTCGGCCGGAGAGCGGCTCCGGCGCCCCGCGCTACGCGAGGGAATAGAAGAAGTCGACGTAGGACTTCACCGCTCCGTCCATCCCCGCGACCTTGGGATTGGCGGATTCGATGAGCCAGAACTCGTCGGGCGCGTGCGCCCCCGCGCCCATGCCGAGGCCGAACTGGCCCGCCGGCAGCTTCAGAGGCGCGCCCGTGAACGTGACTCCCGGCCACGAACCGGCAAGGCGCGGCCAGAGCAGGGGATCGAGACCCGCCTGCCGGTAGGTCGCGAGCATGGCCTTGATGAGCTTCGAGTCGGCGGGCGTCTCCGTCGGGTCGTAGCCCCCCGTCATGTTGACCTCGAGGTCGGAGAAGCCGTGTTTCGCGAGATGCTCCTTCACCAGCTCGAGCGTCTCCTTCGCGGTCATGTCCGGCACCAGGCGCATGTCGATCTTCGCCACCGCGCGGTTGGGGAGGATGGTCTTGCCGCCGGGGCCGGTGTAGCCGCCCACCAGGCCCTCGATGTTGATGGTGGGCTGCGAGACGAGACGCTCCAGGGAAACCGCCCACGATTCGTCGCCGATCCAGCGCTGCGTACTGAGCGCCTTCTTCGCCGCCGCCTCGCTGCGCTTCGGGAT
>JAQBHL010000189.1:0-3627 GCA_032127745.1 Acidobacteriota bacterium
CCCAGACCAGACCTGCGCCTCTCCAAAGGGGCGCAGTGCTGGCTCGATCGCGTCAGGCGTGAAAAGCGGTCGACCTACTTCTTCGTTAACTGCGCGATCGTCGCTTTCGGCACCTTTACGGCGATGCTGACCTGTGTGCCCACCAGATCCACGATGTCGTACTGGGCGGCGAAGCCCAGCACCATCGCGGATTCGTTGGCGTTCAGCGTGTAGTCGCGCTTCAGCCAGCGGACCATTCCGCTGGTGGCCTGTTGCAGGGCTCGATCGAGCGAGCCGCCGATGCCGATGCTGATCAGGAACTCAGCGTTCTCCGCAAGCGGATGGCCGACGCTTCGGCCCGGGATCACATCCACCGTGAACTCGAAATCCATCGACGTCTCCAGCGCGTCGCCGGTCAATTCCCCGTCGCCTTGCGCGGCGTGACCGTCACCCAGAAACAGCAGAGCGCCTGGATGAAAGACGGGCAGATACAGGGTTGTGCCTTCGCGCATCTGGTTGTAGTCCAGGTTGCCGCCAAACGATCCCGAGTCCCGGGTCCGAATAGACCAGTTGTCGGGCGGCGCCACCGCGATGCACCCAAGCATCGGCCGCATGGGTATGACGAGCCCCTTGAGGGCTTCCGTCGGCTGCTCGAGAGACGCGACGTTCTTCACCGGATCGAGCTTCCACCGATTTGGAAACTCCCTGGCCCAGGTCAGGTCGCCAAGGGTCTCGGGCTCCAACGCTCGGCGCACGATGCCGCTGCCGCTCCGCGCCCAGTCGCGATTGATCCCTACCTGGTTGAGGCGGACAACCAGGGTGTCGCCGGGCACCGCGCCGTCGATGAAGAATGGCCCGGTCTGGGGGTTGCCGCCGGCCGAGCGGCGCTTCCCTTCTTTGTCACGGCCGCCCGCGTCCACCGCCCAGGTCCTTACGGTGTCGCCCGCCTGGATGTGCAACGCTGGTTTGATCTGGGACGAAAAATACTGATGAAACACCGTCGGTTCGAAGTCGTGAGTGCGCGGAGTTGCAGGGCGTTGCGGAATTCGAACCGCGCTGACCTTGACCGTGTGGTCGGCGAACGTTGCTTTGCCTTCCAATGCTTCGCCTTGGAGGGTGAGCGTGAAAGCGCCGTCCTCGGCCTTGAAGGTGAGGCGCTGGTTCCGCACCGTTCCTTCGACTCTCTCATCCCAGAGTGAGCCGGTGATCTTGCCATCGGACGCGCGCAGGGACAGGCGCGAAATTCCCGGCGGCCCGAATTGTTCGTGAAGGGTCAGCATCCACTCCCCGGAGAAGGGGCTCTGCGCCGCCGATGGGCAGGCAAGAGCGAGAAGAATCGCGGTTCGAAAGAGGGTGCCCATAGGATCGATAGACCTCGTGTCGAGAATCAGAGTTCGGCGGCCGGCGTCGGAGCCGCCCGCTGCAGGACGGACCGCCGCCGACCGTAGCCGAAGTACAGCACGAGACCCAGCGCCTGCCACACCAGGAAGCGCGCCCAGGTCCCGACCGGCAGGCCAAGACCCAGATAGAGGCAGACAAGTGCGCCCAGAATGGGAACGAAGGGGGCGCCGGGGGTCTTAAACGGACGTTCCATCTGAGGGGCGCGACGGCGCATCACGGCCACCCCGACACACACCACGATGAAGATGAAGAGGGTCCCCAAAGACACCAGTTCGCCGAGCAGGCCAATCGGGAAGGCTGCAGCCATCAGGGCCACCGCCCCTCCGGTCATGAGGGTCGTGATATGGGGGGTTCGAAAGCGAGGGTGGATGTGGGCGAACAGCGGCGGCAGCAAACCGTCGCGGCTCATGGTCATGAAGATCCGGGCCTGGGCCATCAGAAGAACCAGAATGACATTGGTCAGAGCGACCAGGGCGCCCAGCTTGACGATGGGGCGCAGCCAGGTGAGGCCGGTGGCATCAATACCCACGGCGATTGGATCCGGCACGTCGAGCTCGGAGTAGGGGACGATTCCGGTGAGCACAATGGAGACGGCCACGTACAAAGCGGCGCTGATGGTGAGCGAGGCGAGGGTGGCGAGCGGCAAGTCGCGCTTCGGGTTTTTCGCCTCCTGGGCTGCGGTGGAGACGGCGTCGAAGCCCAGGTACGCCATGAAGACGATGCCCGCGCCTCTGAGCACACCGCTCCAGCCAAAGCGGCCGAACGCCTCGTTTGGGGGCACGAACGGGGTCCAGTTTCGCGGGTCCACGAAGAACGCGCCCGCTCCAACGAAGAGCAGGATCACCCCGACCTTCACCACCACCATGGCCGCGTTGAGGCGCGACGAGAGGCGAATCCCGAGCACCAGGACCAGAGTGACGACGATGACGATGACGGCGGCGGGCACGTTCAGGATGGCCGTCTCCCCGGTCGGTCCGGCCAGGGTTCCGACCGGAGCCGTGAACCGCGGTGGGAACACGATGCCGGTGTCGCGCAGCACGCTTACAAAATAGCCCGACCACCCGACGGAAACCGCCGCCGCCGCGAACGAGTACTCGAGCACCAGAGCCCAGCCGATAAACCAGGCCACGATCTCACCGAGGGCCGCGTAGGCATAGGTGTAGGCGCTTCCGGCGACGGGGATCATTCCCGCGAGTTCGGCGTAGCACAGTCCCGCGAGCACGCAGGCGAAGGCGGCGAGCAGGTAGGAGAGGGTGATGGCCGGTCCGGCCGAGCGGGCCGCGGCCTGGCCGGTCAAGACGAAGATGCCGGCGCCGATGGTGCATCCCACCCCCAATGCCGTGAGCTCCCATAGTCCCAGGGCCCGCCGCAGCGGCACCGCGTCCGCCTCAACTCTCAGGGCTTCGATCGATTTCGTGGCGAACAGGCTCATGATTGGTTGTGGGCTGAGTGGTCCCGTGGCTTAGAGCAGGCCCTTGAGTCGTTCGAAATCGATATTGCCGCCGCTCACCACGACCACCACCTTCTGCGAGGCCGAGAGCCCATGGTCTGAGGCCAGCAGACCCGCGAGGGCCGCCGCTCCGGCGGGCTCCGCCATCAGCTTGGCGCGCGCCATCAGTAACCGCATCGCTTCGGCGATGCGGTCGTCGTCCACGAGGACGACCCTCTCCAGCCGGCGTGTCGCGAGTTCGAAGCACAGCCGTCCGGCGCCTGGCGCGGCGAGGCCGTCGGCAATCGTGCTCACGCCGGGTAGGGTCACCGGCTTGCCCTGCTGGAGGCTCTGGGACATCGCCGCAGCGCCCTCAGGCTCGACCCCGATCAGGCGGGCCTTCGAGCCGGTCGCTTCGAGCGCCATGGCCAGGCCACCCATCATGCCGCCCCCGCCGATTCCTACAAAGATCGCTGCCAGTTCCGGAAGGTCCTGCAGCAACTCGAGGCCGAGAGAGGCGTGTCCCTCCATCAAGGTCTCGTCATCGTACGACGACACAAAAGTCAGCCCGCGTTCGCTGGCGAGCTCCAGGCAATGGGCCAGACACTCGGCAGCATTGCCGCGCAGGATCACCTCGGCCCCGTAGGCCCGGGTGGCCGCCGCTTTCATGGGGCTCGCGTGAGCCGGCATGACGACGGTGGCGCGGGTGCCGGTCAGACCGGCGGCGTAGGCGAGACCCTGGGCGGCATTGCCGGCCGAGAAAGTGATGGCCCCCGCCTGGCGCTCCGATGACGTCAAGTTGAGCAGCTTCCAGAGCA
>JAQBHL010000190.1:0-2932 GCA_032127745.1 Acidobacteriota bacterium
GCCGGCGGGCGGAGAGTTCGCGCTGCTGGCGGTCTACATGGTGCTCGTCTACGACATGACACGCGGCTTCGGCACCCCCGCCCAGGCCGGCTTCGGCATCGGCGTTCGGGTCATGCAGGCGATGTTCCTGCCGGCGGTGGCGATAGCCTTCGCCACCGCGCCGGTGACCGGTCAGGAGAGTAAGTGAAAGAAGGGCGGTTCGCCAGTCAAGCCGCATGATCGCGGGCGGCCAACCCCTGCCTTCGGGCCCCCGATCGCAAGCGTCAACGTCCGGGAACGTCCGCCCGACTGCCCGCGGCGTGGTGCCCGTCCCGCCTACAGCGAGGGGGCGCGCAGACCGCACCGCGCCGTGGTCCACGCCACGCTGTCGCCCCCGCCCCTACGCTACCTCCTCGCCTGCCCCGTGGCCTGGCCCTGCGCCCTCGTCCTCGTCACCAAGCGCTTGCCGGCGCAACACGCGGCTCTTCCAATAGGGCGGACCGCGGCCGGGCGAGCGTTGCGGGACCTCGGGCTCCTCCCCCACCGTGGCGAGGGTGCGGGAGATGATCGCGGGATTCTTGACCAGCCCGAGCAGCTTCATCCGCCCCTGGCACCTGGGGCAAGCGAGGACGTCCAGGGCGAAGGTTCGGGCCAGAAGTTCAGCCCACGGGCGGTAGGCGCCCGGGTGAGCCGGCCTTCCTGGCTGGTCGCCCGCGTCGGCGGCTTCGGGCGATTGCGGCTCGAGACGCGACCTCCACGGGCTCGCCGGGGCCAGCACGCCCGCGTACTTCACGGTGTGAAAGCGTGGTGGAGGAACGCTGGTGGCCAGCCGGCACAGCAGCGACAGCGGGTCCATGTCCACCGCCACCGTCCCGTCGCTATAGGCCTTCTTCAGGGTGATGCGCACCAGCCCATCGGCTCGCTGCTCCAACCGCTCCTGCGCGACCGGAGGGCGCAGCACGTAGCGCAGCAGCGCCTCCCGCCCCGCAGGGTCGAGAGCGCCCGCCCGCGTCGCCGCGTGCAACGTGAACCCGTCGAGCGACGCGCACAGCGGTTTGTCGTAGGCCAGAGCCCGCGGCTCGAGGGGGGCGAGGCGGCTCACCCACTGAGGCCCGGCCGGCGGCGCTTGGCCATAGACCGCCGATGCCGCGAGATTCCCTTCGGGGTCGCCCTCCCCGTCCGCCCCGGCTTCGTCCTCAAAGGTCCGGAGCTGGCCGCTCCGACGAAGGTGTCTCTCCATGCGCCGGACCACGCGCTCCAGGACCTCGCCCACTTCGCTGGTCCTCAGATGGCCGAGTCCCTCCCAGGCGAGCTCACCTTCCTTCTCGAACCAGGCGCCATCCAGGGCGACCATGTGGAGGTGTGGATTGAGTCGCAAGTCGGACGACGTTCTCTGCACGGCGATCACCGCGCCGCTCTTCGCGCCAGGCCGACCCTCGTCTCCCGCGCGGGCCGTGTAAAACGCCAGCACCGTCTCCACGGCGATGCGCGTGAGCCTACCGAGCAATGCCCCGTCCTGCGCCAGGCGCCGACGCCACGAGAACGGGAAGGTCAGCACCCACTGGCGAAGCCCGCTCTCCGGCGGCAGCACCCGCTCCATCAGGTTCGCGGCCGTCGCGTTCATCCGCCGGCCCGTACACGACGGACAAAAGCCACGCCCTTTACAACTGAACGCCACCAGCCGCCTCTCCCCGCAGTCCTCGCATTTCAGGCGCGCAAAGCCACGGCAGAGCAGCCCGCAATCGAGGTAGGCCTCCAGCTCCTTGCGGGCGTGCTTGGGGATCCGCACCGCCAGCGCACCGTCGCCGATCGCCCCGTAGAGCGTCTCGAGATTGTCCCGCACGATCTCGTATAGCGCTGTCGCTTCCGGCCGATGGCGCCGATAGACACTGGGTGCAGGGGCTTGTAGAGCCGACACGTGATCTCCACACCAGCCGACATGCCGGTGGGAGAGCGTCCGGCGAGCGCTGCCTTCCTAGGACCCAAAAAAGCGGGCCAACGGAAGCTTCCGGCACGGGAGAGTCAAGACGGGTCCGGACACCAGCCCTAGCGCGTTTCACCCTCCGAAACGCGAGGCGGGGGACCCTCGGCCCCCCAAAAGCCCAAAAGCTCCATCCCTTGAACCGGGTCCAGGCTCGGTGGTACATTCCCCAGGCCAACCCAGAGGGCCGTTTGCGTCGTTTTGTCCAGGGGATCTTGCGGCTTCTCAATCGGTTGCGCGGAGGCCGGACGCTTGAGTTCTCCCGAGAAGTCCCCCCAGCAAATCGGCAAGTACGGGATCCTGGAGAAGATCGGCCAGGGCGCCATGGGTGTCGTTTACCGCGCCCGCGATCCGCTCATGGAGCGAATCGTTGCCGTCAAGACCATGTCGACCGACCTCGACGCCGCCCCCGAAATGCGAGCGCGTTTTTTTCGCGAAGCGCGCTCCGCGGGGCAGCTCTCCCACAAGAACATCATCACCATCTTCGAGCTGGGCGAGGAGGACCACCGCGCCTACATGGTCATGGAGTTCGTGGAGGGCGAAGATCTCAAGACCCGGATCGCCCGCGGCCAACGCATGTCTCTCGAGGACAAGCTCCGCCTGGTGACGGAGATCGCCGAAGGCCTGGCCCACGCCCACCACAAGAAGGTCATCCACCGGGACATCAAGCCGGGCAATATCTACCTCACCGCGTCGGGCATGGTGAAGATCCTGGACTTCGGCCTGGCCCACGTGGCTTCGTCGGACATCACGAAGACGGGCTCCGTGCTCGGCACCCCGAACTACATGTCGCCGGAGCAGGTGCGGGGTGACCGGGTCGATCACCGGTCCGATCTCTTTTCGACGGGCGCCCTGTTCTACGAGCTCCTGACCGGCCGCAAGCCGTTCAGCACCCCGACCCTCCACGCGACCCTGATCAATATCCTCGACGAGGATCCCGAGCCCCTGGAGGATCTCGACCCGACTCTTCCC
>JAQBHL010000191.1:0-3840 GCA_032127745.1 Acidobacteriota bacterium
GGCGGATCTGCGCTCGGACTCGCCAACCCGGGGCGCCTGGAAGTCCTTCTCCCTGAAGGCAGATTCCGCGGAGGCGTTGTGGATTCCTCCCGGCTACGCTCATGGTTTCCTGACCCTCGAAGCCAACACCGTGCTCCTGTATCTGATCTCCGGCACATATCGTCCGGAGGCTCACGGCGGAATCCGATGGGACGATCCGCGCTTCGCCATTGAATGGCCGCGCTCCCCGCTGGTCATTTCGAAGACCGACCGCAACTGGCCGTCCTTCTCTCGGTGAAGCGGATCCTGATCACCGGAGGCGGCGGATTCGTGGGACGCCACCTCGTCGAGGCGCTCGGTCGATCAGATTGGGACGTGCACGTCGTGTCGCGATCGAAAAGCGGAGAGGTGGACGGAGTCGCCTGGCACCCGCTGGATCTGTTCGATCGCTCCTTGGTGGCGGACCTGGTAGAGCGCGTCCGCCCGCATTCCCTCGTGCACCTGGCTTGGATAACCGAACCGGCGGTCTATTGGACGAGCAGCCTCAATGAAGCCTGGAAGGACGCGACGCTCCACCTCTTCGAGGCCTTCCTCGAAAGCGGCGGCAGACGGGCTCTCGCAACGGGGACCAGCGCCGAGTATGACTGGGGTTCCACAGGCCCGCTCCTCGAGGACGAGTCTCCTCTATCGAAGCAGACGCTGTACAGCCGCTGCAAGCTCGAAACTATGGAGCGAGGGCGCGAACTCTTTTCAGCCAGGGGCATCCCACTCATCTGGGCCCGCCTGTTCAACCCATTCGGGCCAGGCGAGCATCGTCGGCGCTTGATTCCCCGAGCCTGTCGGGCCCTCCTGCGCGGGGAGACGTTCCTTTGCGCCGGACCACCGTCGGCGAGAGATTTCCTTCACGTGAGCGAGGTCGCCGATGCGCTCCTGGCCGCCGTGGAATCCGACTTCTCCGGTACGTTGAACATCGCCAGTGGAGAAGGTAGGACCGCGCAAGAAGTCGTGAGACGCCTGGCCCTTAATCTGGGCGCCGAAGACCGGGTTCGGTTCGAGGAGGCAGGCGGCGGTTCCGCTCAATCCGTGGTGGCCTGCACCCGTCGCCTTCAAGACGTCATTGGCTTTCGACCTCGCCTCGGATTCGACGAACAGATCGCGGAAGTCTGTGCGTGGTGGAAACAGCAGTCACTCGAGGAGGAGCTTCAATGAAAAACATCAATTGCATGAACTGCGGGGCGGCTTCGCCCACCACCTTCCTTGACCTGGGCGAACAGCCGAACGGGAACCATTTCATTTCGACATTCGACTTCGACAGTGAACCCAAGTTCCCCTTTCACATGGCGGTTTGCCAGCACTGCTGGCAGGTGCAAATCGAGGAGTTCCCGCCCGTCGAACTGATGTTCTCCAATCATCCCTACATCACCGGCTACAACATGCCGGTGATCGACCACTTCTATCGATTGGTGGACCGGACCCTGGCCTTGTGGGCGCTCAAACCCGGCGATCTGGTCATCGATATCGGCGCCAACGATGGGACCTTGCTCAACATCTTCAGAGAGAAGGGCCTGGCGGTTCTGGGCGTCGATCCCGGGAAGATCACCGGGCCCTTGTGCCGAGCGAAGGGGATTCCGGTTTGTGAGACTTTCTGGGACTCCTCATCGGCGGACCTGATCAGCAGACTGGGGCTTCGCCCCAACCTGATCGCGGCGACCGCGGTCTTCTACCACGTCGCCGATCTGCACGACTTCATCGCCGGAGTCCGTCGCGCCATGGGACCGAGCACGGTGTTCCTGGCCCAGTGCGTGTATTTGAAGAACGTTTTGGAGCGTCTGCAGTTCGACCACTTCTACCACGAGCACACCATGATCCATGCGATCGCCCCTCTGGAGAAGGCGTTTGCCCGGCACGGGATGAGGCTGCTCCACGTCGACCACTACGAGGTCCACGGGGGATCCTTCGTGCTTTACGTCGGTCTCGACCAGTGTGAATGGCGGACCTCGCCCACTGTGCAGGAGGCGATTCGGAAGGAGAAGGAAGCCGGGCTGCAGGAGATAGCCACCTACCGCGAATTCACCCGACGCGTTGAGGCCAACCGCGACCAGCTGCTTACTCTCCTGCGCACGCTCAAGGCACAGGGCAAGGTGGTCCACGCGCTCGGCGCTCCATTGAAGGGGAGCACCCTCCTCAACTACTGCGGAATCGGTCCCGAGCTCGTGTCGCTCGCGACCGAGGTGAATCCCTTCAAGATCGGGCGATACACCCCGGGCACCCATATTCCCATCGTGGACGAGAAGGAGGTACGCACAGAACCTGACCACTACCTCCTGCTGTCCTGGAACTTCCTCGACTTCTTCCGCCAGAAATACGCGTCTTTTCTCGGGCGGGGCGGCGGGTTCATCCTGCCCCATCCGGAGGTGAAAGTGATTCATGAGTGAGGACCGGCACGAGGTCAAGAGAGCCGAGGTCCTCGGAGGTTTTCTCCTTGTCGCCGCCGTCGCTCAGCTGCTGTCAGTTTCGTGGCGGCGGTGGGCCGACCCCTTGATCGACTTCGGTCGGGAGTTGTATCTGCCCTGGCAGATCAACCAGGGGACCGTCCTTTATCGGGACATCGACGCCAACTACGGGCCTCTCTCCCACTATTTCAACGCGCTGGTGTTCAGGGTTTTCGGGACCGGGTTCATGCAGCTGGCCTGGACCAACCTGACCATCTACTTCTGCATCCTCGGCCTGCTCTACCGCGTTCTCCGCCTTGTGTGGGGACCAACCCTTGCCTTGGTCGGCTCTCTCACCTTTGTCGGCTTCTTCTCGTTCAACCAGCTCGGCGGCGTGGGGAACTACAACTTTGTGGCGCCCTACGCCCATGAGACCACGCACGGATTCCTGGCCCTTCTCGCCATCATCTGGGGCTGGGGCGCGTGGCTGCGGCGCCCCTCGGTCTTCAAATCGGCTTTGCTCGGGCTGCTGTTCGGAACCACGCTGCTGCTGAAGCTTGAAATCATCTTCACCGCCGGCGCGATCTTCTTTGTCGCTCTGGTCCTGGTCGCGCTTTCCAAGGCGGAACCACGCGGCGGCCGTCCGGGACATGCGGCCGCGATGTTGTTGTCGGCAGCGGTGCCCCCCGCGACGGCCTCTCTGGTTCTCTTCGAGACCGGACGCTTCAGCATCTCGCAGGCCGTGCTCTGGGCCAATGTGGGCTGGACGGGCCTGGTCCTGTTTCCGGGCATTGCCCAGGACCCGTTTCAGGCCACGCTCCTTGGGACGAACGCGATACTCGAGAATCTTCAGAGGCTGGCGTTTGCGGGCTTCGCGTCAATGCTCGCCTTGTGTCTCCTCGCCTGGGTATCGGAAAGACTGGGGCGGGCGAAGAAGGCGTTCTACGTCCTGGGCTCCCTTCTGCTCGGGATCGTGACGCTGTTCCTGTCGATCCGACTTCCCTGGATTGATGTGGCCACCGTGTTTCCTGCCGGTCTGCTTTCGCTCGCCCTGGTGTGGATTCACGACGCGCGGCGATCGGCTGGCGGACCTGTCGGACTGCCGCGCGCCGTAGGCTGGCTACTCTGGGCGGCCGGGTTGGCGCTCCTCGCGCGCATGGCCCTGAGCCCGCGGATTTACCATTATGGGTATTGCCAGGCTGCCCTGGCCGGCGTTCTTACGGTTGCCACCCTCTGGGGCGAATTGCCCAGAGCGCTCGGTTTGCGCGGTCGCGCCCTCTCGTCCTATCTCTTTACCCTTTCCTTGATCCTCCTCTCGGGCCTCTGGACGGTACAGTCCATATCGCAAAGGTCCTACTCGTTCAAGACGCAGCCGGTGGGAGAGGGGGCGGACCGCTTCTATGCGTACACTCCGGAGCTTGAGCCAACG
>JAQBHL010000192.1:0-4678 GCA_032127745.1 Acidobacteriota bacterium
GACGGCTATCTGGAGGTGAGCGCCTCGCTGTCCCCCAAGGTCGCCATGGTTGGCCTTGCCTATGGCAACACCAACTCCGGCTATTCGGACATCGACTACGCGCTGTACTTCGCCTCCGGCACGCTCTACATCTATGAAGGGGGCCTGAACCGAGGGTCGTTCGGGACGCTGGTGGCGTCCGACAAGCTTCGGGTGTCCCTCGAAGGCGGGGTGGTGAGGTACCGTAAGAACGGGAACTTGCTCTACACCTCGGCGATCGCGCCCAGATATCCACTGTTGGTTGACACGTCCCTGCACTCCAGCACCGCGGTGGTCCAGGGCGCCATCGTGTCCGGGCTCCTGGTCGGCGCTCGGACTTCGGCGCCCCTGGCTTCGCCGGAGGGGGGCGGATACGCGCTCCCCATCGACGTAGCGTTGGGCGCCGACCCAGGCGCTTCGATCACCTACACCACGGACGGGAGCGCTCCCACCGCGTCGTCGACGCCGTATGCGACGCCGATCCATGTGACCGCGGCGACCACGATCAAGGCCAAGGCCTTCAAAGCGGGCTATCTCGACAGCGATGTGTCGATAAACGCCTACTTCCTGAACGCGCCCGCGGCCGCACCCGGGTTCTCGCCGGGAGCGGGGGCGTACCTCGGCCCGCTGGTGGTCACGGCCACCACAAGCACGGTCGGCGGATCGATCCACTACACCTTCAATGGTTTGGACCCGACCGAGACCGACCCCTCCGTTTCGAGCGGCGGGGTCTTTTCGATTCCCGCGACGGGCGTCCTCAAAGCCGCGACCTTCGCCGCCGGCTATTCGCCCTCCCTGGTGGTCGCCGCCGCGTATGAGGTGGTGACACCCGCTCCCACGATCTCCCCGGTCTCGGGGACCTACATCTCCGGCGTGAGCATCTCGGTCGAGGCCTTCCCGGGAGCGGCTGTCTACTACACCACGGACGGCCAGGATCCGACCCCCTCCTCCCCGCTCTACACCGCCCCATTCCCGCTGGCGCAGAGCGGGACGGTGAAAGCCAGGGCCCGGCGGCCCGGATGGAGCCTGAGCGCCGCCTCGAGCGAGTCGTACCAGGCGCAGGTTGCCGACCCCGTCCTGAGTCCCTCGTCGGGCCGGTGGTTCACTCAGCACACCGTGCAGGTCACGAGCGCGACGCCGGGGGCCGCCTTCTTCTACACCACGGATGGCACGGAACCGACCGCCGGCTCGACCGCCATTCCGGCCAACGGGCAACTGTTGGTGAATCGGCCCATGTGGTTGAAGGTGAAGGCATTCAGGGCGGGACTTGCCCCTTCCGCAACGATCCGTGGCACGTACATGGTTACCGGCCAGGTCGCGGCCGGATTTGCCCATTCAATGGTCCTGAAGACCGATGGAACGGTCTGGACGTTTGGCACCAGCTACTACGGTGCGATCGGCGACGGCTCCGCCGGGTTCAACCAGCGATCGAGCCCCGTCCAGGTGTTCTCTGGGGCCATCGCCATAGCGTCCGGTCAATTGTCCGCCTATGCATTGAAGGCTGATGGAACCGTTTGGGCCTGGGGCTACAATGCCCACGGGCAGTTGGGCGACGGCACCACCACGGACCGCTACGCTCCCACAATGATCCCGGGCCTGGCCGGGGTCACAGCGATTGGGGCGGGCGCCAACCACGCCATGGCCGTTCTCGCTGACGGCACGGTGAGGAGTTGGGGCCTCGGCAGCAGCGGGCAGTTGGGCCGGGGATTCAACAATCAGAGCTCCAGTTCACCTGTCCAAGTGACCGGGCTTGTTGGAGTCAAGGCACTCTCTGGGGGCGTTTCCCACAGTCTCGCACTGAAGACCGACGGAAGCATCGCGGTTTGGGGCGGCGGTGGGTCCGGGCAATTGGGCGACGGCACCGCCTCACAGCGCTGGGAGGCATACATCCTGCCTACACTCGTGGCAACGGACATCGCCTCAAAAGGCGACTCGTCCTATGCGATCCTGGCGTCCGGACGCCGCCTCGTGGCGTGGGGAAGCAATTCGAGCGGTCAGCTCGGTGACGGCACAGCGATCAACAGGCTCTCGCCTATTGTCCTGCGGGACGGGGTAAGAGAGCTTGCTCCCGGCGCCCAGCATGTTTCCCTTAGCGTGTTCGATGGGCGTCTGTGGGGCGTTGGCCACGACTTCTTCAGGCAGCTCGGGGACGGCGTGCGCGCAACGCGGTACTTTCCAATTCGGTCGACCGTCAGCGAGACTGTGGTGACATTGGGTAGTGGCAGTTTTCACTCCCTGACCGTTGTGTCCACTGGCCAGGTGTGGTCCACCGGACAGAACGACTATGGCACACTTGGACTGGGGACCACCGTCAATCCGATTCTTCCTTCTCTCATACCCTCGTTCACGGTCTTCGACGGCGCGGGCCTTGCCGCCGACCTTGATGGCGACGGCCTGGACCTTTACCAGGAGATCCTGCTCGGAACCGATCCTCTGCTTCTCGACTCGAATGGCAACGGCATCACGGATGGTGACGAACTTGCAATCGGCGCCGAGGGCGGCGATCTCGACACGGACCATGACGGCCTGTCCGACACCGGCGAGATCATGGCCGGAACGGATCCATTCAACGCAGACAGCGATGGCGACGGTGCGCTCGACGGCGCCGATGCCTTCCCCTTGGATGCGACCAAAACTCAGTTGACCGCTCAACCTGGCGACACAACGCCGCCAATCATCACCCTCTCTCGTCCCATCTCCGCGATACCAATCTCGTAACACGGAGGGCTACTTCCAAATGCGAAACGCGATGATCAATACAAAACTCGGCTCTCCAACCAAATCTATGGTCACAAAGAGACAGAAAGGGCCTCTGCCCGGGTCGCTACGGCAACGAAGGCTGGTTAAGGGAGGGTTGGGTTCGAGGAGTCGAGGAACTTCAACAGTTTTCGCGCGGTGGCATCGACGGATGCCTGTTCCTGTTCCGTGAGGTCGCGCACCCAGGGGGCCTGGCCGTCGTGGATGGCTTTGAGCAGCAGGGATCGGGGTTCTTTTCGACGCAGGGCTGGCCGGTCGTTGACCTCCCGAATGATCTCGCCGCCGATGAGCCATAGTTTGTCGAGGTGCCGTCGAATCGTTCCGCGGGAGAGTCCTTGTGCGTGAAGGTCGGCGATGAAAGGCCGGAGAAGGGCGACGAGACCCTGACCGACGGGCTCGTCCTCCTCGTCGCCCGCCCAGCTCGATGGCCAGCCCTCCATGGGGTCGGTCGTTTCCTCAACTGTGGACTGACGCTTTGAGACAGGCATGGCTAGAAACCTTTCGGGCCGTCGCGGTCACAATGGCTCATGTTCATCAAGACGATTCTCAACCGGTGTCATCCGATCAGATTGTTCGTCTATGGCCAAGCTCGGTTTGTCGGGAAGGAGATCCATGTTGTGGTCCGGGCGAGGAGAGGCTCGTTCGGTCATTGCGGAGAATGCGGCGAACGCGGACCGACCTACGATACGTCGCGGGACGCTCGGTTGTTTGAGTTCGTACCTCTGTGGGGCTTCCTCGTGTTCCTGGCCTACCGCATGCGGCGCATCAACTGCGGGCCGTGCGGCGTGCGCACCGAGCGGGTTCCATGGGCCGATGGCAAGAACCGCTGCTGCAACGTCTATCGGCTGTTCCTGGCCCGTTGGGCGCGGCGCGTCTCCTGGAGCGAGGTCGCTCAGATCTTCGGCGTGACCTGGGGCGTCGTCAACCGCGCGGTTCGCTGGGTGGTTGACTATGGACTGGCCCACCGTGATCTGGACCATGTCACCGCGATCGGCGTCGACGAAATTGCGGTGTGGAAAGGACAGAAGTACCTGACCGTCGTCTACCAACTCGACCAAGGGAGTCGACGCCTCCTATGGGTGGGCAAGGAGCGGACGAAGGCCACCATCCGCGCGTTCTTCCAAATGTTCGGAGAGGCGCGGTCAAAGGCGCTTGTGTTTGTGGCCAGCGATATGTGTAGGCCGTACCTGGACGTGCTCAAGCAACAGGCGGGTCAGGCGCTCCACATCCTCGACCGGTTCCATGTCGTGGCCAAGCTCAACAAAGCCGTCGATGAAGTACGCTCCAAAGAAGCCCGTGACCTGGCTCGCCGGGGCTACGCGCCCGTCCTCAAGCACACCCGCTGGTGCTTCCTCAAGCGCAGGGAGAATCAGACCGTCGACCAACGCCGGAGGCTCAAGGATGTCTTGCACTACGACCTGCGAAGTGTCCGAGCTTTCTTGCTCAAGGAGTCCTTCAACGCCTTTTGGGGCTACTCAAGCGCCACCTGGGCGGGCTGGTTCCTGGACAAGTGGTGCACCCGGGCGATGCGATCGAGGCTGGAGCCGATGAAGCGCTTCGCCAACACTCTGCGCCGACACCGTCCCCTTCTTCTCAATTGGTTCGCCGCGAAAGGGGAGATCGCACTCGGCGTCGTTGAAGGAATGAACACCAACGCGAAACTCGCCATCAGAAAAGCCCGTGGGTTTCGAACCTACGGAGTCATGGAAACCGCGCTGTATCACGAGCTTGGCCGTCTACCCGAGCCAATATTTACACACAGATTCTGTTGAAGAGGCCTCCCGGGGACGCCGGCCTCCTCTACGGACGACGTGATTCGGGCGAAGTGACTAGAATGGCATGTGGCGCCGCTGGAGAGCACGGAGATGATTCGTACGCAGGGCTTCCCTCGATGGCCCACCCT
>JAQBHL010000193.1:0-2906 GCA_032127745.1 Acidobacteriota bacterium
ACACCGCCCACCCAGGGCGGAGCAGCTAACGAACGACGGCCCGCTACTCACCGCCATTTCGAACAGACCCGTGCTGCACGACGTCGGCGGCGGGGACGGCGCGTCCGTCGGAACCGACGAGCCCGCCGCCATCGCAATCGGCCCCCCGAGCAGCCCTGCGACCATCACGACGGCACAGGACAGCAACGCCTTCTCAGTTCGCATGGCTACTTTATCTCCTTCATCTAGCCTTCACGTCGGAGGGATGTCAGGCGGAGGCTATCACGGGAAGGCCAGAATGACACGCGCAAAAACGACCCTTCCAGGCCTAATGGCAAGATTGGTAGGATCCGTTGCCTGATACGTGGATCGCTCGTCGGTGAGATTGTTGACTCCGGCGACGACAAAGCCGTAGCGCTTCGGCAGCCGATAGCGCAGGCCCGCGTCGACCACCCAGAAATCCTTGTCTCCGGGGACGTACACGTTGCCGAACTCGTTGAAGGTCAGGAACTCGCCGTCCTGCTTCAGGTACGTCAGACCCACGAAGGCGCTGAGCCCGGAGGGGTGGAAGAAGCGCGCGGAGAGTGGGACCCGGTGGGTCCTGACCTTCTGAAACTGCCGAAACAGCTCCGGGTCTCGCTCGAACTTCTCGTACTGGTACTCGGCGCCGAAGGTCAGCCACGGGTGGGGGGCCGCGAAGAGGTAGGCGCGCGCCACGTCCTCGTGACCATCTCGCAGCTCCACGCTCACGCTGGCCTCGCCGGTGTCAGGGGATAGCTGGAACAGCGTCTGGGGTATCGTGAGGTCCCTCCGCGAGTACTCGCCGCCAGCGAACGCCTTCCTGCCGAACTTCTGGTCGATCGCCGCCCCCCAGGCCTCCGACTTGGTGGCGCTCAGATCGTCGAAGAACTGGTTGAAGCCGGCCACCTGCGTGGGCTCCAGCGTCTGGTCCGTGATGAGCGTCCGCTTCAAGGCCCTGAACCAGGCACCCCGGAGCGTGGTACCGGACTTGAAGGCCCAGGTGATCCCGGCCTTGGGGTTGAACTGGTTCTTCTTCCCGTAGACCTGGGCCGGAACCGGCACCGGCTCGTCCGGTGGGAGGCCGGGGAGCGCGAAGCTCTCCAGGGTCGTGCCGGTCTCGTCGAAGAGGTCGCCGCTCACGCCCAGCGTGAGGGTGAGGTTCTTCGGGAGAGCTACGTACGAATACGCGTACAGGTTGGTGTGCTCATCCTTCCGGTTCGTGGTGTCGGTGAGGGTGAAGCCGAAGTCGGGGTCGTTCACCGCGGTGACGAACGTCTCGTTCGAGTCGATGTCGAAGTAGCCGCCCCCGGCCACCACCTTGACCCGCGCCGAACGGAACAGGAGCTGGCCCTCGACACTGTCGGCCTTCTCGTTCTGATCGATGGTCGAATCGAACCCGAAATCCGGGTTGGAGTCGGAGGAGGCAATGTCCTTCTCGGAATGCAGGTAGGACGCCAGAAAAGTGACGCCCGGGCCGAAGTCGTGCCGCAGGCCGATGCGCTCATTGGTTCCGTCAATCGTCTCGGTCTTAAATTTGCTGAAGTCGTCCTCGAGGAAGTTGAGAAACAGGTCCCCATGAGTCGACTTCCGATGGCGAACCTCGGCCTGGAGGCTCGTGCTCGGGCTCAGCTCCACCTGGGCGAAGGCGTTGGCGATCTTGTCGTCCTGCGAGTTGTTGACGCGAAACCCGTCGGTCTGGAAGCCGCTGTAGCCGGCGCTGAAGGAGGCCTTCCTGTAGATGCCCGAGGCGATCCCTTCTCCAGACCAGGTACCATCTTCGCCGAGGAGGAAGCTGCCCTGTGCGTTCACCTGATCGCGGTTGAACAGGGGGTTGAACTCGTTGAAGGCGAGCGCGCCGGGGCCCTGGGAGCTGATCAGGAACAGGCTGCTCTCCCCGAGGCTGGGCTGGATCGGGGTGGTGTTGAGCGGCTGCAGCATCTGGGACTGGAACAGCTCGCTGACCCGGGCGATCTCGTGGCGCGGCAGGGCGGCGTAGTTGTCGGCGAGCAGCCGGTGGCCCGAGTAGTCGCTCGGATCCGTGTTGACCGAGTTCCAACCCTCCACCAGACCGACGTCCTGAAAGCCCAGGTCTCCGTAGATTCGGCCGAGGCTGGCGCTGCGGGCGGCGAGGTCCGAGTCGAGCAGCAGCCGGGAGCGGTACACCGCCCGGTTGTCGTTCAGCTCGATGGCCTCCTGGATGTCTCGGAGCGCCTCCACCGGCCGGTTCGCGGTCTGCTTGGCGATCGCGTCGTAGAGCAGGGGGGTCGGATCCTTGGGGTCCAGCCCCTTGGCCACGTCGTACTCCCGCATATCCAGGGGCGCGCGCTTGGCTTCGAAATAGGCCTTGCCCAGGTAGCTGCGCACGAGCGCGTGCCCGGGGTCGAGGCTCACCGCGAGCTCGAGCTCCCGGGTGCCCTCGGCGAGCTCACCCTCCCGGATCCGGGCCAGGCCCAGACCCAGCCGCGGAAGCGGGTCGCCCGTGTCGAACTCGATGGCCTTCGCGAAGGCTTCCCTGGCCTCTCGAGTCTTGACCTGGGTCAGGTAGGAGTAGCCGAGCACCGTCTGGGTCCTCGAGAGGTTCGGCTGTAGCGCGACCGCCTTCTGGGCCGCCTCGAGGGACTCGCTTCGATATCCCAGCGAGGAACGCAGCTCCGCCAGCCGCGCCCACGCCAGCGCGTCGTCGGGCTCGACGGTGACCGCCTTCTCCAGGCTCTGCCGGGCTCCTTCAAGGTCGAACTTGGCCTGACGTGCGTAGGATTCGGCGACCAGCGCCGTGGCGGACTTGGGACCGGCCGCAACGGCCCTCTTCGCGGTCTCGACGGCCTTGTCCGGCTGGTTGCCCGCGACGGCCATGATGGTCTGCAGGGCGAGGGCGTCGGCGTCGTTGGGGGCGAGTCTCAGGGCCT
>JAQBHL010000194.1:0-19679 GCA_032127745.1 Acidobacteriota bacterium
AAGGACATGGCCTTGTTGCCGCCCGCCTGCATCTGGCGCATGAAGAAGATCCAGATGCCGAGCAGGATCGCGTAGGGCGCGAAAGTGATCAGGATGGTGGTGAAAGTGGGGGCCTGGTCGTTGATGACCGAGACTTGGACCTTCTTCTCAAGGAGCGAGTCGAGGGGCCTGTCGTAGCCATAGGGAACGATGGTCTTGAAGGCATCGCCCGAGGTGCGCTTTCCCCGGATCTCATTTCCGTTGACCGTGACTTCCTTGATGCTCCCCGCTTCCACCTGAGTCATGAAGTCGGAGAAATTGACGGATGTGTCCTTCTTCTGGATGCTGGAAAAATTCCAGGCCGCCAGCATCAGGACGAACAGAGACGCCCACAAGAGGGCGGTCTTAAAGGTCGAGTTCAATGATTTTCCCCTGTGTACTTTAGGTGGTACGGATTGAGGCGGTGCAAATGTTTCATTCCCGGCCTTGCTCAGGAACCGGGTCGCTCCAGGACTCCCAGGTACGGGAGCCCTCGATAGTAATCGGAGTGGTCGAGTCCGTACCCGACCAGAAAGCGCTTGTCGTTCTCCGCCTCGATTCGAAAAACCGACCATTCGGGAACCAGCTGGGTCTTCCTGGTCGCGGTGCGATCGAGGAGAACGGCGATGCGCAGGCTCCTTGGCCCGCGGGAGTTCAGATGGTCCCGCACATAGGCCAGGGTGACGCCGGTATCGATCATATCGTCGACCACGAGGACATGCTGGCCCTCCACCGGAACGGCGCCACCGTCCATGACCTGGACAGCCCCCAGCCCTCCGGGAGTCTCCGACACATGGACCACGCGGAGGGTGTAACTGCGGAATGGGATGGGAATGGCGCGCATCAGATCGGCCATGAAGACGAGGCTGTTTTTCAACAGGCCGACGACGACCAGTTCCTGGCCGGCGTAGGTCGACGCGATCTGCCGGCCGATCGCGCCCACGCGGGCGGCGATCTCTTCGGCGGTGTAGAGCGGGGTCGGGTTAGGAGGGAGTTTCATGGCGGCCTAGGCTGGCGAATGGTAAGACTATGACAGGAAAGCCTTTTCTCTGGAATGCCCGGGTCGGGCGGGATCTGGTACGGTGAAGATGAGACGGCCTCGACTCACGGTGGCGGCCCTCGATCCGGGAAGGGGGAGGGTCGCCCCGCCGCGGCCCTGATTGACCAGGTTCCACAGTCCTTCGACGTGCACAAAAGAGACCGACCTCAGGCCCCCAAACCGACGGAGGGCTTCCCTGAGCGCGGACTTGCCCAGGCCCTCGGGCGCGGACTTCAAGACCGCGAGTTCGTAGGCCACTCCCTCCACGGCCGAGGCCACGGCCCGGTCCAGCAGTTGCGCCGCGACTTCGCGGAGTGCGGCATGCTCTTCGGCCAGAGTCCGGGCCGTGCGGCCCAGCGCTTCCGCGATGTTCGGGTTGAACCTCTGCTCGAGCAGGGGAAGAAGCTCGTGCCTCACCCGGTTGCGGATGAAGGTGGTGTCGGCGTTGGTCGGATCGGACCGGTACGGCAGTCGATGGGCGCTCAGATGAGCGAGCACGGCCGCGCGGCGGGTGTCCAGGAGGGGCCGCAGGAGTTCGCCATCCCGGGCCTTCATGGCCGACAGGCCCAGGGCGCCGCTGCCTCGCACCAGCCGCATCAGGACTGTCTCGGCCTGGTCGTCAAGAGTGTGGCCGAGGACGATGGCACTCGCGTTCTCCTCCCGGGCCACGCGCCTCAGGAACGAGTACCGGGTCAGCCTCGCCGCCTCTTCGATCCCTCCCTCGCGAAGGGCCTGCGCGGAGGGCCGCACCCGGCCGGACCGGAGCCTGACCTTCAGGCCGTCGCACAACTCCTCGCAGAACCGTGCGTCCGCCGCCGAGTCGCGCCTCAGGGCATGGTCGAGGTGGGCGGCGACCACCCCCATCCCCGACTTCCTCGCGGCCCGGAGGAGGGCGTCGAGAAGAGCCACCGAATCGGGGCCCCCGGAGAGCGCGGCCACCACCACCACGCCGGGGCGCAGCAATGAGGCGGAGTCCAGACCACGTCGGACCGCTAAGACCAGGGGTGGCGTCGGCATCGTATGGCTTGGGACGCAACCTTACGCCGTTTGCGCCTCGGGGAGAGATGGTGGCGGTGCAGGGACTTGAACCCCGGACACTGCGGATATGAGCCGCATGCTCTAACCAGCTGAGCTACACCGCCGTTCGTCAGTGTTCCAGGGTGAACGATCCCAAGAACGCCCTCGGAAGCTGCGCAGTTTACATGAGGGCTGGCGAAGTCGCCCCGGCCCGGGGCTGCGTTCGTGCCGGGACTGCGCCGAGGCGAGGACTAGGCGAACAGATGCCAGTCGGAGGTCCGGGTGAGGTAGTCGCTCAAGATGATCAGGATCAGGAAGAGAAGCCAGACCACGCTCGCGACCACGGCCAGGCCCACGAGCTTGCTCTCGTATTTCACGTGCATGAAGAAGAGCACAACCAGGGTGGCCTTGGTGCAGGCGATGCCGAGGGCGACCAGGTTGTTCACGAAGCCGCCCAGCTGCTCGTTGCCGATGACCTGGGCGAAGTCGACCTTGGCCGCGAGAACGGTGGCCACGGTCAGGACGCAGAGGGCTCCAAAGATGGCGAAGTACATCTTCACGGTCGGGCCGTGATGCTCGGCGGGGTGGGGATGCTCTGGGGCGGAAACGGTGGCGTCCATCAATGGGCTCCGTGGGCTCCGATGAGATACAGCAGGGGGAACAGGAAGATCCAGACGATGTCGACGAAGTGCCAGTACAGACCGGTCATCTCAACCGGGGTGTAGTACTCGGGCCCATACCTGCCGCGCAGGCCATTGACGGCGAGGATGGCCAGAAGCGGGATGCCGATGATCATGTGAATCGCGTGCAGACCGGTCATCGCGAAGTAGAGGGCGAAGTAGAGGGCGAATCCGGTAGGCCGCGGGTGGCCCTCGTGATCCACCACCAGACCGTGATCGGCGATGCCGGGAATGAGGCCGTGGTCCCACTTCTCCTGGTACTCCACGACCTTGACTCCCAGGAAGACGCTTCCGAAGGCGATGGTCAGGAGCAGCCAGAGCGCGATCGCGCCCCGGTTGCCCTTCGAGGCCGCATGCACGGCCATGGCCATGGTCAGGGAGGAGCAGATGAGGACGATCGTATTGATTCCGCCCAGATTGACGTTGAGTTCGCCGCTGGCCAGGGCGAAGGCGTGCGGATACTGAGACCGGAAGACCGCGTAGGTGCCGAACAGGCCGCCAAAGAACATCACTTCCTGGACCAGGAAGGACCACATTCCGAGAACCGCCGACTCCTTCTGCTGTTTTAAGTCGGTGAAGTGGTGCTGGAGCGCTGACGCGATGCTAGACATGCCGCACCTCCGGTTCGGGAGTGGCCGAGAGCGGCAGCGACTGATAGTCGTACGCCTCCGTGGTCACAATCGGTGTGACGTGGAAATTATGGGGCGGGGGCGGCGACGAGGTCTGCCATTCGAGACCGGTGGCGCCCCAGGGGTTGGCGGGCGCCTTCTTGCCCATGAACAGGCTGTAGGTGAGGTAGATCGCGGGCAGCACGTAACCGATGGCCAGGATCGAAGCGCCCAGGCTCGACATCACGTTCAGGACCTGCCACTCCTCCGGGTAGGAGTGATAACGGCGAGGCATGCCCATGTACCCCAGGATGAACTGCGGGAAGAACGTGAAGTTGAACCCGGCGAAGATGAACATGGCGGAGAGTTTCGACCAGAACTGCGAGTACATTCTTCCCGTCATCTTGGGCCACCAGAAGTGGATGCCGCCCATGTATCCCATCACGCCGCCACCGACCATGACGTAGTGAAAATGAGACACCACAAAGTAGGTGTCCTGCAGGTGGATATCCATGCCCATGGTGGCCAGGAACAGGCCGGTCAGGCCGCCGATGAGGAACAGACCCATGAAGCCGAAGGCGAACAGCATGGGCGTTTCCCAGACCACCGAGCCCTTGTACAGGGTGGCGGTCCAGTTGAAGGCCTTGATCGCCGAGGGTATGGCCACCAGGAACGTCAGGGCGGAGAAGAGGATGCCGGTGTAGGCGGACTGGCTGGTGGTGAACATGTGATGTCCCCAGACCAGGAAGCCCAGGATCGCGATAGCCAGAGACGACATGGCCACGAAGCTGTATCCGAAGAGCTTTTGCCGCGAGAAAGTGGAGATGATCTCGGAGATGATGCCCATGGCGGGCAGGATCATGATGTAGACGGCGGGGTGGGAATAGAACCAGAAGAGGTGCTGGAACAGGACGGGATCACCACCTTTGGCCGGATCGAAGAAACCGAAGCCAAAGACCCGCTCCAGGCCGAGCAGGACCATGGTGATGGCGATGACCGGGGTGCCGAGGACCATGACCAGGGAGGTCGCGTAATGCGCCCACACAAACAGGGGCAGACGGAACCAGGTGAGACCGGGCGCGCGCATGCGATGAACGGTGGCAATGAAGTTCACCCCGGTCAGGATGGACGCAAAGCCCGCGATGAACACGCCGGCCACCGCCCAGGTCACCCGAGACTGTGAATAGGCCGAGGAATAGGGCGGGTAGAGAGTCCAGCCGGTGTCGAGACCGCCGGTGAGCACGGCAAAGACCGCGCAGCTCGCGCCAGCCATGAAGATGTACCAGCTGAGAAGGTTGATGCGCGGGAAGGCCAGATCCTTGGCCCCCACCATGAGGGGAAGGACAAAGTTTCCGATGACCGCGGGAACGGCGGGGATGAGGAAGAAGAAGATCATCATCACCCCGTGCGAGGTGAAGGCCTGGTTGTAAAGCTCCGAACTCAGGAAGTCGCCCGCCGGGGTGAGCAGTTCGATCCGAACCAGGGCGGCGAAGAGTCCGCCGATGGTGAAGAACAAGGTCACGGAGAAGAAATAGAGGATGGCGATCCTCTTGTGATCCTTGGTGAGCAGCCACGACTGAATGGAGGTGTCGTGAGTGAGGTAGTTCTCTTCCTCTTTGGGGTGCGCGGCCTGGTGGTTGGGCGTACTCATGTATTCCTTAACGTCCCTCGCTGGCGCCCGTGGGGGTCGACTCGGGAATGGCTGAAGGCCTGGTGATTCGAGAATCAGCCACGGGGACGACCGCGGGCGCCGTCTGGAGCGGCTCTTCCTTGCCCAGGACGTCCCGAACGTAGGAAAGCAGGGCGTTGATCTGCTCCTCGGAGAGCTGGGTCAGGTAGACGGGCATCAGGGGTTCGAAGCCATTGACGATCTTGGCCGTGGGGTTCACGATCGACTCGCGGATGTATGCATCGTCGGCCACCACGGTGGCTCCGCCCTTGAGCTGCACCGGCTTGCCGTACACACCCTCGAGCACGGGGCCGCGCTGGTTGGCTCCGTTGCGGTGACAGGAGACGCAGTTCAGTTCCTCAAAGAGCTTGGCCCCTTGAACCGCGGGGGGCAGGCCCGCATTCGGGCCGGCCAGCCATTGCTGATAGGCGTCTTTCTCCATCACGTAGATGGTGCCGTTCATCTCGGAGTGTTTGGTGCCGCAGTATTCCGCGCAGAAGAGGTGATACTGGCCGGTCTTGGTGGCGTTGAACCAGGTGGTGGTCATGGTTCCGGGAATGGCGTCGCGCTTGATGCGGAAGGCGGGCATGGAGAAGGCGTGGATGACGTCCTCTGAGGTAAGGAGGAGCCTCACCGGAACCCCCACCGGAACATGGAGCTCGTTGATTTCCCGGGCTCCGCTCATGTGCTGGATCTTCCACATCCAGCGCTTGCCCACCACGTGGATGGTGATCGCGTCCTTGGGCGGAGTGTAGATCTTGAAGTACAGCTGCACGCCCCAGACGAAAAGGACCACGCAGATAAGAAGCGGGACCACGCTCCAGGCGATCTCGAGCCAGGCCGGCGGATGCACCTGGATGGGGCGATCCGCTTCGCTCTTCCTCGCGTACTTGAGGCCGAAGAAGAGGAACAGGCCCACGACCAGAAGGGTGAAGAAAGCGGTGATCGCCACCAGAAGCGCGTAAAGCGCATCGACTTCAACCGCCACGGTGGAAGCTTGCGGTGGGAAGAGCGGGGGGAAAGACTGGCCCATGGGTCTGTTCTAGTTCGGCCTCAGGCGGGGGTGTGGGAGGAAGCCGCTTTACGTTCGCGGCGAAGACTGAAAGCGACGAAGCCGCCGAGGAGGAGGACGGTCCCGGCCGCGGCGACCCGCAGCGTCTTCATGATGGCGGCGCCGTAGCGGCCGCTGGCTTCGTTGTATTGATAGCAGTAGAGAACGACTCGATCCACAATGGTGCCGATCTGTCCCTGCGACGCCTCCAGCAGGGCGAACTGAAGGTCACGCGGAAAGGGCTCGATCCCGGGAAGGAACCGGGCCATCCGGCCATCAGGAGCCACGAGCAGAACGCCGGTGGCATGAGCGAACTGCTTGGTCTCGTCGTCCCAATAGTAGCGATACCCCACCGCCGCGGTGAGGCTTTTCACCACCTCGCTCGTTCCGGTGAGGAAATGAAAGCCGGCCTCGCTCCCGGACTGCCCATAGGCGTTCGTGATCTTGCGCTTGGCTTTCGCGGAGCCTTCCACGGTGTCGTTCGGATCCATGGACACGGCGAGGAAAGTGAAGTCTCGATTGACGATGTACTTGGTCCCCTTGAGGGAGGCCACCACGCTCTCGAGCTGAAGGGAACAGAGCATCGGGCACGACTGGTAGTAGAAGACCAGCAGGACGGGCTTGTCCGGAGAGAAGAAGGAACCGAGCGCCACCGCGGCCCCGGTTTCGTCGGTGAGGGTGGTCTCCAGGGGAAGACTCTGGCCCAGGTTGGGCTCGTAGCCCACTTCCAGCCGCAGCCGGTCGGACGCCGGTTGCACCGGGCCGGAGGGCCTCGTGAAACCCGCCTGCTGCGCATCGGCCACGCCAGCGGCGAAGAGGGCGAGGAGGGCGGCGCAGATGAATCTCTTCACTTCTTTGCCGCCCTGGAAGGTTCCGTGGCCAAAGTCTCCGAGCCTGCGGGTTCTCCGACAGAGGGCAGACCTCGCTCCAGGGTGAGCCGCATGGCTTCTTCGATGGGAATCCGGTACACACCCTTTTCCCGATCGACCACCCCGTAGGTGGAGAGAATCTCCGCCTCTTCTTTTCGGAAGGCGGCCAGATCCTTCGGCTCCTGGATCTGCAGCCGGGGAGCCGGCGGCGGCTGGCCCATCCAGGTCTGCGCCTGGGGCTCGGCCATGGTCGCGGGCGTGGAGGCCCTGTCCCGCCAGGACTCGAGCGCGCGCAGAATCCCCCAGGACAGGATGGCGGTCAGGATGGTGATGACGGAGATCCAGAAGAGGAACTGATACAGGGGACGGACGTTGGCGTCCGTCTTCTCGTACTGAACGTCGGGGTTTGATGGCTTGGGCTCAGTGTGCATGGGCGGCGAGCTCCTCCATCTCATGGACCTGTGGGTCGTTTCTCACCAGCAGGGGCGCCCTCTCGAGCTGACGGGCGAACAGGTGGAGCCAGACTCCCCCCAGAGCCACCGGCATCAGCAGGTCGAAAGGATGCACCGAAAAATGGTCGTGCTTGAAGATGGGCGCGATGTTCCAGAACAGATCGACATAGCGCAGGACGAAGAGGAGCCCCGCCACCACGGCCAGGCG
Organism: Acidobacteriota bacterium; assembly: GCA_032127745.1. Taxonomy (GTDB): domain Bacteria; phylum Acidobacteriota; class Vicinamibacteria; order Fen-336; family JAGNNV01; genus JAGNNV01. The sequence goes on from JAQBHL010000194.1 coordinate 7,612, forward strand.
TCCGGCGTTCTTCTTGAGCCCGGCGGAAAGGAGGGTGAAGAAGGGAAGGAAGAAATGCATCCCGACCAGAACGTAGGTCAGCTGCCGCCATCCGTCCTTCGATCGCTCCAGGTACCAGATGTTCTCCTCAGGGAGATTGCCGGACCAGATGATCAGGAACTGCGAGAGGTTCACGTAGCCCCAGAGCATCACGAAGGCGAAGAGGAACTTGCCGAGATCGTGAAAGAGAGTCGAAGTGGCGACGCGGTTCAGGGGCGCATGGGTGTAAAGGCGAGAGACCACCATGATGCACAGGCACCATGCGGACAGCGCCTGGCCGACCATGGAGAGAATGCCCCAGATAGTGGAGAACCAGTGAGGGTCGAGCGACATGCCCCAATCGATGGCGGCAAAGCTGATCACCAGAGCCTGGACCAGAAGTCCCCAACCGGACATGCGCCGCATCTTCTCCGCATATTCCCGGTCCCCGGTTTCGTCGTATTTCCAGGAATACGCGCTGAGGGTGCGAGCCATCAGGGCCCAGAAGACAAAGTAGAACGCGGCCCGGAGGAGGAAGAAGGGCACGTTGAGATAGGCCCCTTTCTTCTCGACGATCTCGCCGAGTCCTCGAACATCGAGCCCCCCGGACTGCGCGGCGCCGGCCCAAGGGTACAAGTAGCCCATTCCAAGCGCGATGGGAATGAAGAAGATGGGCAGGAAGTAGAGATTGCGCGCGCCCGCCTCCAACAGCCTCCGGAGCAGAATGCCCCAGTGGCCGCCCGACTGGTGCTGAATCATCAGCATGGAGAGGCAGCCGATGGAGACGCCCGACCACAGGAGGAAGGCCTGCAGATAACTCTGGAGGAGCTGCTGGGGGTCGGAGTAGCCGGTCAACAAGGCTGCGGATGAGGCCAGGGCGACCAGACCGGCGATCCTCCGCAGCGACGTCACGGGGGCCGGAACGGCTTCGGGCGCCGTAAGGGGCTCGGGAGTCACTGGATGCTCGTGAGCGGACATCAGTGGCTCGCCTTCCCGCCTTCGGGTTTGGATTCAGGGGCGGGCGCGGCGTGGCCCCCTTCCCCGGCGCCGCCTTCCCCTGCGGCGGGGAGGCTGCGTCTTGAGATCACGGCTTCGCGGTCCGCTTCGGGAATGTCGTCGATGGTCGCTTGGCGGGAGAGCTGTAGCGCCCTGACGTAGGCGATGATGGCCCACCGGTCGTTCACCGGAACCTGGGCCGCGTATCCGAACATCACTCCGAAGCCGTTGGTGATGACATCGAACCAGTAGCCCACCGGCGCGATGCGCAGCCGTTCAATGTGGTGGGAAGCCGCGGGAATCTTGAACCCCCGCTGGATGACCATGCCGTTCCCGAGGCCGGTCTGGCCATGGCATGGCGAGCAATAGATGTTGTAACGCTCCTGCCCGCGGGCGAGCACCGCGCCGTCGATCTTGAACGGGAAGGTGGTCACGAAGGCGCCATCCGGGCCCTTGCCGCGATACAGATGGTCGTCATCGCGGAGCTGGCCGCGAGCCACCGTGCCGTCCACGGGAAGTCGGCCGGTCCGGCCGTCGGCGAAGAAGCCGGACTTCGACTGGGGCTTGGCCTTGGGCTGGTTGTGCATGTCCTGGCGGCAGGCGCCCCCGGCCAGGGCCGCGCAGGCCGCGAGGGCAAGCAGGGAGGATCGGGTCACGCGGGAATCTCCCGGACGAAGGTGGGACCGAGCGACTTGAGCAGCTCGGAAGTCCCGGCCGCATCGAACTTCGGATCGGCGGCCTCGATGACCAGGTAGAACTTGTCGTTCGAAGCGCCCTTCGTGAACTCTTCGATGTTGAACACCGGATGGTAGGGCCGGGGGAAGCCATTCAGGGCCAGCATCCCCAGGACCGCGCCAAAGGAGGCGAAAAGGATGGTGGTTTCAAAGGCGGGAGGAATGAAGGAAACCCAGGAATGGAACGGCCGGCCGCCGATGTTCATCGGATACTCGATCACCTGCGACCAGTATTCCAGGCCGTAGCCGGCCAGGAACCCGGTCAGTCCGCCGCCCAGGACGATGGTCGGCACCCAGGAGTGATGCTGTTCGAGTTCGTGGATCAAAGACTCCATCGGATAAGGGGAGTAGCCGTCGACCTTCCGGTAACCGGCGGCCTTGACCTGCCGCGCCGCCGTCACCACGTCGTCCGCGTTCGAGAACTCGGCCATGAGCCCATAGACGCCGGTGGGTACAGGGGCCTTCGCCCAGGCTGCGAGCTCCTTGAGGTCGTGAAGCAGCCGGGACGGGGTGTAGCCGGGTTCGCTCATCGCTTCACCCTCCCTTCAGCACCGGGGAGGATCATCTTGACCTCGGACATGGGGACCGCGGGCAGGAACCGTACGAAGAGCAGCATCAGAGTGAGGAAAAGGCCTCCGGTGCCGATGAAGAACATCCAATCGAACTGGGTCGCTTTGTAGTAGCCCCAGGAGGAGGGCATGTAATCGCGATAGAGCGAGGTCACGATGATGACGAAACGCTCCAGCCACATGCCCACGCCCACGAACAGCGAAACGATGAAGAGCCAGATGGTGTTGGTGCGCGCCTTCTTCCACCACAGGGTATTGGGCACGATCACGTTGCACAGCATGAGAGCCGCGTAGGACCACCAGTAGGGACCGAGGACCCGATTCTTCATCATGTACCGCTCGAAGAAGTCCCCCGAGTACCAGGCCATGAAGAGTTCCATGAAGTAGCCGTAGTTCACGATGAGGCCGGTGGCGAGCATCACTTTCGCCATGTTCTCGATGTGGCGCATGGTGATGACGTCCTCCAGCCGATAGAGCCAGCGGAGAGGAATGGCCAGATTCAGGACCATGGCGAAGCCGGCGAACACCGCGCCCGCTACGAAGTAGGGGGGGAAGATCGTGGTGTGCCACCCCGGGATGAGCGAAACCGCGAAGTCGAAGCTCACCACGGAGTGGACCGAAAGCACGAGGGGGGTGGAGAGGCCGGCCAGGAGCAGATAGGCCTTTTCGTAGTTCGACCAGTGGCGAGCGGAGTTCCGCCACCCCATCGACAACATGCCGTAGACGACTTTCGAGATCCGGTTCTTGGCCCGGTCGCGCAGCGTTCCCAGGTCCGGAATCATGCCCACGTACCAGAACAGCAAGGAGACCAATCCGTAGGTCGACACCGCGAATACGTCCCAGATCAGCGGGCTGCGGAAGTTGGGCCACAGGCCCATGGTGTTGGGGTAGGGCAGCAGCCAGTAGAAGGCCAGCCAGGGGCGGCCGGTGTGGAACAACGGATACTGCAGGGCGCACAGCACGGCCGCGAGGGTCATGGCTTCGGCGAAACGGTTGATGGAGTTGCGCCACCTCTGCTTGAACAGGAGCAGGATCGCGGAGATCAGGGTCCCCGCGTGACCGATGCCGATCCACCAGACGAAGTTGATGATGTCCATTCCCCAGCCCACGGGGACGTTCGGGCCCCAAAGCCCGATACCGACGAAGAGCAGGCCGAGAATGGCGGTGCCGAGCCCGCCCAGCATGGCCAGGGCGACGAGAAGGGTCAGCCACCACGCGCGGGGTGTCTCCTTCTCCATGGTCATGTGCGCGATCTTCTCGGTGACCGAGTCGTTGGTATGACCCGGGGCGACCAGAGGAAGCGGCGCGTACTTCGGATCCATCACCGGGGTTCCCAGGGAGGAGATCTGGCTGCTAGCCATGGTGCGCTTCGCCCTCCGTGGGTTCAGAAGCCCCTGGGTGCAGCTCGGGGTTCGGGTTTCTCACCGAAGCGAGATAGCTCGTGCGGGGCTTGGTGTTGATCTCCTGCAGGAGGACGTAGTTGCGGGGAGAGGCCTTCTTCTTCGAGACCGCGGACTCCGCGTTGTTGAGGTCGCCGAACACGATGGCCTGGGTCGGGCAGACCTGCTGACACGCCGTTTTGATCTCGCCTTCACGGATCTCGCGGCCTTCGTTCTTCGAGTTGATCCGCGCCTCGTTGACCCGCTGCACGCAGTAGGTGCACTTCTCCATGACCCCGCGGCTGCGAACGGTGACATCGGGATTCTTCTGCAGGGTGAGGCTCGAGTTGGTGTCCCAGTCGGAATAGAGGAAGAAGTTGAAGCGACGCACCTTGTAGGCACAGTTGTTGGAACAGTAGCGGGTGCCCACGCAGCGGTTGTAGACCAGGTCGTTCAGGCCTACGTCGCTGTGGGTGGTGGCGGCCACCGGGCAGACCACCTCGCAACTCGCGTTCTCGCACTGCATGCAGGGAACGGGCTGATGGTGCACCGCCGGGGACTCGGAATCGCCTTCGTAGTAGCGGTCGATGCGGAGCCACTGCATCTCGCGGCCCATCATGATCTGTTCCTTGCCCACCACCGCGATGTTGTTCTCGCTCTGGCAGGCGGTGATGCACGCATTGCAGCCGATGCAGGCGGACAGGTCGATGGACATGCCCCACTTGTTGCCGTTGTAGGGGTGGGCCGGATACAGCGAACCCATTTCGGTCGGCTGTCCGGGATGCTGGGCAAATCCGGGATTGGCCTTGAATTCTTCGTAGCTCCCGGTGCGCAGGAGACCGCGTTCGGAGGCGTCTTCCATCTTCCAGTGATCCTGGGTGCAGCCCATCCCATAGCGGGTCCCATCGCGCGTCACCTGGCCCCCGGACCGGACCCAGGGCGACCCGGCGGTCCGGAGCGACTGAACATCGACGCCCACCCCCTGGCCGACTTTGCCGGAGCGCTTCCGACCACCGCCCAGATGCACGGTCACCACATCGTCGGGATGCCCGGGCACGATCCAGGCCGGCATGGAGACCGATTGCCCGCCCACTTCGAGCCTCACCCGATCGACGAACGACCCGCGGGCGGAGCCTTCGGGCTCAGGAATGGAGAACCGCTTGGCTGTCTTCGGCGACACCAGAACCGCGTTGTCCCAGGTCAGCTTGGTCAGCGGCTTGGGGAGTTCCTGCATCCAGCCGTTGTTGGCGTAGCGGCCATCGAGGATGTTGGGATCGAGCCGGAACGCGACATCAAGATCGCCCTGATTCGACGCGGGTTCCGCCTGCATCCAGGCGCCGGGGGTGGTCTTCGCGACCGCGGCGGGAAACGCCGAGGCAGGAACAAGACCATCATGAATGATCCGTCGCCAGCCCTTGTCGAAGTTTGCCGCGGCCGGAATTCTCGACTTCCAGGCCGCCTGCACGATCTGATAGCTCGTGGAGGTGGAATCGCCGAGGAGAGACTGCACCAGCTCGTGGCTGCTCTTGCCGTCATATAGAGGTGCGATGAGCGGCTGCTGAACTGAGAGAGTGCCGTCAAAGGCCCGGGCGTCGCCCCAGGTCTCGAGCGCATGCGCCTCCGGGATGTGCCAGTGGCACAGTTCGGAGGTCTCGTCATCGAACAGACCGAGGTGAACCCGGAGCGCGACCTTGGTCTGGTCCTTCATCGCGGAAACGAAACCGCTCTCGGGCACCGCCGTCGCCACCGGATTGCCGCCGAGGATGAACAACGCGCCCACCTTGCCCGCGGCCATGTCGGTGGAGAGGGCTTCGATGGAATTCTCGGCCGAGGGGGGATTCGCTTCCACCGGCTCGGTGAGAATGAGGGTCGTGCCCAGACTGCCCAGTTTCTCGTTGATGGCGAAGCCGAGGGCGTGAACGAAGGCCGGCTGCGTCTCGCCCACCATCACCAGAGTCCGGGTCGGACGCACCTTGGCGTCCTTGATCATGGCCTCGACGATCGATTTCGCCATGGCGGAGGCGGGAAGAGCGCCCTTCTCGACCGGGAGGCCGACTGCGGACGCGAGCTCCCGCGCGATGCCCTCGACTTCGGCGGCGCGCACGGCCATGCGGTGATCGGCGTTGGAGCCGGTGACGGAAATCGAGCTCTCCACCATGTACAGACGGTTCATTTCCCGGTCGGCCACGGTGTCGAAAGAGCGGCGGGCGGAGAAGGCGCGCGCGTTCGCCACCTTGTCGCCGCCCAGCCCCAGGAAGTCGGCGTCGAGGGAGATGATCACGTCGGCTTCGCTGAACTCGTAGACCGGCTGCAGCGCGCGACCAAAGGCGAGGCGAGCCCCGTCCATGGCGTTGCGACGTGCGATCGGATCATGCACATGCCACTTCGCCAGGGGGTACTGCTTGAGGAGTTCGGCGATCTGGCCGGCCAAGGTGGGCGAGGTGACGGTGGGGGTCAGCAGCCGGAGGCCCTCGCCCTTGAGCGCTTTCTGGGCGTCGAGAACCGGACGAATGGCGGCGACGAAGGCCGCCCAGGTCTGGGTCTCGGTCCGGTAGGTCACCGATTTCGACCGGTCGGGGTCGTAGAGATTCAGGATCTCGGCCTGGGCGAAATGGTCGGTGGAACCGAGGCTGCCGGGATGATCGGGATTGCCTTCGATCTTCGTGGGCCGGCCCATGTGGCTCTCCACCAGCACGCCCTGGGCGGCGCCGTCGGTCGACAGCACGGTGGCGAAATAGACGGGCTTCCCGGGAATGAACTGCTCGGGCGCCTTGGCGTAGGGAACGATCGCCTCGGCGGGCTGACGGGTGCAGGCGGAGGAAAGGCCGGCGAGAGCCACCGAGGCGCCCATCAACTGGAGAAACTGGCGTCGACCCTCAGGATCCGTGAATTCGGAAGCCTTCTCCGGAAATTCGCGATGCAGCCAGACTTTGATGTCTTCCGAACCGGCCAACTCGTCGAGGCTGCGCCAGAATCTGGGCTTCGCCCCCGAGGCGCCCTTCGACACACGCGTCACTTGCGAAATCGGTATGTGAACGTCGCTCATGGATTCCGTTCTTCAGACCTAGCGATGACAGGTGGAGCAGGAAAGACGAGGGTTGGCCTGGTATTCGGCCTTAAGCTTCATGCCCACTTCAAGCTGATTGGCGGGCGGATTCCAGACCGGGGCCATAACCTCGTTCTTGGGCCTCAAGAACTGCTCGGGATTGCGGTGACAGGCGAGACACCACTGCATCTGCAGGGACTGGGCCTGAAAGACGAGGGGCATCTCTCCGATCTGGCCGTGGCAGGTGGTGCAGCCCACGCCCTTGTTCACGTGGGCCGAATGGTTGAAATAGGCGAAATCGGGAAGATCGTTGACCTTCCTCCACTCGAGAGACTCGCCCGTGCGATAGCTCTGGCGCACCGGCTCCAGCAGGGGCGCGAATGTCCAGATCTGCGAATGGCAGTTCATGCAGGTCTGGGTGGGCGGAATCGATGCCGAGGCCGATGTCTCCACCGAGGTATGGCAGTAGCGGCAGTCGATGCCGACGCCGGTGGTGTGATGATTGTGGGAGAAGGGAACGGGCTGGTCGTAGGGAGTTCCCGCGCCGGTGGCATAGCCCGAGCGAGCGAGGAGAAACAAGGTGAGAAGCACGCTGGCGCCGACCGCGGCCCCGGCGGCGATGCTCGCCTGGGAAAGACCGTTGGCCTGCTTCGGGAAGAGTTGCGCCATGACGTAAGTGGGCGATTCTATGTGCGCCGCGCTCGGCCAATCAAGCGCCCTGAATCTTTTTTGGACCTTAAACTCCGCTAAGTCTTCAGTGAAAAGTGTGGTCGAAGCTGAAATTGCGATGCGTTTTCGGTCTTCCGGCATTTCTTGTGAACGGCGGAACGAACGCTCATGATCCGAACCTCGGGCAAAGCGCGGATGCACCCGCGAAACCGTTTTCGCTCCGGCTATGACTTCCCCAGGCTCATCGAGGGCAGCCCGGCCCTCGCCGTTTTCGTGAAGCCGAATGCCCACGGAGACGAGTCCATCGACTATGCGAACCCGAGAGCGGTCAAGGCCCTGAACCAGGCTCTGCTCAAGGACGCCTATGGGTTCGAGGGGTGGGACGTGCCGCCCGGCTATTTGTGCCCGCCGATTCCGGGGCGGAGCGACTATCTCCACTACCTCGCGGACCTGCTGAGCGGCGGGAACGAGGACAACATTCCGCGCGGCGGTGCGGTGGTGGTGCTGGACATCGGGATGGGAGCGAGCTGCATCTACCCACTGATCGGAGCGAGCGAGTTCGGCTGGCGTTTCGTGGGTTCGGAGGTCGATCCGGCGGCTCTGCACTGGGCCACGGCTCTGGTGGCCTCCCATCGGGCGGTGGGAGGCCTGATCATTCCCCGTCTTCAGCCAAGGGCGGCCCAGTGTTTCAAGGGCGTGATCAAACCGGGTGAGTTCTTTCATCTCTCGATGTGCAACCCTCCGTTCCACGCGTCGGAGGCCGCGGCGGGGGCGGCCACCCGTCGCAAGCGGCGAAACCTCGGCGCCACCAGGGCCACGGAAGGGGTCTTGAACTTCGGCGGCCAGCCCGGCGAATTGTGGTGCCAGGGCGGAGAAGTGGGTTTCGTGCAGCGGATGATCCGCCAGAGCGCCGAGGTGCCCCGGGCGTGCGGCTGGTTCACCTCCCTGGTCTCGCAAGGGTCGCATCTCCCCCGCCTGCATCAGGCCCTGAAAGAGGTGAAGGCGGCGGAGACCCGGACCATCGAGATGGGCCAGGGGCAGAAGCAGAGCCGCATCCTGGCCTGGACTTTCATCGAGCCGGCGGGCCGACCGGCGCGCACCCCGGGGCCAGAATCGGGCGCGGGCCGGAAAGAAGGACCGGGGCTACGGCTTCAAGGACACGAGCACGATGACCAGATTGAAGAAGCCCCCGAACACCAAGGGAGCGATGAACGCCAGCACCGCCGCGTCCGAATCCTTGGGCCGCAACCACAAGAAGAGGGAAACCGCGATGGCCAGGGCCACCGCGTCGATGGCGATCATCAGGGCAATCTGGCCTTTCGAAAGTCGTCGGAGCGGCGGCGTCTCGGTCATGAGAGCCCGATTATCGCCCCTCGCCCGGATTCGCGACCCGCGATCCCCAGCGCGGATTTCCTCCGGATCGATCGGACGCGGCTGGGAAGACGATGGCCCGGGCCGCGCCGGGCGATGCGCAACCGCCCGTTGCCTTGATACACTTTTGGAGCATCATCTTCTTGAGGAGAGACAAGGAAGTCCCATGACCTATGTGATTGCTGAGCCCTGCATCGGAACCAAGGACGCGGCCTGCGTCGAGGTGTGTCCCGTCGACTGCATTCATCCCAAGAAGGACTCGCCCGAACACGCCGCGGCCACGATGCTCTACATCGACCCCGACGCATGCATCGATTGCGGGGCCTGCGTTCCGGTGTGTCCGGTCCAGGCCATCTTTCCTGAGGATGAGCTTCCCGACAACTGGAAGGAATACACGGAACTGAACGCCAAGTACTTTCAAAAGTAGTCGGGTATGCGGAGGCGGCAGGGGTGAGCGAGGTCCGGGTTAGGTTCAAGAAACCGGCGAAACTCGGCCAGGACGCCGCCCTCGCCCTGGAAGACTACGCGCGGGCCGCTTCTTCGTGCGATGCCCTGGTGGTGATGGATTCCGCCCATCACGTGGTCGGCATTCAGTTGGCCGCGGGTGGAAACGGAGTGCCGGAGGGGGTGCTTCAGGACATAGAGCGTTTCTTCGATTCGCTGGTCGAAGACTCCGCGGACCGTCTGGGCTGGAGCTAGGAGGCCTCGGTGGCGAGGTCACCCCTCGGCGGGGCGTGCCGGGGGTTTAGGATCGACGGTTATTAAAATGCGCCCTTTTCTTCTATCCCGCGCCGCCAAGGGCGTATTCGGACTCGCTTTGATCGCGTCGTCCGCGACCGCGAGCGATCAGGGACACCAGGGGGAGGGCCCCCAGACCCTGACCCGTGATGGCGGCCAGGTGAGCCTCCAGGCAAATTCTCTCGGCGGCGAGGTGATCAAGGTCGACGGCAAGCTCGACGAGGCGATCTACTCCCGTTTCGAGCCCGCCTCCGATTTCATCCAGCAGGAGCCGAAGGAAGGCGAACCCGCCACGGAACGCACCGAGGCCTGGGTCTTTTTCGACGAGAAGAACATCTACATCTCCGCCCGCTGTTTCGATTCCCAGCCCGACCGGATGGTGGCGAACGAGATGCGCCGCGACAATTTCAATCTCTTCGAGAACGAAAACTTCGCGGTGATCTTCGACACCTTCTACGACAAGAGAAACGGCTACATGTTCTACACCACGCCTCTGGGCGGACTGTTCGACGGCCTGGTCACCGACGAGAGCGCCACCAATCGCGACTGGAACACGGTCTGGGACGCCAAGGTCGCGCGCGACGCGAAGGGTTGGACGGTCGAATTCGTGATTCCCTTCAAGTCGCTCCGATACGGAGCCGAAGGCCCCTGGGGCATCAACCTGCGGCGCCGGGTCCGCTGGAAGAACGAGACTTCGTTCCTCACTTCCATCGCCGCGTCCTTTGGCCGGCGCGGGCTCAACCAATTCTCCCTGGCCGCCACCTTGACCGGTCTCACCACACCCTCGAATTCCCGCGCCTTCGAAATCAAGCCTTACACCACGGGCGGCCTCACGACCGACACCGCACTGCCGGAGCCGAACGACTGGAACGCCGAGTTCGGGGGGGACGCGAAATTGACGCTCAGCAGCGCCCTCGTCGCGGACATCACGTACAACACCGATTTCGCCCAGGTCGAGGACGACCAGCAGCAGGTGAATCTGTCGCGGTTCGATCTGGTCTTTCCCGAAAAGCGCGACTTCTTCCTCGAGGGGAAGGGGCTTTTCGAGCTGGGAAGCCGGGGGGGGGGGAGTGCCGGAGGCGGAGGCCCGGGCCCGGCCGAGACGCCCATCGTCTTCTTCAGCCGCCGCATCGGCCTTTCGGATGACGGCCTCGTGCCCATCAACGTCGGCGGTCGTCTAACCGCCAAGGCTGCGGGATGGAACGTGGGCGCCCTTCAGATTCGAACGGGAGAGGACCCCTCCATCGGCGCCGAACATACGGACTTCTCGGTGCTGCGGGTGAAGAAGGACTTTCTCGAGCGCAGCACCATAGGAGTGATCGCCACCCGCAGAGATGACGCCAACCCCGCCCCTACCAATCTCGTCTACGGTGGCGATGTCAATCTGGCCTTCGGATCCACGGTGCGCATCACCGGAGTCGGCGCGCGCAGCGACTCGGGCCTGACCTCCTCCGGAGACTTGTTCTATCAGGGCCGATTCGAGTGGAACGCCGATCGCTACGGCCTGGAGGCCGAGCACGTCCGAGTGGAGGAGAACTTCGATCCCGGAGTCGGTTTCGTGCCCCGCTCGGACATCGACCGCAACAAGGTGCTGGTCCGCTTCTCGCCGCGGCCCAAGCGGGAGTCGCTGCGATCGGTTCGCCAGTTTCGATGGATGCTCGCCTTCGACCACATCGCCTCGGCGGAGACCGGCGATTTCCAAAGCCGCGAGGCCCAGGCCGAACTGGAGACCGAGTTCCAAAACGGCGACTTCCTGAACCTTCAGTTCAAGGACAGCCAGGAGGCCATCGACGAAGAGTTCGAAGTGGCGGGCGGAGACCTGATCATTCCCATCGGCTCGTACCGTTTTCGCGAATATGAGGCCCGGTATCGGCTGGGGCAACAACGGAAGATCTCGGGCACGGTTCTCTTCCACCGCAGCGGGTTCTACGGGGGAACGCGGACCGGCATCGAGTACAACCGGGGTCGGATCGAAGTGACCTCCCGCTTCTCCGTGGAACCTCAGGTTCAGATCAACAAACTCGATACGCCGTTCGGGAAGACGACCACCAAACTCGTCACCGGCCGCATCAACCTGACCCTCTCGCCCCGGATGGATGTGTCGGCCCTCACGCAGTACAACTCGACCTCCGATGAGCTCGCGACCAACATCCGGTTCCACTGGGAATATCAACCCGGCAGCGACCTGTTCGTGGTCTACGGCGACGTCCGCGACACTCTTTCGGACGCCCGCCCGCCCGCCCTCTCGACCCGGAGCTTCGTGGTGAAGTTCACGAAGCTGCTCCGGTTCTAGGACGCGGCCTTCACCTTCTCTGCCTGCCATAGTCGCCCTCATCCATCCCCAGGACATCACCGACAAGCGCTTCACGGTCAGGAGCGACGACATCCTCGCAAATCTGCCCTTCGCGCCCTGCGGCAAGTGGTTCGACCACCACATCCTGACCGACAGCAACGAGTTCCCGCCCGAGAAGTTCGAGGGCGGTTATGGTCTGGCGCCCAGCGCGGCCCGCATCGTGTACGAGTACTACCTGGGCCGGAACCCAGAGCT
>JAQBHL010000195.1:0-43241 GCA_032127745.1 Acidobacteriota bacterium
GGTCGCGTACACGTAGGGATAGCGGGGTCTGAACCAATTGCGAAACGAGGGCCGCAGCAGTTCGCGCGCGGTGGCTGGCGATGCGCCCTTCATCACGAAATGCTCTCCGTCGAAGAAGTCGGCCGAATACTCAGGGTAGGAAGGCAAGGGCTTGAATCCGGGAAAGGGTTCGAAGACCGTGCCCGTCCATTCCCAGCCGTTGCCCATCAGGTCTTCGATGCCCCACGCACTCGCCCCCCGGGGATGCGAGCCCGCGGGCTCGGGGTCCCAGTCCGAGAAGTCGAAAACGCCGTGAGCGGGTGTGGGTTCGTCATCGCCCCACGGGTAACGCCGCGCCTCACCGCGCTGCGAGCCAAAGGCGGCGCGTTGATATTCGGCCTCGGTGGGCAGCCTCAGGCCGCGCCAGCGCGCGTAGGCGAACGCCTCGGCCTGAGAGACATAGACCGGCCACGAGGGCGGCAGCTCGATGAGTTCAAACAGGCCCTTCCAAAACCAGCGCCCGTTCATCAAGGTCCAGAAGGGCGGATGGGTGATGCGCTCTTTGGCGAGCCAGGACCAGTCTTCGGGCCGCCACCAGCGCTCCTCGCGATATCCGCCCGCGTCCACGAACTCCATGAACCGCTCGTTGGTCACGTTGTGCCGTTCCATCCGAAAGGCGTCCACCGGTACGGCATGGCCGGCGCGTTCGTTGTCCCAGGTGAACAATTCGCCGGCCGGGTCCACGCCGAGGGTGGCGAGCCCCGCGGGAACCTCCACCCAGGAGACCTCAGGCGCCCCGCCCTCCGTCCTGGGCCGATAGCCGGAAGGCTTGCGCTTCGATGAGCAGGGCAGCTGGTGCCACATGTAGAGCAGCGTCTCCTGATGCATGGCCTCGTGCTCGAGGATGCAGAAGACGGCCTCGGCCCGGTCGAGCAGCGGGTGGCCGGGCTGTTCGATGTCTCCATGCTCCAGCGCGTCGAGGACCTGACCGTCCGCCTCGGCGGCGAGGGCGCGAACCTCCGCCCGCGTCGGCCACTTCGGCTGCTTCGGGGTTTCACCCGTCAGGGAGGCGGAGAGGGACTCGTGAGGTTCGATGCCCCGGGCGAAGAGCGTTTCGTAGCGCGCGTCGATGCTCGGCCGTCCCAGCCCCCGCTTGACCAGGGTGTTGAAGCTGAAGATGGGGAGATGGCCCTCGTAGAAGACGATGGGCAGCCGAAGCGCTATGGGCCGGGCGTAGTACGCCCCGTCGTCGATCAGGTCGAAGAGCGCCTGCGACCGCGCACGGCTCCGCCGATACCAGTCCATCAGGGGCTGGCGGTCGAGGATGCCGCCGCTCGAACGGGCGGGTCCCGCGGGCAGGTGGGGCATTTCGATCATCGGGCTCGGGAGAGGATATTGCATGGGATGCAAATCACTTACGCGGGCGGTCAGAGTTCCGGTTGGATCCGGGTGCGGCCGGCAAATGAGTCAACGCCGGGGTCGAGGTGGCGGCGTCCAGCCGATGGCGCCGGCCGTGCTCATGCCGAACTCACGCACGCAGTGTCTCCGCAGATCGGCGAGCGGATAGAAGGTCCCGCGCCACACGATGCCCCCGCGCGCCAGGGCCAGGGCGGTCGACCAGGCGATCACGCCGCCGAGAGTGATGGCCGCGAGGGGGGCCAGCAGGCCTTCGAGACCGGTGCCTCCCGACAACCGCCGCGCGGAAGCGGCGACCAGGAGCATGGGCAGCGCGGCGGCCACCAACGCGAGCGGCCTGGTCCAGGCGGGAACGGTGAAGAGGAGGGGCGCGTAGGGAAGCAGCGCCGCGACCGCGACCGCGCCCACCGCGATCGCCGCGAGGCCCGTGTTCCACTCGCAACCGGCGAACGCGTTCTTCTCGAGGCCGCGCAGGGAAGCGATGAGTCCGTTCTGCCAGCGCACTCTCACCATCCCCTCGCCGTCGAGGCACCCTTGGGCGATCCCGCCCCGCCTCAACAGCAGGCCGAGTTTGAGATCGTCCGCGACTTCGAAGGCCAGGCGCTCATGGCCGCCGATGCGCTCGTAGGCGGAGCGCCGCACCAGGCCGAACGCGCCCACGCCCACGTAGGCCCACGACCGCGGGACACACAGTCGCGCGGGGTCGAGCTTGATGCCGAGGGCGATGGCGAAGGTCGAGACGAAAGCCCGCTCAAGGAAGCCGTGGGCCACGAACCGGGGCAGGGCCACGAAATGGCCGAGGCCGTGCGCGACCGCGAAGGCCACCGACCGCTTCAGCGCGTTCGGTTCGAAGATCACGTCGCCGTCGGTGAAGAGGAGCCAGGATCCGCGGGCGCGTTTGGCTCCTTGATGCATGGCGTTGTTCTTGCCCAGCCAGCGCTCAGGAAGGCTCTCGAGGTGGAGGACCCGGAGCCGGGGATCTCGAGCGGCCAGGGCGTCGAGCAATGACCCGGTCTCATCCTCCGAGCGGTCGTTCACGGCCACGATCTCCAGGTTCGGATAGTCCTGAGCGAGCAAGGAGGACATCCCTTCGCCGACCCCGCGGGCTTCGTTGCGGCAGGGAACGATCACGCTGACCATAGGCCACTCCTGAAGCATGGGCCCCTCCCACTCACGCAGGGTTGGAAACCGAAGCCGGAAAGCCCGGAGGCGAAAGACCAGAGCGAGATTGAATGCGATCAGGGGACCCAGGGCGAGGCCGAAGGCGTTCCCCAGGGTCACGTGGGTTCCTGACTCGCGCGCCGCTGCGCGTCCTTCATGGTCTGGAACCGCGTTCCGTTCTCGAAATCGTCCACTTCGATGACCCCCCGTGCGAGCTTGCGGGCCATGGCCACGACCACCGCCTCATCTCCGTTGATCACCAGGGTTCGATAGGCCTCGGTGATGTCGGAGTCGGGAGTCTCGGCCAGGGTGTCCGCGTCGAAGCGTCCCTCTTCACGGGCGATGGCGATCCTCTTCTCCACCGGCGCCGCCCGGGCCAGGGCCTCGAACGCGGCGTCCAGCGAGGTGAGGGGATCGTGGGGGGAGCCGAGCGAGATGCCCGCGGTGAGGAGGTCGCGCGCCGTTCCCGGCCGTGAGTGAGCCTCGACCGCGGCGTCCAGATCCGCGTCCTTCGGGCCGCGAGTCAGCGGATTGAGGCGCGCCCACCAAAGTGCGGGTCCTCCGAGCAGCAGGCGCAGCCCCTTGGTGTCGAACTCCCGGAGGATAGAGAGGAAGGCCGCGTCGGAGCGGGCCAGACAGGTCTCCACCGAAGCGCGCACCAGAGGATCACCCGAGCCGCGTCCTTCCTCCACCGCGCGCCGCACCGCGCAGATACCGAGGAAGGTGGAGGAAAGGAAATCAGCCAGCCGTCCGTTTTGGTGGCCCCGGCGTTTGAGCGCCGGGCCATTCACGAGGAGGGTGAGGTCGGCGAGGGCGGCGAAGCGAAGGGCGGCCCAGGAAAGCCGGCGCCTCTCGGACCGGAACCGTCCTCGCCAGGAAGACGCGGAGGTCAGGAGGCCGCGGGTGATCTCGGCCAGAGCCAGACGGCACAGGGTCCAGACGGAGAAGAGAAGGTGTCGACAGATCGAAAGGGCCGCGCCCAGAACCCGGCCGCCCTCCATCGCCTTCAGGTGCTTGAGGGCGTGCGGGTGACCGCGCAGAACACCCTGCCCGAAGATGATGAGGGTACGGGTGAGGATATTGGCGCCCTCCACCGTGATCTGAATGGCGGAGCCCTCGAGGGCCATGAGCAGCGGATTCTTCGGCCCCCGGCAAAGAGCCGCGCCTCCGAGAATGTCCATCGCATCCAGGACCGCGCGCCTCGTCATCTCGGTCTGCTCATGCTTCGAGATGGCGGAGATGACGGAGGGCCGGTGCCCTTCCATGACCGCGCCGGCCACGAAGACCCGGGCTGCGTCGCTCAGGTAGGTGCTGACCAGGATGGATGAGATCTTTTCTTTGATGCCTTCGAAGCGGGCGATGGGAGCGCCGAACTGCCGCCGCGCCTGAGCGTAGGCCGTGACCACGCGGGCGATCCGCTTCAAACCCCCGGCCGACTGGGCGGGCAGGGACAGGCCTCGACCAGCGGAGAGCGCCTCCATCAGCATTTCCCACCCCCGGCCCGCGCCGGCATGGCCGCCGATGATGGCGCTCGAAGGCACCACCACATTCACGCCCTCGGTGGGTCCGTTGGGGAAGGCGATGCCCATGGCATCGTGCCGGCGACCCACCACCGCGCCGGGGAGGGACGTCTTCACCAGGACGCAGGTGATGCCCGGCCGCGGGCCTTCGCCCAGAAGGTCCTGAGGATCCTCGAGCACCACGGCCAGGCCGAGGACGGTGGCGATGGGGGCCAGGGTGATGTAGCGCTTGCGCCAGTTGAGCTCGATCTTGAGCTCGCCGTCGTGGTCACGGAACACCCGGCCGTGAGACACGATCGACGCGGCGTCGGACCCGGCGCCCGGTTCGGTGAGGGCGAAGGCGGGCATCTGATCGCCCCGGGCCAGAGCCTCCAGGTACTCCCATTTCTGCTCGTCGGTGCCATGCCGCTCGATGAGTTCGCCCGGTCCGACCGAGTTGGGGATGAGCACCGCCACCGAAAGGGGCATGGAGTGAGAGGCGAGCTTTCCCACCACCGCGGTCAGGGCGAGGGCGGAAAAGCCGCGGCCGCCCCGTTCCCGGGCCATGGTCAGGCCGAAGAAACGTTCCTTCTTCAGGATCTCCCAGGCCGTGACCGGCAGGTCCATCATCTCCTGGCAGAGCCAGGGATTGACCGCTCGACACACCGCCTCGCAGGGGCCGTCGAGGAAAGCCTTCTCGGCGATGGTGAGCGCCGGGTAGGCCTCCTTCCGGATCTCATTCCAATCGAGCCGGCCCGCGAAAATGCTTCGTTCCAGCCACACCGTGCCCGCATCCAGAGCCTGGCGCTCCGTTTCGGAGATCTTGGGCGCGAAGCGATCGAAGAGCACGTGTCGTGTTTTCCGGCCTACCGGCGGCCCACCAGGCCGGCGCCGAAGAGCCGGTGGTCCACCCTTGAGTAGGTCTTGATGGCGGCCGGAGAGGAGATCTGAGTGTGGGGGATGTGGACCAGGTGAATGGGGATGTCCCACAGATCCTCTTCGGACGTCATCCACCGCAGTGGATCGAACCGCGCCAGATTCACCGGCCGGGAATAGGCGCGCAGGGTTTTCTGGCGACGAAGGTTGAAGTACGACTCGAAGTAGGTCATGACCAGTTCCCGGATGGAGCGGTACACGG
Organism: Acidobacteriota bacterium; assembly: GCA_032127745.1. Lineage (GTDB taxonomy): Bacteria > Acidobacteriota > Vicinamibacteria > Fen-336 > JAGNNV01 > JAGNNV01. The sequence continues at coordinate 5,194 of JAQBHL010000195.1, forward strand.
GCTCGCGGTAGCGCAGGCCGGAGTAGTTCGAACGGCCGACCGCGCCCCAGCCGTGCCGGCCCTTGAAGACGGCGAGCACATGGTCATCGTCCTGATCGGCTTCAAGATCCAGGATCAGGGGCGGCCATCCCTGAACCCGGAGGGCCGCGGCCGCGAAAAGAGCGCCGTCCATGCATTGGCACAGGCCGTCGCGAATGACCCGCCGGGGCGAGCGTACGCGGCCGCCGGTGGTGTCGTAGAGCAACTGGGTGTCCAGGAATTCCTGAATCCGGGAGGCCGGAGTGAGCGAGGCCAGCAGCCGGGTTTCCGAACGCGTCAGGTTGAACTTTGGCGATCCCCCGGGCCTCATGTCTGGTCCAACGATACGCGAGACTTGGAGAGGAGCACGAAGGACCTCCGTCCTATACTGTCTTCCAGGAATGCGCCGGGGAATCTTCGTCACCGCGGGCCTGGGACTACTCCTTCCGGGCGCGATATTCCTCGGTTTCGGCGCGCGACCGGGGTCTTTGGTGAGGGCCGACGAGGGTGTTCGCGTCCTCGACTCCGCGGCCCTGCAGGAGAGCGAGGCCGAGCGGCCCCGCACCGACCACACCTCTCGGGTGATCGTAGGGTTCAAGGATTCAGTGAACGATCGACTGGCCGAGCGCTGTGTGGAGGACGCGGGCGGGGCCCGCTCGACCCGCAGCGCCTTCGCGCCCCGCTACGCGGTCGAACCGATGGCGGGTCTGAGCGCCCCCGCCCTGGTCGAGCGGTTTCGTTCCATGCCCGAGGTGGCATACGCCGAGCAGGACAGCGAGGTGCACGCGCACTTTTCCCCGAACGATGGTCTGTTCGCGCTGCAGTGGCACTTGAAGACCATCGGCGCCGAGCGCATGTGGGACATCCAGAAGGGCGACCCGTCGGTGGCGGTCGCGGTTCTGGACACCGGCGTCGCCTATGAAGACTTCGGGCCCTTTCGGAGAGCGCCGGACTTCGGAGGGACGGTGTTCCTCGCCGGCTTCAACGTCTTCACCCACGACTCTCACGCCAACGACGACAACTTCCACGGCACCCACGTCGCGTCGGTCATCGCCGAGTCCACGAACAACGAAGAGGGCGGCGCGGGCATCGCCTATCAGACCGCGATCATGCCCGTGAAGGTGCTGGATGAGGAGGGCTTCGGCTCCAACAACGGGATCGCCGAGGGCATCGACTATGTGGTCAACTTCCGCCAGGGGGGCGTCAATCCGGTCCGGGTCATCAACCTCAGCCTGGGCGGTTCCACCCGGTCTCAGGCCGTGGAGGCCGCCATCGATCGCGCGGTGGCGGCCGGGATCACGGTGGTGGCCTCATCGGGGAATGACAATCTCAGCCCGGTCGACTATCCGGCCGCGTTTGAAAAGGTGATCGCGGTGGGGTCGGTCGATTTTCGCAAGATCAGAGCCCCCTATTCCAACTACGGCAAGGACCTCGACCTGATGGCTCCAGGCGGCGACCTGCGGCGAGATGACAACGCGGATGGCCGCCCCGATGGCGTTCTCCAGCAGACCTTCGACCCCGACGCCGCGGCCCAGGGGCGCTACGACGACTTCGCCTACTTCTTCGTGGTGGGCACGTCTCAGGCGGCGCCCCAGGTCTCGGCCCTCGCCGCCCTTCTGGCCCGGCAGGGAATCAGGGATCCGCGCGCCATCCAGGCCTTGATGCAGAGCACGGCGGAGGATCTGGGCGCACCCGCTCGAGATGATCAATACGGTTACGGGCTCATCCGGCCGGCCGAAGCGCTCAAGGGTCTGGGCCTGAGCCGGTGAGGCGCCAGGGCCTCGTTCCCGTCCTCGCCGCCTCGATCGCGGTCTTTCTCCTGGCTCCTTCGTCCGCTCGGGCCGGAGACCTGGCCATCGTCCTGGATGCCGGGCTTCGCAGCATGTCGAACTCGGCCGACACCGAGAAGGCCATCTTCGATTCGAAGTCCGGTTTCGGAGCGGGTCTGGGCCTGTCCTACGACCGGGGTTCGCGCTGGCGTTTCGCGGTGGACGCGCGGCGCATCCGCCGCGAGGGCGAACGCGCCTTCGCGGCGGATCGGACCTCGCCCGCGTTTCGCCTCGGCCATCCCCTGACCTTCACCATGATCGAAGGGGTGGCTTCCACCGCCTATCGTTTCGGCCGGCTCGGACCAGGGTCGCCCTACGTCGCGGTGGGCGGGGGTGTGGTGTCCTGGAAGGAACGAAGCGACATCGCCGGGCTCATTGAAAACGCGAGCGGGACCAGCGCCCTGTTCGAGGGCCGAGTGGGGTTCGAGTGCCTGCAGGGCGTGCTCCGGCTCGGCCTCGAGGGAGGCATCACCTTCGTGCCCAAGGCCATCGGAGTGGGAGGCATTTCCCAGGTCTACGAGGAGGGCGATCTGGGCGGCGTGTTCGCGGCGTTGAAGATAGGCTTCTCGCGGAGATAGGGGAACGAGTCCATGCATCGATATCACCGTCTCGGACAAATCCCGGCCAAGCGTCACCTCACCCTGCGCCGCCCCGATGGGTCTTTGCACTACGAGGAACTGATCGGCAACCGCGGATTCACCGGGCCTTCGTCCCTGCTCTACCACCTGCACCTGCCGACCTCGATCAAGGCGAGCGAACTGCTGAAGGAGGTGCGCCCCGAGGCCGAGCCCCGGCGCGATCTGCGCCACCGGCACTTCGACTCGGACAAGGTCCTTTGCGGGCCGAGTCTCACTTTCGATCGGGCGCCCATGTTGTTCAATTCCGATGTCACCCTGTCCCTGGCCCGGCCCACCGCCACCGATCCCGGTTTCGCGCGGAACGGCCAGGCCGACGAGATGATCTATGTGGCCGAGGGTCAGGGCACGCTGGAAAGCGCCTTCGGAGACATCGCCTATCGGCAGGGCGACTACGTGGTGGTGCCGCGAGGCATCGTGCATCGCTTCGTGATCGGCGCGGGGCCGCAGCGGTATCTGGTCTTCGAAAGCCCGGGCTATGTTCGCGCGCCCCGCCGGTATCGCGGGGATCATGGCCAACTCCTGGAAGGCGCGCCCTATTCCGAACGCGACTTCCGCGTGCCCGAGAACCTTCGGCCCCGGGACGAGAAGGGCGATTTCGAGATCGTGGTGAGAGCGCAGGACGCGCTGACCCGCGTGGTTCTCGACCATCACCCCTTCGATGTGGTCGGCTGGGACGGCTACTACTATCCCTACGCGTTCTCGATTCACGACTTCGAGCCGAAGGTGGGCCGCACCCATCTCCCTCCGCCCGTGCACCAGACCTTCGAAGCCGAGGGCTACGTCATCTGCTCGTTCTGCCCGCGTCCTTTCGACTTCGACAAGGACGCCATCCCCGCACCCTACGCCCACACCAATGCCATGTCCGACGAGGTGATCTTCTACGCGAGCGCCGAGTTCATGAGCCGGAAGGGCGTGAGGTTCGGTTCGATCACCCTGCATCCCGATGGCCTGCCCCACGGGCCGCAGCCCGGCCGGACCGAGGCCTCGGTGGGGGCGAAATGGACCGACGAACTCGCGGTGATGCTGGACACCTTCAAGCCGCTTCAGGTGGCCAAGGGCTTCCTCGAAGCCGAGGATCCCGCGTACTGGCGGTCCTGGGTCTAGAGAGCCTTCGAGGAGGCGCGCGCGCGGACTCCGAAGCCAACCCGCGTCACATCCGGAACACGCCGAAACGTGTTTCCGGAATGGGGGCGTTGAGAGCGGCCGAGATCCCGAGACCCAGCACCATCCGGGAGTCGCGGGGACGGATCACCCCGTCATCCCAGAGTCGCGCGGTGGAGAAGTAGGGGCTGCCCTCTTCCTCGTACTTGTCCAGGGTCGGCCGTTTGATGGCCTCGATCTCCTCGGGGGTCATGGTGGCGCCCTTCCGCGCCGCCTGCTCCACTTTCACCTGGGAGAGCACCGAGGCCGCCTGCTCGCCGCCCATCACGGAGATGCGCGCGTTGGGCCACATCCACAACTGGCGCGGCCCATAGGCCCGGCCGCACATGCCGTAGTTGCCGGCCCCGAAACTCCCGCCGATGACGACCGTGAATTTCGGCACCGCGGCGTTGGCTACCGCATGGACCATCTTGGCCCCGTCCTTGGCGATGCCGCGCGCCTCGTACTCCCGTCCCACCATGAAGCCGGTGATGTTCTGCAGGAAGACGAGGGGGATCTTCCGCGCGCAGGCGAGCTCGATGAAGTGGGTGGCCTTGAGCGCGCTCTCGGAGAAGAGCACTCCGTTGTTGGCCAGGATGGCCACCGGGAACCCCATGATCCGGGCGAAGCCGGTGACCAGGGTGGTCCCGTAGAGCGCCTTGAATTCGTCGAAGCGGCTGCCGTCCACGATCCGGGCGATGACCTCGCGGACGTCATAGGACTTCCGGGAGTTCGAGGGAATGACGCCGCCCAGTTCCGCGGGATCGAAGGCGGGGTCCTCGGGCTCGGCCACCTCCCAGGGAATCTCCTTGCGCGAGGTCAGGGTGGCCACAATGGCGCGGGCCTTCGTGAGGGCGTCCTGTTCGTTCAAGGCGTAGTGGTCGGCCACTCCTGAAATCCGCGCGTGGACGTCGGCCCCGCCGAGATCCTCCGCCGATACCTCCTCACCCGTCGCCGCCTTCACCAGGGGCGGGCCGGCGAGGAAGATGGTGCCCTGGCCCTTGACGATGACGGTCTCGTCGCTCATCGCGGGCACGTAAGCGCCGCCCGCGGTGCACGATCCGAGGACCACCGCGACCTGCGGAATCCGAAGCGCGCTCATGCGCGCCTGGTTGAAGAAGATCCGGCCGAAGTGGTCGCGGTCGGGGAAGACCTCGGCCTGGAGGGGCAGGAAGGCCCCTCCCGAGTCGACCAGATAGACGCAGGCGAGCCGGTTCTGCTCCGCGATCTCCTGGGCCCGCAGGTGTTTCTTCACCGTGAGGGGGAAGTAGGTGCCTCCCTTCACGGACGCATCGTTGGCGATCACCATGACCTCGCGGCCGGACACCCGTCCGATGCCGGTCACGATGCCGGCGGACGGCGCGCCGCCGTGGTAGAGGCCGTGGGCGGCGAGGGCGCCGGTCTCGAGGAAGGGGGAGCCCTCGTCGAGGAGCAGATCGACGCGTTCGCGCACCGGAAGCTTGCCCTGTTCGCGTTGTCGCTTCTGAGCGCTGTCGCCGCCGCCCGCGCGAGCCACCTCGAGAGCTTTGGACAACTCGCTCTCAAGCTCGTTCATGCGAGCCAGATTGGCGGTGAAGGCGGCAGACGTCGGGTCGATTCGGGAAGAGAGGACGCTCATGCGTGATGGAGTATGCCAGCCCCGGCCGGACGTTTGGGAGACCATGATCGTGATCGCGAGGAGGGCAACTGAATTCGCCCGACGAAGCGATCTCTCACCCAGCTCCGCCCGAGTAAGAACGTGAACGAACCGGCGCGGATAAGCTTCTTCCCATGTCATCGCAGAATCACCACAAAGTCGTCATTCTCGGATCGGGGCCCGCCGGTCTCACCGCCGCCATCTACGCCTCGCGGGCCGAACTCAAGCCTCTGGTCATCGAAGGCGGCGGGAACGACGATCCCACCGACGTGGCCGGCGGACAGCTCATGCTCACCACCGACGTCGACAACTACCCCGGTTTCCCCAAGGGCATCCTCGGCCCCGAGCTGATGGAGGGGATGCGGAAGCAGGCCGAACGATTCGGCACGAAGTTCATCATCGGCTCGGTGAGTTCGGCGGCCCTTGGGGCGAGACCCTTCGTGCTCAGGACCAGCGCCGGAGACATCACCACGGACGCCCTCATCATCGCCACCGGCGCGCGCGCGAAGTGGCTGGGAATCGAGGACGAGGTCGAATTCCGGACCAGGATCGGCGGGGTGTCCGCCTGCGCCACCTGCGACGGCTTCTTCTACAAGAACAAGCACGTCCTGGTCGTGGGCGGCGGCGACACCGCCATGGAGGAGGCCACCTTCCTGACCAAGTTCGCGTCGAAGGTCACCATCGTGCATCGACGCGACGCCCTGCGCGCCTCCAAGATCATGCAGGAGAAAGCGCACAAGAATCCCAAGATCGAGTGGCTCCTGGATTCGACGATCGAGAAGTATCTCGGCAAGGAGGCGGGGAAGCTCCTCGGGGCCCGGGTGAAGAATCTCAAGAGCGGCGACACGAAGGACGTCGAGTGCGGGGGGGTGTTCATGGGCATCGGCCACGAACCCAACACCGCGGTCTTCGGCGGACAACTCGAGACCGATCCGAGCGGTTATCTCATCACGAAGCCGGGCAGCACCGCCACCAGCATCCCCGGGGTGTTCGCCGCGGGCGACGTGGCCGACCATCAGTATCGCCAGGCCGTGACCGCGGCCGGCACCGGCTGCATGGCCGCCATCGACGCCGAGCGGTTTTTGAGTCATTGAGGTTGGGGGGGCCGCACGACGCCTCCCGATTGCCATGCTCAGCCCCCTCAAGCCCCCCGCGCTCCGGCCCGAGTCACAAACGAGCGGAGCGACTTTGCCCGCGCAGGCTCGTGAAGGAGGGCCTTCGCCAGCCTTGTTCTTCCGCGCCGAAGCGTAACGAGTGCGCGTTCTCTTTCTGGCCCCGCAACCCTTTCACGAGGTGCGGGGCACGCCTCTGGCCGTTGCCGCCCTCACTCAGACCCTCGGAGAACTTGGGCACGACGTCGACCTTTTGACCTTTCCCCAAGGCGGCACCTGGAGTGCGGCCCGGGTCCGTCATCTCCGCTCGGCGCGGCTCGCCTCGGGGCGGATACGGCCCGGGTTCTCGTTGGCCAAGGCGCTGCAGGACATCCCCTTCACCTGGCGGGCGGTGAGCCTCGCTCGCTCGGGCTCCTACGATGTCGTGCACGCGGTCGAGGAGTCCGCGCTTCTGGTCGCTCCCTTCCTGCCCAAGGGCGTCAAGTTCGTGGTCGACATGGATTCGGATCTCGGCGAGCAACTGGCCCACTCGAAGCCGGCTCTGGCCCGAGCCCTCAGTCCCCTCGCGGCCTGGCTACATGATCGTTCGCTGGGTCGGGCCGATCTTGCCATCGTGATCAATGCGCGGCTCGAAGAGGCGGTGCGACGGGTCCGTCCCTCTCTGCCTGTGCATCAACTCGCCGATCCGCCTCTGGTGTCGACGCTGACCGATACCGATCGCGAGGCCGGCGCCGCGTTGAGACGGACTCTCGCTCTCGGCGACGCTCCGGTGGCCCTCTACACCGGCAACTTCGAGCGCTATCAAGGGGTCGAGATGATGGCCCGCGCCGCGGCCCGGACCACCCGTGCGATCTTCGTCTTCGTGGGCGGGGAAGCCGAGGACATCGCGGAACTGAAGTCGCGCCTCGGTCCCGAGGCCCTGTCCCGCTGCCGATTCGCGGGCAAGCACTCGCCCGACATGCTGCCGCGCTGGCTGGCCATGGCCGATGTCCTCGTCTCGCCTCGCACTCTGGGCGGCAACACCCCGTTCAAGATCTACACGTATCTCGCCTCGGGCAAGCCGATCGTGGCCACGCATCTCGATACCCACACCCAGGTTCTTTCCGAGGACACCGCGTTCCTGGTCGAACCGAACGAAGCGGCGCTCGCCTCCGGCATCGATAGCGCGCTCGCAAACCCCGAGGAGGCGAACCGCCGGGGCGGCAACGGGCGCGACCTCCTGGACCGGGAGTTCTCGCGGATGCGCTATCGGGAGAAGGTTGAAGCGGCCTACGCGGCGCTCGCGCCCGCCAGGTAGGCGGGCCGAAACGGCGCGCGTGGGTTAGCGCGACCAGCGGGCGATAACGCCTTTGGGACCTACCGCCCATCCCGCCGCATTGGCCTTCGAATCTCCGCTCGGCGCGAAGCCCACGGTGTTGTAGGGCGCAGCGTCGATCGCCGTCCACGTCCGGCCTCCGTCGGCGCTGAGACCGGTGCCGGCCAGACCGACCGCGACGACCGAGCCGGGTTCCGGCCCCCGCACCACACTCGATAGAAAGCCCGGGTTCGAGGCCACGCTCATCCAGCGCCCACCGCCATCCGGGCTCAGGCTGGCCTTGATGCCATCAAGGGTGGGTTCCTTGTAATCGCCGCCCACGGTCAGGAGCGTCTTCTCGTCCAGCCAGGCGATCGAGAAGAGCCCTTTCGACGCTGCCCCCGCGGGTACGGGCGAGGTGGTCACGGAAAAGCTGCGGCCTCCGTTCACCGAAATGAAGACCCGCGACTCACGGGCGCCGCCGGTCACGAAGGCGAGGCTTCGACCCGGTCCGACGGCCAGGCACGATCCGCTGGCCGCGAAGGCCCCCTCGTTCTCGAGAGCCGCGGGCATCCCCGCATCGGGAACTCGCACCCACGACTCTCCGGCGTCGCTGGTGGTGAAGACGTCGAACCGGCCCCGCACCGGGTCCCCGAAGAGCGCGCCATGGTCGCGGTCCCAGAAAGCGAGGGCGTCCCAGAACCCGGTCGGCTCGGTGTTCGCGAAGACGCGCCGCCAGGTCTTCCCGCCGTCGGTGGTCTTGTACACGTTCGACGAAGCGCCGGAACCGATGCTCAAGGCGATGGCGTTGTTCTCATCCCACGCTTCGATGTCCCGGAAGTCAAGGGCCTCGGCGCCCGCCACCTCGATGACGTTCCAGGCCTCGCCGTCGATGGTTCGCAGGATCGTGCCCTTGGATCCGCTGGCCCAGGCCACGCGATCGCTGACCACGGCCAGGCCGCGCAGTTCGACGTTCACCGGACTCGCCTGGACCCGCCACGCAGGCGCCTGGGCCTGGGGCTGGGCCGAGATCGAAGCGGCGAGCAGGAACAGGGCGGACCCCGCAAGGCCCAGGGCCAGGCGGAGAACTCGATGCGCGGTGGGCAAAATCCTATCGGTCATGGAAACTCCTGAATGCCGGCTCTCCGGAATCCGGAGTGAAGCCGAAGGGTATGAGGGTTTCGCGGGTGACGCGCGAACCCTCGGCCTCGAACCAGGACCCGAAGGCCTCGCCCACCGCCGGGTCGATGCTGAGATCCGGGTCTTCGGGCTCGATCCTGAGGGAAAAGGTCGCCCGCGATTGGCCCCGGGGTTGCAGGCCGATGAGCTTCAGCCTCAGGCTCCGGCCGCCGAGGAGAGCCGCGGCCTCGAGGTATCCCGCCGCCCGCCGGTTCGAGTTCATGAAGGCCAGGGCGCGGCCCAGGATCTCCGGCTCGACATCGAACAGAGGCACGTCAAAGCAATGGGTGCCGTCGGGAAGCGCCGAGATGCGGGCCCGGCGCTTGGCCCGCAGGCTTGAACCGATGATGGTCTCCCAGAAGGACGCCTTGGCGCTGGCTGCGCGATAGAGGTGGTCGGCGGCCGAGCCGGGGACGCTCCATATGGGTTCGATGCCGGAGCCAGGGCTCGAGTTCATGCGCGCCAAGCCTATCGTCTGGGAGCCTCAATCCCTCTCCTTGCGAACCACCATGAGCCCGTCGCGGATGGGCAGGAGGATGTTGCTCACGCGGCGGTCCGCCCGCACCATCTGATTGAAGGCGTGGAGCGCGCGCGTCGGTTCATCCTGATCCTTCTCCGCGAGCCGCACCTTGCCGCTCCACCAGACGTTGTCGGCGATGATGAAACCGCCGGGCCGGACCTTGTCGAAAACGAGGTTGTAGTAGCTCGCGTAGTTGGGTTTGTCGGCGTCGATGAAGACGAGGTCGAAGGTCTCGGCCAGAGTGGGGATGATCTCCGTGGCCGGCCCGAGGCGGAAGTGAATGCGACCGGCATGAGCCGATTTCGCCACGAACGATCGCGCCACCTTGTTTGTTGTCTCATTCACGTCGAGGGTGATGATCCTGCCCCCCTCCGCCAGCCCCTCGGCGAAGCACAGGGCGGAGTAGCCGAGGTAGGTGCCGATCTCCAGCACGACCTTCGGCTGGATCATCTTCGAGACCATGGAGAGGACGCGGCCCTGAAAGAATCCCGACAGCATCGAGTGGTTCGAGTAGTTCGCGTAGCACTCCTCGGCCAGGTCCCGGAGCACGTCGCTTTCGGGTGAGGTGAACTCCTCCGCGTACTTGATCCACGAGTCTTCCATGCCGGAATTCTAGGCGCGGCTCACCGCGGACGGCGTCATGAGACCCCGCCCCTGACCATCACCAGGCGTCCGCTGAGCGACCTCAGCAGCGCGGACCTGTGCAGCACCAGTGGGACATCGCCACCCGGGTCCAGCGGGATGAGTCCGTCGGTGAATCCCGACGCCCTTCACGGCCAGGCCTAAGGCCGCCGATTCCCCTACAGCGAAAACACCCTGGAGCGGGGCAGGTGATTCAAGAAGCATGCTGTCCGCGGTGGCGAGCCGGTAGCTCCCCGCGATGGCGTGGCCGGCGATCATGCGATCGAACGGATCCCGGGTGAAGCCAAGATTCGCCGCCGCGACCAGTTCCCGATCCGGCCGTCATCGAGACGGAAACGGCGGTCGCGCGTCAGTCGGGCGTCCCAATCCGATTGGGGCGGCCTGCGGCGCTGGGCCCGAGCCAATCACCTACGAGGCGGCGCCGGCCACGCGGGACGCTTCGCGCACGTTCCGAAGGCACTGATCGGCCGTTCACGGCGGCGATCGTTCTCCGCGAGGGGCTATAGACTGGACCGGTGGCTGACTCTGAACTGAGGGTGGTGAAGGTATCCCGCCGGGCCGACGATGGCGATGGATGGATGCGGGCTCTCTCTCCCTCCGCGCGGGTCTTGAGCGTCCGCGCCGCGACCGAGAACGCCTGGCTTGCCAAGGAGGGAAAACGGATTGACTCCCGACTTCGTCGCGATGTTGTCCGCGTTGTCCGCCGAGGGCGTTGAGTTCATGCTCGTGGGGGCCCATGCCCTCGCCGCCCATGGTTTCGTTCGAGCGACTCAGGATATCGACATTCTGGTGAGCCAACGCCGCAGAACGCGCGCCGGGTGTTCGCGGCCCTGAGGACCTTCAAAGCACCCCTGTTTGACCTCGCGGAGGCGGATCTCCTGGACCCTGATGTGATCTACCAGGTCGGGGTAGAGCCCAACCGAATCGATCTCATGAATGACATCTCGGGCGTCTCCTGGGACGAAGCCTGGGCAGGCCGGACGGAGATCACGGTCGAAGGAATCCGCGTCCCCGTCCTCGGCATCGAGGAATTCGTTCGCAACAAGCGCGCCTCCGGTCGACCCAAGGACCGTGCCGATCTCATTCTGATCGGTCGCGGCTAGCAGCCCCAGGGGCCGGCCCGCCGGACCGGCCGCGGCGGCGAACGCACAAAGGCGTAGCCCCATCCCTGTCGATGACGCCATCGCGATGGCGAAGCAGAGCGGGAGTCCGGCAACAACCTCGTTTCCGTCCCTGAGATCTCCATACGTACAACGTGCATAGGGAGAGTTTCCGGGCGCGAGCTCACCGGCCGATGTCCCGAGCGCGACGTCAAGGCCCGAGGGCGGCCATAGACTTGTGGGTCATGAGCACGGCGGCAACGCTGAATCGGTGGTTCGCCCTCGAGCGTCACCAGACGACAGCGCGGGTGGAGATCCTCGGAGGGGTCACGACGTTTGTGACCATGGCCTACATCATTGTGGTGAATCCGGCCATCCTGGCCTTCGCCGGGTTGCCCACGGGGGCGAGCACCGTGGCCACCATACTGGCCGCCGGGTTCGGCTCGCTGCTCATGGGCCTCTACGCGAACCGGCCGATCGCGGTGGCCCCCTACATGGGCGAGAACGCCTTCGTCGCCTTCGGCCTCACCGCCATGGGCATCGCCTGGCCTCAGGCCCTGGGCGCCGTCTTCGTGAGCGGCGTGCTCTTCCTCCTGCTCACCCTTACCGGCCTTCGGGCCTGGATGGCCGATGCCATCTCCTCCTCCCTCAAGCACAGCTTCGCGGCCGGCATCGGCCTGTTCATGGCCCTGATCGGCCTGTACGAGGCCGGGATCGTGACCAGCTCCGTGACCGGCCTTCCGCCCCAGGCCCTGGTCTCGTCGGGTGCTTTGACCGTCCGGGCCCCCGACGTGCCGTTGAAGCTGGGCGACCTGCGCGATCCCCAGGTGCTGCTGGCGATCCTCGGCTTCCTCCTCATCGTCACCCTCCAGCAGCGGCGGGTGCGCGGGGCCATCCTTCTTGGCATGGCCGCGACCGGCGCGCTGGGGATGGCCCTCGGTTTCGGGACCCATCCCGAACACCTGATGGCCCTGCCTTTCACCGGCGAGTATTCGCTGGCCCTCGCTTTCCAGCTCGACGTTCCCGGCGTGCTCAAGGTCTCCTTCCTGCCCGTGCTGCTGACCCTGTTCCTCATGGGCTTCCTCGACACCCTGGGGACGCTGGTGGCGGTGGGGGCGGCCGGGAATCTCCTCGACGAGAAGGGCAACCTGCCCGAGATCGAAAAGCCCATGCTGGTGGACGCTCTCTCCTGCATGTTCAGCGGTCTGGTCGGAACCACCACCAGCGGGGCCTACATCGAGTCGGCCACCGGAATCCGCGAAGGTGCCCGGACCGGCCTCGCCGCGGTGACCACGGCTTCGCTCTTCGCCGCCTCCCTCTTCTTCATCCCCCTCGTCGAGCCCCTGCAGCGGCTTCGATTCGCCTACGCCCCCGCCCTGGTGGCGGTGGGGCTCGCCATGATGGGCTCGTTCCGCAGGATCGACTTCGAGGATCTCACCGAAGCGGCGCCCGCCTTCGCCACCATCGTGATGATGGTGTTCAGCTACAACATCGCCAACGGCCTGACCGCCGGACTCCTGCTCTATCCGCTGATCAAGCTGGCTGCCGGTCGCGGTCGGGAGCTGCGCTTTGGCTCCGTCGTCCTGGCGGCTCTGTGCGCGGTGTACTACGTCTTCGGATTGCCGCACTGAGGTGAATACGCACCGGTGACGGCCGCGTAGTAGCCTCCTCCGCTTCCTTCATGGACTTCACGCCGCTCCGCCGTCATCGCGATTACCGCTTTCTCTACATCGCGCAGGGCGTGTCCTTCCTGGGCACCATGATGACGTACGTCGCCTTGCCGTATCAGATGTTCCAGCTCACGCACTCGTCCCTGCAGGTCGGCCTGCTGGGCCTGGCCGAACTGATCCCTCTGCTTCTGACCGCCTTCATCGGCGGCGCGCTCGCCGACTCCGTCGACCGGCGTCTTATGGTGATCGTGACCAACCTCCTGCTCACCAGCGGCAGCGTCGCTCTCTCGCTCCTGGCCCTGCACGGGTCGCCCCCGACCTGGACGCTCTATGCGCTGGCCGGCTTCATGTCCGCCATGAACGGCCTGCAGCGTCCGTCGATCGACGCCCTGATGCCGCGACTGGTGCCCAGAGAAGAGCTCCTGGCCGCCGCCGCCCTGGGATCTTTCCGAGGCAGCTTCGTGATGATCGTGGGCCCGGCCATCGGCGGCGTCCTGATCGCGTCGATGGGCCTGGCGTTCACCTATGCGATGGATGTGGTGAGTTACGCGATCGCACTGGGCTGCATAGTCATGATCCGCAAGATCGCGCCACCCGAGGGCGCCGAGCGCCCGACTCTCGAGAGTGTTCGCGAAGGTTTTCGCTACGCCATGAGCCGGCAGGAACTGGTGGGCACCTACGTCGTGGATTTCGTGGCCATGATTTTCGGCATGCCCATGGCCCTCTTCCCAGCCTTGTCCGAGCAGCTCGGCGGGCCCGGAGTACTGGGGGTGCTGTACGCGTCGCCCGCGGTGGGCGCCTTCATCGCCAGCGTGACCAGCCGATGGACCCGCCGGGTGAGCCGGCACGGCCTTGCCGTCACTATCGCGGCCGCGGTGTGGGGTGTCGCCATCGTGATCTTCGGATTCTGCGACACGATTGTTCCGGCCTCATTCTTTCTGGTCCTGGCCGGCGGCGCGGATGCGGTGAGCGGGATCTTCCGTCAGACCATGTGGAATCAGACGATTCCGGATCACCTGCGGGGCCGGCTCGCGGGTATCGAGATGGTGAGTTATCTGAGCGGCCCGATGCTCGGGCACCTTGAAGCGGGAGTCGCGGCGGCGGCCTTCGGCGTCCGGGCCTCGGTGGTGTCGGGTGGCGTGCTCTGCGTGGTGGGTGTCATCGTCTGCGGGCTGCTGCTTCCGAAGTTTGTGAGCTATGACGCGGTGGAGTTTGAGAAGAGGCAGTTGGCGTAGGCGGGATCGCGAGCGCGAGGCGTCTTGGCTGGGAAGTGGGCCCCGGCCTCCGCCAGGGTGACATGCACTCGCTTCGCTTGCACGGCGATTCCGGGCGCAGCCCCGGTTGTCTTTTGAGCCCTGGCCGCAAAAAGGAGATCGAGCGGCAATACAATCGGTTGGACTCGCATCCTTGGAGAAACTCATGCGCTCGATCAAGACACCGGCTCACTTTGGCCTGGCTCTTACCTTCGCACTGACGGCGACTTCGGTCCTGGCTCAGGGTGGGCGGGGTTCTGGCCAGCCCGACACTCTGACCTGGCGTTTCTTCGGTCCCGCCGTGGGCAATCGCGTCGCGTCGATTGCCGGCATTCCCGGTGACCCCACCACATACTACGCGGGCGCCGCCTCGGGTGGAGTCTGGAAGACCACCGATGGCGGAGACCGATGGACGCCGATCTTCGACTCTCAGCCGGTCCAGGCCATCGGCGCGCTCGCGGTCTCGCTCGCGGACACCAGCGTGGTGTGGGCGGGAACGGGCGAAGCCTGGGCGGTCCGTGACAGCGATGTGATGGGTGACGGGATCTACAAATCGACCGATGCCGGGAAGTCGTGGACCCACATGGGCCTCACCGAAACCGGCCGCATCGCCCGGATCCTCACCCATCCCGCCAATCCCGATGTGGCCTACGTCTGCGCCACCGGCCGGACCACCGCGCCCCAACAAGAGCGCGGAGTGTTCCGGACGCTGGATGGCGGGAAGAACTGGGAAAAGGTTCTCTTCGTGGATAAGGACACCGGGTGTTCCGGCCTCGATATGGACGCCCACAATCCTCGGAAACTGATCGCGGGCACCTGGCAGGTCGAGATGCACCCCTGGGCCATGCTCTCGGGCGGCCCCGGCTCCGGCATCTTCATCTCGAACGACGGGGGCTCCACCTGGACTCGCGCCACCAGCTCCGGCCTCCCGAAGTCGCCGCTCGGCAAGATCGACGTGGCCATCGCACCCACCGATTCGAATCGTGTGTATGCGCTGATCCAGACCGCGGATCAGGGCAGCGTGTGGTGTTCCGACGACGGCGGCACGAACTGGCGCGCCATCAACTACGATCGCGCCCTCACCGGCCGCGCCGGCTACTACATTCACCTCTCGGTCTCGAGCGACAACCGCGATGAGATCTATGTCGCCGATTCCTCTTTCTGGGTCTCCGTCGACGGCGGTGAAACCTTCAAGGAGGGCCCGATGGGAGGCGACACTCACGACATCTGGGTGGATCCGAAAGACGGCGACCGTTACGTGGTCACCCACGATGGCGGCCTCAACATCACCACCCAGCGGGCCCGATCGAGCAAGCGGGTGACCCTGCCCATTGGGCAGATGTACCACGTGGCCGTCGACAACGACACGCCCTACCGGATCTACTCAAACATGCAGGACAACGGGACCATGCGCGGCCGGGTCGATCAGCCGGAGGGGCCCTTCGCCTTCGGCCGCTCCCACGTGTGGGATCACTATCTTGGCGGCTGCGAG
Organism: Acidobacteriota bacterium; assembly: GCA_032127745.1. Lineage (GTDB taxonomy): Bacteria > Acidobacteriota > Vicinamibacteria > Fen-336 > JAGNNV01 > JAGNNV01. The sequence continues at coordinate 20,717 of JAQBHL010000195.1, forward strand.
TCGGGTTTCACCATTCCCGATCCCCAGAACTCCGACATCGTTTACGCGACCTGCTACGGCAACAAGGTCACGCGCTGGGACGCGAAGACCGGCCGTGCTCGCTCGATAGCACCGTCGCTCATCTCGCTCGACTCGCCTCCAAACGACGCCAAGTATCGCTGCCACTGGTCGGCGCCCATCGCGGTCGATCCTTTCGACACCAACAACGTGCTCTATGGATGCCAGCTCATCCTCAAGACCTCGAACGGCGGTCAGTCGTGGAAGGAGTTGAGTCCCGACCTTTCCACCCAGGATCCGAGCCGCATTGTGCCCTCCGGCGGCATCGTGGGCGACAACCTGGGCCAGTTCTATGGCGAGGTGGTCTTTGCCATCGCGTTTTCGGAGATTCAGCAGGGCGTCATCTGGGCTGGAACCAACGACGGGAAGATGTGGAACTCCCGCGATGGAGGCGTCATCTGGAACGATCTCACCGGGGCCCTCACCGCCATCGGCATGCCGGCCTGGGGCACGGTCAGCAAGATCGAGCCCTCGCATCATGACGCCGCGACCGCCTACATCGCGGTGGCCCGTCATTTGATGGACGATCGCGAGCCCTACATCTACAAGACCGCGGACTTCGGCAAGTCCTGGAAGCGTGTCTCCGGTGATCTTCCCGGCACGCACCCTCTGTCCACCGTGCGCTCGATCGCAGAGAGCCCGGCCCGCAAGGGTCTGCTCTACGCGGGGACCAATCACGGCTTCTACTACTCACTGGACGACGGCGCCCATTGGACCCAGCTCCAGACCGGTCTGCCCACCGCACCCGTGACCTGGATCGCCACCCAGAAGAACTTCCACGATGTGGTGATTTCGACCTATGGGCGCGGTCTCTACGTGCTCGACGACGTCACCGTCCTCGAGCAGGCCAAGACAGCCGCCGCGCTCGCCTCCACCACCGCGCTCACCAGGCCCCGCGCCGCCTATCGTTTCGGCCAGCAGGGCCAGGCTCCGATCACCTGGACCCAGAGCGCCACCGCACCCGCGAAGATCGAAATCCTGAACCAGAGCGGAGACGTGATCCGCGCCATCACCCGTCCCGGACGGGCCGGCATCAATCGCACCTCCTGGGATCTGCGCTACGCCCCGCCGCGTCTGGTCGCGCTTCGGACCACGCCGGCCGAAAATCCGCACATCTGGGAGGAACCCCGGTTCCGCGGCGAGGACACCCGGCCGGTGACCCACTGGGGGCTGAACCAGGCCCAGGTCGGCCCGATCGTGTCACCGGGAAAGTACACGGCCAAACTCACGGTCGGCCAGGACACCAGCACCTGGACATTCGACGTGCGGCGCGATCCCAAGGTGGACACCAGCGACGCCGACTTCGATCTCTCGGAGAAGACCCAGCTGCGGATTCGCGAGGGCATCAACCAGACTGCCGATATCGTCAACCACATCGAGATCATGCGCAAGCAGCTGGAAGTCCTTCAAGCCTCCAGCCGCGGTGTAAGCGGTCGCGAGGACATCAGCAAGGCCGCGCTCGATCTCAACCTGAAGATGCAGGCGGTCGAAGAGAAGCTGCTGGAGCGGGCCCAGTGGACGTCCGACGACAAGTACTTCCAGCAGGCTTACCGGGTCTACATGAACCTGATCTGGCTCAACGGCGAGGTGGGTCCGGGCGCCGGCGACGTGGCCGGCGGGGCCGACTTCAGGCCGACGGACACCTCGCTCGAACTGCTGGCTGAACTCGAACAGAAGCTCGCCGGCTCCAAGGCCGAGTACGAGTCCTTGTTGTCCACCGAGGTCGCTGCCTTCAACCGGATGATGACGGAGAAGAACGCCCCGGTGGTGAAGTAGCAGGGGACACTAGAGTTCCCGGAAGCGGGGCGAACGGTAGAGCATCGTCGCGCTGAGCAGCGACATCCCCAGCAGGTTCGCCGACAACGCGACCGCGGGGCCGAGGGCGATGACGGAATAGCCCAGGAACAATGCGCCCATGGGCGAGCCTCCCCGGAATGTGAACCCGAACAGGGAGAGGATTCGGCCGCGCATCTCCTGGGGGGCCAGTTCTTGAACCAGCCCGTTCATGGTCGAGTTGCCCGATGTCTGCAGCACACCGAAGAAGAAGAGAAGCACCATAGCCAGCCACTGACGTCCGCACAGCACCGCACCCGCGGCGAGAAGCGGTCCGCCGGTGAAGCACATCAGGACGAACCTGCCCCGACGCGGGAATCCGCCGCGATGGGCGGTGCCGATCGCCCCTACGATCGCGCCCAGGCCAATGGAGGTAAGCAGCATGGAGTAGCCGCCCGCCCCCGAGCCGATGACCTCGTCCGCGACTATGGGCAGGAAGGTGGTCAGGGGAAAGACGAAGAAGGAGCCCGCACCGGCAAGACCAATGATGAGGGCGATCTCCGGGGCCTTGCGGACATAGACCAGGCCTTCCTTCAGGCTGCTGGCCACCCCCTGGGGCATCCGGACACTCGGGGCCGCGGCGGGGATGCGGATCAGCACCAACGCGATCACCACGGCCACGAAGGAGAAGGCATTGAAGACAAAACACCACGCGGCCCCCAGGCCCACCAGCACCGCGGCGGCGATAGGCGGACCGATCGACCGCGAGAGATTGAACTGCAGGGAGTTCATGGCCACCGCGCGCGGTATGACCTCTCTCGGCACGATGCTGGTGAGAAACGCCTGGTAGGTGGGGGCGGATTGAGACTGGGCGAGCCCGGTGACGAAACCAACCGTCACCACGGCCCAGATTGAAAGGTGGCCGGTGAAGTACAGGGCGGCCAGGACCAGGGCCATGCTGAGCTGAATGAGTTGCGACGTCATCAGGATCGTCTTCTTGTTGAATCGATCCGCGAGGACGCCTCCCAGAAGCATGAAAGCGACCATGGGAAGCTCGCTTGCGAACTGACGCCAGCCGAGATACGCGGGGTTCTTGAACTCAGTATGGATGACCCACAAGAGGGCGACATCCTGAATCCAGCTGCCGACGCTGGAGAGGAAGGCGCCGGTCCAGAGCAGCCTGAAGTTTCGAACCTCGAACGCGGCGAGGAAGGCGGGAAGGCGGGAAGGGCGCACGCCTTCGGCGGGGGTTTCTCTGTCTTCGGAGGTCAGAGGGGGGGCGGCTACTTCTTGGCCTTCTTGGCGGACGCGGCCATGGCCGCCATCTTGCGAGCCTTCAGCACTTCTTCGCGCCGTTTTCGTCGCCGTCGGATCTCTTTGTTCCGTTCAATCATCGAATCTGCCTGTCTCCAGTTGGGTTTCGTCCGGCCGGGAAAAGCACATTCTATCGCGATTGCGCCTGCCGGTGGCTAGGGTCAGGCTTCGTATCGGCACACGGCCCGGGAGAAGTGGATCTGGTCGCCGTCCCGCAGGGCTTTTTCGGTGACCCGCTCTCCGTTCACCTTCGTGAAGTTCGTCGAGTCGAGATCGACCAGGACATGGGCTCCCTCTCGAAAGTCAATGCGCGCGTGCTCGCGGGAGAGAAGGGGAGCGTCGATGAACACGCCGCACCCGGGGTCGCGGCCCACCACCAGCGAGGTCTCGCCGAGTTCGAAGCAGACCGCGTCCGCGGGGGAGTCCGACTTCTTCCAGATGAGACGGGCCATGGTGATGGATCCGGGAATGGAGGATGGGCCGCCCTGGTTTGAGAGATCAGCGAGCGCCAGACAGGGCGCCAATACGGCGCTTGGCGATGTCCTGCACCAGGGGACCATCGGGAGAGAGCAGGGTGGCGCCCGCATCCTGCGAGGCCTGGGTGTATTCGTCAAGAGCCTCCTTCGCGTACCCAAGGTGTTCAAGGGCCACGCCCGCATAGAAGGCGGCGGTGCCGCGCGAAAGACCGGGGGCCAGGGGAAGCTCGTTCTTGGCCTTGATGAAGGCGTCATGGGCTCCCGCGTAATCATGGAGGCTGAGGGCGATGAGACCCAGATTGAGCCGGGCCAAGGCCGCGTTCTCCGAGCCGGGGTAGCCTTCCATGGTCTGTCGCAGATCCATGCTCACCTTGTTGGCGACCGCTCCGGTGCCGACGAGCGAGATCTCCCGCGGCGCCTCTTCGAGGGGCAGGTCGACGGTCTTCGGTCCCTCGTTGGTGGTGACCGTGATCGAAAGGGGCTTCCCCGGCTCGGCCGCGGCGATGACGGCCAGAAGCTCTCCGGTCGTGGTGATTCGGCGCCCACCGGCCGCGGTCACCACATGGCCCTTGACGAAGGACGACTTCTCGGCCGGAGACCCCGGCGCCACCCGCAGCACCACCGGGCCCGCATGGAGGAGAGTGTCGACGGTGACCAGACCCGACCAGGGAGCCAAAAGCGAGACCCGCTGGTCGAGAGCCTGGAAGAAGCGGGTGTAGGACCCATCATCCTCGATCACCACCGTGGCGGAGTCGGGAACCACGCTGCCCGCCGCGTAGATGTGGAGAGCGGCGGAACGCGTCAATTGCTCTTCGGGAATCCTTCCCACCAGGAAGCCCTGCACTTCCAGAGCGGCCGCCAGTCTCTCCAGGATCCTTCGCAGTAGGGCCGGATCCGGCTTCTGGGGGGGAAGGAGGTTTGCCAGGTCGAGTCGTTCCGCGTTGAGCGTCCGGTCGACGATCGCGTTGTCGGCCTTCAGGAAGTTCAAGCTCCGGATCGTGGCCGGGGCGATCCGGGCCACCCGGCTTGTCATCGAGGACAGACTGCGCTGAGCGGACGGGCCATCGGCGATCACGCCCAGAAATGCCAGAGTGGGCCGGATCTGGGCCGCGAGCTCCACGCGGGCGCGCGCCTTCAGATCCACGTCCTCCACGAACCGTCCGGAGGCGTGGCGGACCTCGACCCGCCGCACGCCCGCGCACACGGAACCGAGAGTTTTGGGGGCCACGCCCTGCGCTTCCCCGTCGATGAAGATCTGCCCTCCGGGCGGGTCGGAAGTGAGGACGATGGTGCCGACCGAGGGCTCGAGCCTGATCGGGGGGAGCTCGTAGTCCTGGGGCTCGGGAATGTCCAGACCCATCCGGAGCGTCTCGTAGCAGGGCTTCTTGAACTCGATGGTGTGAGAGCCCGCGGGCAGATCGGGGATCTCGAGCCGGCTCGACGAACGTAGTGGATCGAGGCCGCGGGAGGCGGCTATGGCGGCGAGTGCTGGATCGAGAACCCCGCTGGTGGAGCCCTTGCTCGCGCCGTCGATCAATATCTCGACATCCGTGGGCTCCGTGATCACGAATCCGGAGGCCGAGGTCCTCACCAGGTCGAACTGGAGACTGAGGGTTTCGCCCGCCACCACCGTCACTTCGCGCATTTCCTGGCGGTATCCGTTCTTCGCGATGTCCAGCTCGTAGTCCCCGGCCACGACCTCCAGGGGAAAGAAATCGGTCACCGAGAGATCCTTGCCGTTCAACGACACCATGGCGCCTTGCGGGACCGACTGAATGGTCACAAACCCGATCATCTGCGCCTTGGTGGACTTGAAGAAGTCCACCACCTTGGGCGAGATCGACCCCTCGTCGAGGCTGTGCTGGGGAGCGATCGCGATCAGGGCGCGGAAGCTGTCTGCGGCCTTCTCGGTGTTGCCGAGATTCATCTGGACCCGCGCCCGATACTCGTAGGCTCTGACCAGGAGGGCCGCGCCCGCCTCGGACAGGGTCTGCTGGGCCCGCTCCGTTTCAAGCCGGGCGATGATCTCGTCGAAGCGCAGGAGCGACTGGCCCTGCTCCGGCCCCTCGAACTCGGAGATGGCGAGCTCGAGGGTGGTGCGCATCTCCACCAGGGAGGCTTCCGGCTGCGACCAGGCGAGGGCCGGCCCCAGACTGACGATCAGGGCCAGGATCAGTCGCAGGCGATTCACTTGAACCTCACGATGGTCTCGGCCCGGTCGTCGTACACGAGCGCCGCTCCGGTGAGGTCGATGGCGATGGCCTGGCTCTTCCGCACTTCCGCGGAGCCAAAGGTCGTCATCAGCTCGCCCTTGGGCGAGAGCATGAAGACGCCCTGATCCTCGTCGGCCAGGTAGAGATTCGAGAAGGCGTCGACGGCCACATCGGCCGGCCTTTTCCACTCGAAGCCCTGGCCTTTCGGCCCGATCTTCGAGATCAGACGGCCTCCGTCGTCGAAGATCTCCACCGACTTGTCGTCCTTGCGCAACATCACCACGTCCCCGCGAGGCGTGGTCAGAAGCTTGATGACCTCGCGTTCGGCCGCGTCCGGGAAGACGGAGACGAAGGCGGCGCCCCTGAATCGAAGCACCCGCTTTCGTCTCAGGTCCGAGACCAGGGTGTCCCCCGACACCAGGATGGTGGCAGCACCTATCCGGTCGATGGCCTCCATGACCCCGGGTTTGCTGGACGGCGCCGAAAACGAGAAGACGGAGGTCGCCCCCACCTTGATCGCGAGTTTGGCCGCGAACACCACCTCGCCCTCGGGCGAGACGGTGAGGGTCTGGGGATCGTCGGCAGGCAGGGACCTCAAGAGCCTGAAGTCCCGGTCGAAGGAGACCGCGGACTTGGTCTTGTTGGACGCGACCCAGGTGGCGCCGTCCGGAGTCACGGCCAGGGAACGAACATCCTTGAGGGCGTCGCCCCCCGGCAAGGAGTAGGCGGCGTCCTTGAGGAAGACCGGCCGGTCGCCCACGTAGATGCGATACAAAGCGGTGGTGGCGTTCAGGGCCCGGGTGGCGGCGGGGGATTCCGGATACAGAGTCCTCACGCGCTGGAATTCCTCGAGGCCCCGAAGGGGGTCTCCGGCCATGACCATCGACTGACCGATCTCGAACTGGGCCTCGGGGGCCACGTCGCTCGAGGGATGATCGAGAACCACCCGGCGGGCCGAGTCGATGGCGGAGTCGAACCGGCCCGCTCGCCGGAACACCGCCGCCGCCGCCACCAGGGCGCCGGGAACCGCGGGGCTTTCGGGGTAGAGCCTGATGACCCTCTGGAAGTTCGCGAGAGCGTCGTCGAGGGCGGCCTGCGAGGCGGCGGTGGCGAAGGTGAGGCGGCCCATCCGCAGATAGGCGGTGGGGGCCGCGTCGCTCTGCGGATACTTCTTCGCAATCTGATCGTACAGATCGTGGGCCTTGGGGAGATCCTTCTCGACCTCCTCCACGTAGCGCCCGATTTCGAGGAGGGCATCGTCGGCGAAGGAGGAATTCGGAAAGCCGGTCACGATGGTCTCGAGCGCGTCCAGACCCTGCTTGGCCCGGCCGTTCGCGAGGTCGACCCGGCCGTCGTCGAGGAGGCGCCTGGCCTGGTCATCGGGCCGTGGCTGGGTCTGGGCGGCGGCCCACCAGGAGCCGCACAGCCACAGGACGGTCGCAACCAGGAGGCGGAGGCGCCTCACGGCTTCCTTCCCATGACATAGGAGGGCCGGCCTTCCCGGATCAGAACTCTCTCCTCGGTCTTGGCGCCGTCCGGCCACTCGAAGCTGATCACATGGTTCCCGGCCACGATGGTCCGATCGATGATGGGAGGGTAATCGACGAAGACGCCGTCGACGAAGATCTTGCAGTTGTCGGGGCTGGCCCGCACTCCGATCTTGCCCGCGCCCGGCGTCCGGTAGGTGAACGAGCCTCCGGCTTCGAGACGAACCGATTCCCGATGCTTCAGGAACGAGGACGAGGACTCGACCACTACCTCGTAGGCCCCCGCGGGCAGGGTGGTGCTGACTCCGGGCCTGGCGCTTGCGATGACCCTTCCGGAGACCGAAACCGTCACCGGGTAGGAGCTCTCCACGACCAGACTGGCGGGCGGACCGCTCGGGGCCAGAGTCGCGTCCACCGAAGCGGGAAGGGGCAGCTCGATCCGGACGTCTTTCGAGAGATAGCCGGAGAGCGAAAACGAGATCGCATGCGCCGCGTCCGACGCGACCTCGGTGCGCAGGGGAGTGATGCCGATGGTCTTCTGGTCCAGGCGAACGCTGGCGCCTTTCGGCTGCGATGTGATTTCGATCGTCGTCCTGGGGATCACCGGCGCGGGGACCTCGGCCGGCCCCGCCTCGGCCGGCCCCGCCTCGGCCGGCCTGGTCGCCGATCCACTCCTGGTCGGCTCACTCCCGGGGGGGGCGCCCTTGGACGTCTCGCCCTCGGAGGGTTGGTTGGCCGGGCCTGGTACGAAGATCTCCTGGATGGCAGGAGTCGGGCTCGCCGTGCTGACCTCGGGACTCTTGAGCCGCACGAAGTAGAGGACGGCGGCGATGGAACCGGCGATAAGGCAGGCCGCGATCGCACTGTAGAGGACGGTGTTCGAATGGTGCGGGGCCGGCGCGCTTTCGGCCGGGCTTGCCCCGCCCTGCAGCAGCGTATCCGCTCGACCGTTGATCGTGCGCCCGGATCCGACCGTGGGGTCTCCCTGGGCCGCCGCCTTTTCAAAAGTGGCATCAAGCTCGGGGAAAGACAGAGTCTCCAACTCTCCCGTGGTCTCCCCCGGCCTTCGCCGGAACCGGCGAAGCAGGCGCTGAGCCTCCGTCGCATCCGGATTCGCACGGGCGATCTTCTCCACCGTCTGGATCGTGGTCGGGTCGATCTGGTCGGCGGAGAGTTGCTTCCGGGCCTGGCTCAGCGCGGCCAGATCCTCGGTGGCGAGTGACGGCGAGGCATATCCGTCCCGCACCCGGGTGATTTCATCCGCCATCAGGGCGGCCGAGGCGAAGCGGTCGTCGGCGTCCTTTTCGAGCGCCTTGTCGATCACCTCCTGGATATCCGCGGTCAGAGGCCCGGCCGCACCCGGCTCCAGTCTGGGGTGGGGCTCATTGACTATCCGATAGAGGACGCGAGTGGAATCGTCCGCGGAGAACGGCCGCTTCAGGGCGAAGAGTTCGTGCAGGATCACCCCGATCGCGAAGACATCGCTGCGGCCGTCGAGAACGCCGCCCCGGATGTGTTCGGGGCTCATGTAGTAGGGCGTGCCGACCATCATGCCGGCCCGGGTGACCGAGGTGCTCTCCACCTTGGCGATGCCGAAGTCGAGGATTTTGACCCCGCCATCGTCGAGCACCCGGATGTTGGAGGGCTTCATGTCGCGATGCACGATGTGATGGGCGTGGGCGAAGTCGAGGCCGCGCAGGGTCTGAATCGCGATGTCCAGTCGCTCGGTGGCGCTCAAGGGCTCGCGCGAGCGGAGCAGAGTCTCGAGGTCATCGCCGCCGAGGAGTTCCATGGCGATGAAGGGGAGGCCGCGATCCTCGCCCAGTTCGAACACGGTGACGATGTTCGGGTGTTGAAGCCGGGCCGCGGCCTTGGCTTCGATTTCGAACCGGCCGCGGCTCTCGTCATCCTGAGAGCCCTCCACCCGGAGGGTCTTGACCGCGACGTCGCGATCGAGAGCCTCATCGCGACCGAGATACACCACCCCCATCCCGCCCTTGCCGAGCCGGGCCCGGATCCGGTACCTTCCTATTCGATACTCGGTCGCGGGCCGGGGCGATCTGGCGAGGTTACGGCCGGCCATGGGGGGAGCCGCATCCGATCACGGCGGCGATCGGATGGGCCTCCCGAGGCCTGCCGCGGACGGAACCTCTCAAGGTCACTCGTCCCGCCTCACGAGGAGCACGGTGATGTTGTCTTCGCCGCCCTTGGCATTCGCCTCGGCGACCAGAACCTCCGCGGCCGTATTCGGATCGGGGGTGGCGCGGACGATGCGCTCCAGTTCGCCGTCGAGGACCATACCCGAGAGCCCGTCCGAACAAAGCAGAAGGACATCCCCCGCCGCCATGTCATGAGCCGCCATGTCCACATTCAGCTCGGGAGCCGCACCGATGGCGCGCGTGACTACGTTGCGGAGGGGATGAGACCGCGCATGCTCCTTGGTGAGAACGCCCAGCGCCACCTGCTCGAGGACCCACGAATGATCGACGGTGATCTGCGTGATCCCGGAATCGTTGATCAGGTACAGGCGGGAATCGCCCACGTGAGCGATGTGAGCTGTCGATTCCTCGAACAAGACACCCACGATGGTGGTGGCCATGCCCTCGTAGTCGGCCTGGGTGAGGCTCCGGTCCAGGACCTTCTGGTTGCCGAACCGGACGGCCGTCTTCAGCCGGTTCGCAACCAGGGAAAGGTTCGGGTCGACTCCCCAGGGCCAGGTGATGTCGGTCTCCTTGGCGGTCAGAGCGACGAACTCCGCCACCGCCTCCACCGCGGTACTGGAGGCCACCTCGCCCGCGGCGTGTCCGCCCATCCCGTCCGCGACCACGAAAAGGAGATGCTCGTCGAAGACGCCGAAGTAGTCCTCGTTGTTCTTCCTGCGCCTTCCCACGTCGGTTTTGCCGGCGAATCTGAGCTTCAATGTCTTGTGCCTGCGGCGGGGCAGCGGGGGTCGCTCAGTCTGGGAGGCATCATGCGGTTCCGTAAGTAGACATCAAAGACCGAAGACGAAGCAAACCCTTTGCGTTTCAGCGCTTGCGAAGACGGTCGAACAGGCCGCGCGCCGTTTCCCTCGTGGTCCGGACCGGGGTCTCGGATTCGGGGGGTTCGAGGGGAATTTCTTTCAGCGCTCGAGCCACGTCCGGATGGTCCGGCTTGATCGCCATGGCGCTCTCCAGGCTCCGGCGGGCCCGGAGCTTGAGACCTTGCGACTGCAGGAGAAGTGCCAGTTCCACCAGGTACGATACGTTCCTGGGCTCGAGCTTTGAAGCCGTGTCCATATGCTGCATCGCGTCGCGAACCCAATTGGGATTCTTGGCCATCGCCATGGCCAGCATCCCGTGAGCGGTGGCGTTCTTCGGGTCCTTGGTCACGGCCAGGCTCAGGAGCTGGACCGCGGTGTGGTAGTCCTCCTTTTTGAAGGCCGCGATGCCCTGACCCAAAGCGTCGAAGGTGATGGGGCCGGTGTGAGGTATGGCCTTCCCGGTTGCGCCCGGGGAGGTGGAGGCGGCCGGTCGCTGCGGCCGCGATCCGGACTCAGAGGGGCGGCCCTGTCCGCCCGGCGCGGTCCGGCGCGGCGCCTCTGCCTGCGGCTCGGCCGGGAGCTTCCCGGTGTAGTCGCGGCGCGACCGTTCCCGCGACAACGTGTCATAGGCCGCGGTCACGTATTTGAAGGCATCCTCCGCCTTCTTCCGCGCCCCCGGCTCATTCACCTTATCCGGATGAGTGGTGCGGGCGAGCTTCAGGTACGCGTCTCGAATCTCGAGGCTGCTCGCGCTGCGGGGGACGCCAAGAATGGCGTAGTAGTCGGTCATGACACTTCGGCGGAAACCAGGCCGGAGGATACCTGATTGAACTGCGGTCTAAAACTGGAGAGGCCCCAAGCCCCCCTCCGCCCCCGGCCGCTACTCCTTCGTGCCCCTCTGGGTGGTGGCCTTCACGAAACGCTGGGCCGACTTTCGAATCGCTTCCGGAACGTTCCGGTCGACGGCCAGAGCCTTGATGTCGCGGGGCTGGAGGCGGGACACGAAGCGCATGGCGATGGGTAGGGGGGTCCGGGGATTCTTCACCAGCGAATTGATGACCGTGTACTTTTTCGTCCAGTCGCGGTTTGTGCCGATGCGCCGCAGCACCTCGTCCGACACGTTCTTCATGGACGCGAACTGCTCGATCTCCGCCTCCGTGATCTTCGGCGAGCCGAGTACGGCCAGGGCGACCAGGCGGTTCGGATCCCGGATCAGGAAACCGCGCGCCTGCGCGTCTTCGGTGAGCGCGGCCTTGACCTTCTTGCCCGTGGTGAGGGTATACAGGCGCTGCAGATTGCTGACCGCTTTTTCGTCCTTCTTTTCATCCTCGGTGAGGATTGCGATCGCCTCCTCCGGCTTGAGCACGACCAGGTTCTCCTCCCCCGCCCCTCGGGGAGGCTCTTCCCCGGCCGGAATCTCGATGAGAGCGGGGGCGGGCTCCGAAGCGGGCTGCGGTGGGGGTGGCGGGGCCGGCGCCGCCTCGGGCTCCGGCTCCACTCCGATCGAAAATGTCTCTCGAAGTTCGGCGAGACGCCGTCGCTGATCCCGCGACAGCACCGGGTTCGACTCGATGGCCGCGAGCAGGGGCGGGTGGCGCAGCAGGCGGGTCTGGTTGATAACCACCAGTTCGGCCAGGGACTCGGGGAGGCGTTTGGCATGGAGGACGATCGCCTCGTCGGTCGTGGTGGTGTTCTGCAGGCAGGCTTCGAGAAGCTTCGGCTCGGCGCGAACCTCGAGAGTCCAGGAGAGCACGCTCAACAGGGCGTCGTTGCCCTTGATCAGAGGCAACAGGGCATCGACGCTGAGCTCCCTGAAGGTCTTGGTGGCCAGGTCCGCCACCTCGGGCAGGGGGTCCCGGTGCATCACCTCGAGCAGGTCGACGAGGTCCTCGGGCTTCAGGGGCAGCGCGCCTTCGGCGGCCATCATCCTGACCTCGAGCGGCACGCCCCCGCGGCGAATCTGATCGACGAGCGGATTCGCTTCGCGGGCTTCAGCCATCGCTCACACGTCGTCCCAGTGGTGGCTCGACCCTGACCGCCGCCATCAGCCGATGGGCTTGGCGGGTATGGTTTCCGAGCCCGCGGAAAGCGCGCCGATCGTTTCGGGCGAGAGGACGATGTTGCGCTTGACTTCGCCGCGGTTACCCAAAGGCCGGGCCGGCCCTGAGTCGATGGCGACCAGGAGCCCCCCGGCGTTGCCGACGGCCAGGGAGGCGTTCTGGCGCGCGCTGATGGAGAAGGTCTCGCCCTTCTTCAAGACCCGGTTCTCCACCCGGTCGCCCCCGACATCGAGGCCGATCCAGCAATCCTCGGTGGCGGTGAGCGTCAATTGAAGCGGTTGGGGAATCACGGAGGACGCGGTCTGCGCCCCGTCCGGCAGGCTCGACTCTTGACCGTTCCGGAAGGACGCGCCCGCGGCCTCCTGCCCGTCGCCCCGAGTGGTGCTGAAAGATGGCGAAGACTCTTCAACCTGCGGCTTCGCCTCGGGTGCTTTTGCACGGGGAGAGAATCCCGGGCTCAGGATCAGGGCCGCCACCGCCGCGACAACGCCCGCGATCAATCCTCCGTTCACGAGACGCGCGGCGAACCGGCTCGAAACCCGACGCTCCTGGTCTTCGTCTTCGCGCGCAGGGAAGGCCTCCGGGAGAGCAGCGGTGTGAAAGCTCAGCTCGGTCATGATCTTCTGTTCGTCGAGGCCGAGAAAGCGGGAGTACTCGCGCACGAAGCCCCGGACGAACAGACCCTGGGGAAGCTTCTCCAGATGGTCCTCTTCGATGGCCCTCAGCGCGCTCACCCCGATCTTCGTGGCCGCCGCAATATCCTGCAGGGAAACACCGCGGAGTTCGCGTTCGCGACGAAGGGATTCACCAAAGGACGCCATAGCTTCTGAGCTTTCTCTCTTGAATTAGAGGAACCCACCGACCTGTTTCGATTCTAGGCCCGGAACCCGCCGGTTTGGAAGATACTTTTTGACTTTCTGGACGGGAAAGGCCATTCCCGGTCGGTCTGCTACTCTCCCCCTTGCCCTGCGATGACGACAATGTCCACTGCCTCCCCGGCCCCGACCTGGATGATTTACGGGGCCAACGGCTACACTGGCGCCCTGATCGCGGAGGAAGCGGCTCGCCGCGGATACAAGCCCAGACTGGCCGGGAGGAACGCGCGGGCCCTGAAAACGCTGGCGGAGCGTTTGCAGACCACCGCTTTCCCCTGCGATCTGGGCGACTCCTCAGGCCTCCGCGCGGCCGTGGCCGGCTGCCGGCTGGTTCTGCATTGCGCGGGTCCTTTTGGGGAGACCTCCCGTCCGATGCTCGACGCCTGCCTCGCCGAAGGCGCGCACTACCTCGACATCACGGGCGAGATCGACGTCTTTGCCGCCTGCCACGCCCGGGCCGCCGAAGCCACCGGGCGAGGGATCTGCGTGGTCCCCGGAGTCGGGTTCGACGTCGTGCCCACCGACACTGTGGCCGCTCTGCTCCAGGAGGCCCTCCCGGGCGCCTCGTCCCTCGTGCTCGCCTTCGAGGCGGGGGGCGGACCCAGCGTGGGTACGGCCAAGACCAGCGTCGCAGGGATCGCGAAGGGAGGCCGGGTGCGCCGGGGCGGCGTCATGGTCCAGGTTCCTCTCGCCTTCAAGACCAGGACCTTCATGCGCCAGGGGAAGCCCAGGCTCGCCATGACCATCCCCTGGGGCGACGTCTTCACTGCCTACATCACCACCGGCGTGCCCGACATCGACGTCTACATGGTCGCGTCGCCCGCCACCATCGCCTCGGCGCGACGGCTGAACTGGCTGCGGCCGCTCATGGGCCTCGGGATCGTGACCCGTTTCCTGGAGCGGCGGGTGGCGGCCTCGGTCAAGGCCCCGTCCCCCGAAAAACGGGCGCGCAGCGGTTCTTACATCTGGGGCGAGGCCTCGACCAGCGACGGCCGGCGCGTCACCGCCGAGATGGAAACTCCGAATGGGTATGAACTCACGGTCACCGCCGCCCTGGGTGTGGTCGAGCGCCTTTTGAATCCCGCCCTGGTCGCGCGCCGGGGCTACTTCACGCCCTCGCAACTGATGGGGCCGCGCTATGCGCTCAGCCTCCCGGGCGTGGTCCTGAACTTGGCCCCTTGATCCAGGAGCAGACTCGGGCGGGCCGCGGCGGGCGGTTCCTGGAGGCGCTCGTCGAGCGGCATCTCAAGGACCTCAAGTTCGGCGAAGTGACCCGGGCGCTCCGCGCCCTGTCCGCGGACTATGTCGAGAAGCGCGAAGTGGGCGGCCTGGCCCGGGCCCTGGATGGAAGGGGCAAGCGGGCCGCGTTCGGTCTCTATTACGGCGCCATCCACTTCCTGACCACCCAGGCCATGATCAGCGACGCGGGTCTCGGCTTCGAAGACTCGGGTCGCCCCACCATCCTCGACCTCGGCTGCGGTACCGGGGTGTGCAGCGCGGCCTGGGCCCTGGGGAGCGCCGATCCGGTTTCGGTGGTGGCCGCCGATCGATCGTCGTTCGCCCTCCACGAAGCGCGGTGGACCTACCAGATGCTGCGCATCAGCGCAAAGACCAGCCGCTCGATCACGGAAGCCCTCGACGCGGTCCGGCGCCCGGATGGCATCGTCATCGGCTGGACCCTCAACGAACTCGACGGCGAGAGACGGGACCTCATAGCCACCCGTCTCCTTCCCTGGGTGGCCAAAGGATCACGGTTGCTGGTCATCGAACCCGTCTCGAAGAGGGTGACCCCATGGTGGGATGAGTGGACGGCACGCTTCCCGAAGGAGCGCTGCTCGTCGCAGGAGAGAAAGCTCCGCCTGAGTCTGCCCCCGAAGATCGCTCTCCTGGCCCGCGCGGCGGGCCTCAGCACGGACGCCACGGTGGTGCGGGTGCTCGTGTCGCCCGGGGGCAGCCAACCGAGGTGAGGGCGGGCTCGTGAGTTGGGGCTTGATAGGCTGCGGGCGGTGTTGAGCGATCCCGGCTATCGGTTCTGTCCCAAGTGCGGGACGGCCTTCGCCCGGCGCCGGCTGAAGGAGTTCGAGCCCGAGCGGCTCGTCTGCCCGCAGTGCTCGTTCATCTTCTATCTGAATCCGAAAGTCGCGGCGGGGGCAGTGGTCGAGTACGACGGCGGAATCGTGTTGCTGCGGCGTGAAATCGAGCCTCGCGCGGGCTTTTGGGTTCATCCCGGCGGTTTCGTGGATCGCGGGGAGACCCTCGAGGCCGCGGCGCGCCGGGAAGCCCTCGAAGAAGTGGGCCTGGAGGTGGAGATCGGCCGGCTCCTCGGCGCCTATTCGTTCAAGGAGAGCGAGGTGGTGGTGGTCGCCTTCGCGGCTCGTACCCTTGCGGGACGGCCGATCGTGGGGGATGAGAGTCTCGAGGTCAGGATGTTCGCGCCCCAGGATTTGCCCTGGGACGACCTCGCGTTCCCCAGCACCCATTTCGCCCTGCGGGAGTATCTGCGGACCATGGACGCGAGGGCGGCGGCGGAGAACGCGATGGCCCCAAAAATTGCTTCGAGCCGAGCTGAGCGACGCGACCCGGGAAATGACCAGACGCCCGACCTGAGCGCCCTCTCCGACCTCCGCCTGGACCGGCTGCTGCGCTCACGTCTCGACGTTCTGACCGCCAGGGATGTGCGCGCCGCCTCGCGCGTCTATCCCCCGCTCGTCGGCATCCTCCGGGGCGCGCGCCGCTTTCGCGAGGCCCTGCAGTTCGCCGAGGAGGGTCTGGCCCTGACCCACGACCCGTTGATCGCGCGTCTGGCCGATGAAGTGGCTCACGACCTCGCGGAGTCCGAGCAGGAGAGGTGCTGATTTAGACTCCCGCTCCCCCCATGAAACCGACCAAGAACTTCTTCAGACTCATCTCCTCGCTCGCCCTCGCCGCCCTTCTCCCCGCCTGCGGATCCACTTCGCCCTCTGGCACGCTCGGAGTCGAGGATCTCGTGGTCGGCGCCGGCCCCGTCCTGGTCAGCGGCGACACCGTGACCGTCACCTACGTCGGAACGCTCACCAACGGAACGCAGTTCGATGCCGGCACCTTCACCTTTCGGGTGGGCGCGGGCGCGGTCATCAAGGGCTGGGACGAGGGCCTGCCGGGCATGCGCGTGGGCGGTACACGCCGGCTGACCGTGCCTCCCAATCTCGGCTACGGCAGCCAGGGCAATGGGGCGATTCCCGCCAACTCCACGCTCAAGTTCGACATAACGCTTCTCGCCATCGCGGGGAAGTAGCCGGTCCCGGTTGATGCCCATGGTCGGCGGTCGCCTCCCCGGGCCTCGGTCGAGATCCGCGCCGGCCCCGAGCCTTCGCCGCGAGTAGACATCCTTGCACGATCTCATTCTCTGGATTCAGGATGTTGCGGTTCCGAAGCTCGGCTGGTTTGGGATGTTTCTGGTCGCGGTGGCCGACTCGTCGTTCGTTTCTCTCCCCGAAGTGAGCGATCTCCTGATCGTCACCGCCGCGGCCAAGGAACCGGGCATGGCCTGGGAGTTCGTCCTCGCCACCGCCCTCGGGTCGGTGGTGGGCTGCCTGCTTCTCTACGAAGTGGGAAGGCGCGGCGGCGAAAAGCTGGCCACCCGTTTCGTCTCTACCCAGAAGCTCCTCCGGGCCGAGACGCTGCTGGCCCGATACGGCGCGATCGCCATCGCCGTTCCGGCCCTCTCTCCTCCCCCCATGCCCTTCAAGGGGTTCGTTCTGGCCGCGGGAATCTTCGCCATGCCCCGGGCCCGCTTTGCGGCCACCGTGTTTCTCGCCCGCGGCCTGCGGTACGTGATCTGGGCGGTCCTGGGAGCGGAATACGGCGATGAGGCTATCGGGTGGTTGAAGAACCTCGATGTCTGGGTCCAGAGCCATCTACTGATCGTGGCCGGCTTTCTCGGTCTGTTCGCCCTGGCCTTCGTGCGGTGGTGGCGCACCCATCACGTGCCCGCCGAAGAGCAAGCCCCGCCTCCGCCCTGAGGCGCGGGCGGCGCCATGAAGTTTCCTCGCTTCCGCCCTACCGGTGGATCGGTCCCTCAGGACATAATCAACTCGGTTGTTCGTCTTGACGTTACGGGGTTCCGAAGCATGATGACCGAGGTGATGGCATGAGCCGTTCAGTTCGAGCGACACTCGCAAGCGTGGCGTTGATCGGCGCATCCGCCCTGATGGGAGCCACCTTCGGGGGCAGCGCCCAGGCCGCGGTGGATAGCAATGAAGCGCATTTGAAACGCTACTCCGAGATTCTGGCCGCCATTGAATTGAACTACGTGGAAGAAATCGATCCGGCGAAGCCGGTGGCTTCATCCATCCGCGAAATGCTGCGGACCCTCGATCCTCACTCCAGTTTCTTCGAGGTGAAGGAGTTCTCGCAGATGCAGGAGAGGCAGAAGGGATCCTACTTCGGCCTCGGCATCACCATCGTGTCCATCGAGGGAAGGATCACCGTGGTCTCGCCCTTCGAGGGGTCACCGGCCCACCGCCTCGGTATTCGAGCCGGGGACATCATCGTGGGCATCGAGAACGAGGACGCGCGGGGCATGGACATCGATGCCGTGGTGAAGCGCCTGCGCGGCCCCAAGGGGTCCGAGGTGCGCATCAAGCTGGAACGCCAGGGCTACGACAAGCCCCTCGAGTTCACGGTGGTGCGCGACGAGATCCCCATCCATTCCGTGCCTTACTCCTTCATGGTCGCGAAGAATGTGGGCTACATCCGCCTGGTGGACTTCAACGAGACCACGGCCTGCCGGCCCAGCGAGCCTTCGGGCTGCGAGCGGGAGTTGGAGCGCGCTCTGCGTACCCTCAAGGAGCGAGGCGCCACGTCCTACGTTCTCGACATCAGGGACAATCCCGGCGGTCTTCTCGACATGGCTTTCGCGGTTTCGAACCTCTTCCTCAAGAAAGGGCAGATGGTCGTCTATACCAAGGGCCGCTTCAAGCGGGACGAGTCGAGTTACATCACGGAGACCGATTCCCCCTGGTCCGAAGCGCCTCTGGTGGTGATGACGTCGCGGCACAGCGCCTCCGCCTCCGAGATCGTGGCCGGGGCCATTCAGGACCACGACCGGGGACTGATCGTGGGCGAACGCACGTTCGGCAAGGGTCTGGTGCAGACGATCTGGCCCCTGCGCAGCGTGCGCGGCTATGCGCTCAGCCTCACCACCGCCCGCTACTACACGCCGTCCGGACGCTCGATTCAACGTCCCTACGGCGGCAGCACCGCGCTCGAGGACTATCAAGCGCCCAAAGAGCGGGTGGGTTGCGACGTCGAGGGGGCCGATCCCCGCCTGACCGATGCCGGTCGCCGGGTCTTCGGCGGCGACGGCGTGGCTCCCGACATCTGCTCCGAGCCCGCCAAGACGGGATCGGTGGTGGCCGACCTTCAGGGACGTCAGGCCTTCGTGAATTTCGCCCGTCATTTCGAGTCGGCGGATGTGGCGCAGGCGACCGCGGTAGAGGGGGCCGGTTCGCGCGCCAGCGTGGGGAACGACAAGGTCCGCCTCATCGGCAAGGACTTCAAGGTGACGCCCCGGGTGGTGGCGGAGTTTGTGGATTTCCTCAAGGCCGGGGACCTTCCCTACGACCAGAAGGAGTTCGAGGCCAGTCGGTCCGAGATCGAGGCGGAGATTCTGGAGGAGACGATGCGTCAGGTATTCGGGGAGGGCGAGGCCCGGCGCCGTCTCTACGCCCTCGATCCTCAACTTATGAAGGCCATCGAGAGCATCCCTCTCTCCAGCATGCTTCTCAAGGACCCACAGCGCTACATCTCGGAGACGGCCACGAAGCGCGTGGCCGCGTCCCGCTAGAGTTCCTCGACCAACAGGAACGGCGGTCATTCGACCGCCGCAACTGCGCGAATTCAGGTCTGGTGCCGGAGGCGGGATTTGAACCCGCACGGATTTCTCCACACGCCCCTCAAACGTGCGTGTCTGCCAGTTCCACCACTCCGGCTTGAACCAAACCGCAGCCCTGGCCGGGCTGCGAGCAGACGACTCGGGGGATCCGATCCCCCGTGAGGGACGCGAAGGATACCTTCATCGGGCGGGAGCCCGCAATATGTCCCACCCTCCGACCGCCGCGCGGCCCCGCCGAGGCCCTGAGGCCGCCGCCATGGTAATCTCCCCGCCTTCTCGTCCAGCGCGCCGGAGTGGCGGAATTGGCAGACGCGCACGGTTCAGGGCCGTGTTCGCTTCGGCGAGTGTGGGTTCGACCCCCACCTCCGGCATATTTGGTAGTTCCCTCCTCTTCCGGAGGGTCTTGCCGCGGGGTCGCGAGCTGGCGGGGTCTCCGCGAGTGAACGATTTCTCCGGCGCGCGCTTTCGCACGGACGACATCCATACTCGAGACTTTGCCCGACCTTATGACTACTCCAATGAAAAAGACCGCCAGCTCCACCGACGCCTTCCTCGGCCGCGTGGTCGGCCATCCGGCGGGATTCGCGTTCGTCAATCCCATTCCCGGCCCGCCGGACTCTCCGCAAAACCCGACCCTCAAGGTCGATCTGCCCCTCCTTCACGGCGCCTCCCACGGCGACACCGTGATGGCGCGAGTGGTGGGCAAGACCGACAAGGGCTTTTCGGGCGAAGTGGTGAAGGTGGTCGAGCACGCGGTGAAGCGTGTGGTGGGCCGCTACGAGGTCTCCCATGGCCACGCCCACGTGGTCCCCTTCGATCGGCGCCTCTTTCAGAACGTGCAGGTTCTTTCGGCCGGCCCCTCGGTGGAGGTGGCGTCGGGCGATATGGTGGTTCTGAGAATCACGCGCACCGCCACCGCCAACCGTCTGGCCGCGGGTGACGTGATCGAGGGTCTGGGTCAGATGAACGATCCCGGCGTCGATCTGAAGGTGATCCTCGCTCAGTATCAACTCACCGCCGACTTTCCCGCGGATGTGGTCGCGGAGACCGAGGCCGCGGCCACCTCCGTTCCAAAGAGCGAGATCGAAAAGCGCACGGATTTCACCGGGTGGACCACGATCACCATCGACCCCGAAACCGCGAAAGACCACGACGATGCCATCAGCATCGCCCGCCACTCGAACGGGAACTTCGTTCTCGCCGTTCACATCGCCGACGTGGCCCATTACGTCCGCGAGGGCACCGCTCTCGATGCCTGCGCCTATGAGCGCGGCAACTCCGTCTACTTCCCCGGGTTCGTGGTGCCCATGCTTCCCCACGCCCTCTCCAGCCGCATCTGCAGCCTGGTCGAGGGCGAGATCCGCCTCACCCAGACCGCGGTCATGGAGATCGATCACCAGGGCCGCGTGGTCGACGCGCAGTTTTACGATGGGGTGATCAAGTCGGCGGCGAAACTCGCCTACCAGGACGCTCAGGCCATCCTGGACGGGGACCCCGCCACCCGCGTGAAGTTCGCGCAGGCCGTCAAGACGGTCGAGGAAGCGCGGGAATTGGGCCTCATTCTCAATCGAGCCCGCAAGGACCGCGGTTCGCTCGATTTCGACCTGCCCGAGCCCGAGCTTCAGCTCAATCCTCTGGGTGTGGTCGAGAACATCACCTCGACCCCGCGTCTTTTCGCCATGAGGATGATCGAGGAGTTCATGCTGGTCGCGAACGAGGCGGTGGCGAAGGCCCTCTCGGAGAAGGGCGTGGCCACCCTCTATCGCATTCACGAGTCTCCGGATCCGGACCGGCTGGAGGAGTACCTGGAACTGGTGCGGACGTTCGGCTACCAGGTCACCGCGGATCTCGAGCATCCGCAGGGCAAGGATTTTCAGCGCATCCTGCGCCAGGTCGAAGGCCGGCCGGAAGAGCGGCTACTGACCTACCTCATGTTGCGGACCCAGCGCCTCGCCCGCTATGCGCCCGAGAACCTCGGACACTTCGGCCTCGCGAGCGAGAACTACCTCCACTTCACCAGCCCCATCCGAAGGTATCCGGACCTGGTGGCTCATCGCGCCCTTCGAGCCTTGCGCCACGGGAAGAATCCCGCGGCCGTGAACTGGCCGCTTGAGGACATAGCCGCGCACCTTGGCGAAACTGAGCGCAAGGCGGCGGATGCGGAACGCGATCTGATCGACTGGAAGAAGGCGCGTTTCATGTCCGGCCGGGTGGGCGAGACCTTCCCGGGCGTCATTTCGAGCGTGACCCCGTTCGGTCTGTTCGTCCAGATCGCCGACATCCTCATCGAGGGCCTGGTCCACATCACCACCATGTCCGACGACTACTACATGTTCCGCGACACCGACCACGCGCTTCGGGGCGAAAGGACGAAGCGCACCTACAAGCTGGGCGATCGGGTCGAGGTTCAGCTGATCAAGGTGGACATGGACCGCCGTCAGATAAACCTCGCCCTCACCGATGTCCTGAAGCGGATGCAGAAGCCGGAGGTCGCGCAGAAGGTGCAGGCCGCGCGAAGAACGCCGCGTGCCCAGAAAGCACCCGCCCCGGAGCGTCGGCCGGCACGGAAGTCCTCCCCGTCTCGTTCCTCGCACTCCCGCGCCACGCGGTCGCGGTCCTAGCCCAGGGCCTCCTTAACGTCCTTGCGCTCCGCGCGGCCTTCGAACCTCAATCCGCTGACCAGACGGGCCGAGCCTTCGGTCGCGGCGGGCGCGTCGAAGCGAACATCCTCGACCACGAGATCGCAGGCCACGGTCCCGGGGAGGAGGTCACACGGCTCTGTGACCGCGCGGGCCTTGATGACGCAGGCGAGACCGGCGTCGTAGATCGCGAGGGTGGCGGTCTTTCGCACGCGCAGATTCGCGGCCGACCGGCTCCCTTCCCCGACGGCCAGGCGAACTCGGGTGGGTGACACCAGCCGGACTTCGTCCCGGGCGAGCATGATCACGTGCGGACGCATCTGGTGGTCAAGCGTGATGAGGAGAAGGGCCAGATCGCCCCCATCGGCGCGGATCCAGGCTTCGATCCGATCCGGGATGACGATCTCAGGAGTGGGGTTCATGCTTGGGTGTGAATTCTCGCTCAACGTTGGGTAGCATGATCCAAGTTCCATGCCCCGGCGTCTTCCCAGATTCCTCTTCTTCCTGACCATCGTCCTTCTGCTGATCGTCGCTCCCCTGGCCGAAAGGGCCCAGGCTCAGGAATCCCAGGCGCCGCCTCCCGCCCCCGGAAAGCCGGGCGCCGCCGATCCGCTTGAACTCCTGCCCGCCATCGGTCGCATCGGGGCCGAGGTGGGGCTGCACGCCGGCTGGTCGAAGAATCCCTACTCGCTGGGCTCGGGCGTCCAAGGCGCCGCCTTCATCAACCTGCCCCT
>JAQBHL010000196.1:0-6804 GCA_032127745.1 Acidobacteriota bacterium
TGCCGCAGCGGGGGCTACGTCCGCCCTGTCGAAGAACTGCCGCAATGCGTTGGGGCCGAGTGCGTCGAGGAACCGGACAAACATGGAGAAGCCGCGCTTCATGTTCGCAGTATCCCCAAACAGGTTGATCTTCGTGAAGACGTTCAGCACTCGCGATACCTTGGCCACGCTTACTCCCGCTCGGGCGGCGCGCAGCATAACCGGCAACGTCGCCGCTATCCCCGGAGCGAAGATCGACGCGATCGTGGCCTCGGCCGTGATCTCCGCTAGATATCCACTGACGGCGCCGACGCTGAAGCCGATGATGAGCGCCTTGAACCCCGGGTGCTGATCGTTCAAGCCGATCGCGCGGACGAGGCGCCCCATCTGGCTCTGGTAGGAACTGAACATCTCCGTCATCAGCCGCTCCGTGAGCATGATCTGAACTTCCTCTTGCTGGAGCATTGCCGCGGCGGCTCTGAGCTGCTCCATGGCCGCCTTCAACTTGATCCGCTTCGCGGAAACGTACTCGATATCGAGAGTGAGCTGCGCGTCGAGGGGATTGCTGTTTCCACCAAGCGCGCTGAGCAGCGCCAGCTCGTGATTCCCCAGGCCCTGGAAGGCATAGGCGGAGTAGACCCCGACACTCCCGACGAGATTCGCCGACCCAAACACGCTGTCACCGAGTGCCTGGCCCGCGCCCCACGGCAACCCAACGATGGCGCCAAGGAAGAGCCACTCTCGTTGTTGACCGAGCGCGCCTAGGCTGTCGTAGAGGGTTGTGAGATCAGGATCATCTCCGATGACCTGCTTGACCAAGATTCTAGAAATGCGCTCATACCATGCGTTGGTACGTTTCGGAATGCCGCCTGGACTCGCGTAGCTGGCAAGGATGCGTGTCGTCTTGAGCGGCACGCCGTGCTCGGTGGTGACGTCAATGGCCGGCGGTAGCGCTGCCGATGGCCCCCGGTGCAGCAACTCGAGAGCTCTCACGCCAACCTGATCGTTCAGGGACAGCACAACCCCGATGAGCGGGCCCGTCGTCTGGTCATCCTCCGCGAGCGTTTCTACCCGGAACACGACGCGGCCAGAGGCGTCCGTCGTCAATGGGAAGGTCGCAGGGCTGTACCCAATGCCGTCCGCTTGCAGCGGGGTCAGGCCGGCACTTTCGCTGAGTCCAACGCTCGTCTTGTCGATGTAGCCCGAAACCTTCACATTTGGCAGCGGAGTTCCGTCGCGCAGGAATTCGGCGGCCTGCGTCACCTTCCAATGGTCCAACACGGCCTTGTACGGCAGCTGCCCAAAATCGTCGGCAGGGAGTTGGATGAAGACGGGGCGCGCCTCGAGCGTGTTCCAACGTACGTGCGTCGCCCCAGAGGATACCGGGAGGGTGAGTCTCTCGCTGCCTTCAATCTGAACGCGCCCGAATTGGACCACACGCTGTAGGGAGGTTACGCCTGCGGCTGGGTCCACGCCGTCCATCACGAAGGCGACGGTTCCCTTGTAGAGGTTGAACCCAGGGTCCTTTGGATTCGCGCTGACTTGCTGAAGGTTGACGGTTTGGGCGGGATAAGCCGACTGCGTGAGATCGGAGTTCAGGCCCGCGGTGAGGATTGTAGTCGTCGGGCCCGCAGTTCCCTGCTTTCCAACCCACACTTCGTAGCCGGCGGCGCGGCCTGGGTCGAGGTAGGTGACGGCGGTTGAGCCAGACTTCACGCTCACGCCTTGGAACAAGGCCCTTTCCTTCACTTCTCCAAAACTGAAGTTCGCGAACTGGCCCAAGGGTGCTATCAAGCGTGAGTTGACCATCTCCACCGGACTTGCCGGAAGCGTCGACCCCTCGGAAACTGCAAGAAGCGGTTCGCTCGTGTAGAGGTCGTTGATTCTCTTGAGGACGACGCGCTGGGTGGTTGATCCGATCGCGACATCGATTGTTTGCTGAGCCGCGTCAGCGCCACGATCTTTGAGTTTCACGATGAACGTCTGTGGAACAACGTTCGGGCTACCAGGTTGCAGAACCGGAAGCGGTGTAATCGTGCGGGACATAATTCCGAAGAAGCCTGGGCCCCCTCTGTTCGGAGTGATCCTGAAGGACTGGGTCGTGACGCGGTTGACGGCGTCGACCGCGTAGACGGTGACTATCTCTTCGGCTGGGCCGACTTCGACGGTGACCGCGAAGTCCGATCGATAGGGGCCGAGCTTGCGGGTTCCAGAGTCCTTGAGCACGGTCGACGCCACGACCTCGTTGACAACTATCTTCTCAATGGGCGCTACTCCGCTGATCACCGAGCCCTTGATCTGGAGGGTGGCTTTGTTCGTTCCGGAGAAGAGGGGGAACGTCGTCTCTGTGACTGAGAGCGTCGGAGCCCCGTCATACACTCGAATCACGTCGATGGGATCGACCCGGTCGGGATAGGCTTCTTCGCTCGCCGCCTCGATCTCGAACCGGGCCGGCCGGAGGGGTTTTGTGACGGACTGCTTCTGGTCCTCCTCGCCTCGATTGACCACGAATCTGCTTTCGTACTTGCTGTCTGCGCTGAACGCGGATCCTGTCGCGAAGACGTGTGACGGCGCGTTGGAAGGCTCGACCGGGATGGTTCTCTCTACTTCACCGTTCTTCAAGATCTCAAGATCGGCTGTCCTAACGTCGAGACCGAAGGTCTTGGCGGCCACGGTCATAGGCGCGAGCGTGGCGCCCCCGCGCGTGACGCCAAATGCAGGTCCAGCACCAAGTAGAACCAGCTTGTCGAGCGCCGCGGCTTGTACCCCACCTTTGAGCGGTTTCGTCCCCAAGGCAGAATGCGCCACCCCAAGCAGGAGCCCGTCCTCGGTAATCGCGAGATAACCTCCGATGCCTTGAATCTGTCCCGCGTATTGCGGCCGAGCGGGGTTCTCGACGCTCACGATCTCGGTCAACGATGGCTGGTCTGTGAGCTCCGTATAGCCGATGTAGGCCTTGCCGTCCTTGATCAGGATGCTCGCGACACCGCGCGGCGCTTTGAGCCGGGTCGCGCCGAGGACCACGGGGCTAGCCGGGTTCTGGACGTTCACAACGAACAGGATGGCGTTGCCTCCATCCTGGGCGGAGGTGACCACATAGGCGAGAGGCGCGCTCCCATCCAGGCCCGCGGCCACGGCTAGTCCATACGCGCTGATCAGAGTTTGGGCTCCCCCCGTGAACGTCGGCTGGCCCTTCCACTGGAGACCTCCAACCTCCTGTGCCACCGCCAATCCAAAGTCGCCCGTGGCGAGGATCAGGGGATCTCCTCCATCCGTCACCGCGAGGCCTGTGAACCAGGTGAGGCCGGTGGCCGAGGACGATGGCACTGGAATTGTCGAGACCACTTCCCCACCAAAGCCCTGGCCGTCGGTGCTCGACGCTGCGACCATCCGGAAGTAGTCGGCGCTGCAGCACGGGACATAGGCCTGACGCGCTTGAACAAGGTCGGCTACCTGGAGGCCCTTCCGGAACGTCGCCGCATAGAGCTTCTCGCCCTTCAGGACCAACCGCTCCACGTTGCCTTCCGAGCCGCCGTTCGCGAACGAGATCAAGGCATTCTCTTCGAGCCCGCCGTCACCGTTGATGCCGTAGAGGTGCGCGGTACTGGGCAGGGGCTTGAAGCTCGTGCCGGCGACCGCGGCCACGGAGGCCTCTTCACCCACAAGGTGCGATGGGCGCCCCTGGAGAGATGCTTGTACGCCTTCATCCTTGGGGCCTGACGGATCCGAGATGTCGTATCGGTTGATGAGGCCGTTCCACACATAGCCAGAGATCTGGTGCTTCAGGACATACGCCTTCTGCTCGAACACATACATCCCCCGCGCTCCGAAATCACCCGTAGCTTCGGGTGTGATCGTCTCCGGACCAAATGTGGTGAACGTGGTGCTGTAGGGAGTGAGGTTCTTGGGGCTGGGCTGGTTCGTCGCATCCTTGTCGAGATCTTCGATGCCCGCTCCCAGGGACAGGGTGTACTTCGTGCCAAAGAGGAGACCCGCGAGTGGCAGGATCGTGATCGCCGTGACCACGGCGCCTGGATTCGCGCCCAGGTCGTCGATCACTCCGTTCTGGGTCGTGATACCGGAGATCTTGATCGGCACGTCTTCGGCGCCCGTAGCGGTTATGGCCCTGAGCGTGACGTTGCCCGCGATATGGGTGACCGGCTCGGTGAAGGCGACACTGGGCAGGACGGTCACGGCCACACCAAAGGCGTTGTTCCTGGGGGTCGTCCTCGAGGCCATCACCGCGGGGGCCGCGTTGTTGTCGGTGTCGATGCCTCCACCGGGAGCCAGCGCCCGGAAGGCCGCGCGCACAGGGGTAGGAATCCCGAGCGCGTCGAGAGCTGTGGCCTCGACCGTGAACGTGCCCGAAGCGGCCGGGACGAACGGCGTGCCCGGCTGTTGAATCGCCTCATACTTGCCCTGGGGATCGGCGACGACCGCGAACTGCTTGCCGCCCACCTCGACTCCCTGAATCAGGAACCCGGTGTCTTTGCGGTTGTTCTTGAACGCGATCAGCACCGGCGTGCCCGCTAGTGTGATCCCCTTCAGATCGGTGCGGTCTTCGGCCTTCAGAAGGACTACTTCCACGTCAGGTATCGCAGGAACCGGCTCCTCTGGATCCAGCGTGACGTTCACGATCGCGGCGCGGTCGTAGTGCCGGAGCCCCGTGAGATCGGCGCTGGCAGACTCGACGGCCAGCACTTCCTTCGTCTCCGTCTTCGTCTTCACGATGACTTTGACCGTGCCGCCCGAGAAGGAATCGTCCCAGAAAGCGAAACTCCCGTCCTTGCCGGTGACGACGCTGAGGCCGCCGTCCTTGGTCATCAGCGGGGTGACCCCGTCGGTATCGAAGCCACTCACCTCGGCTCCCTCCACGTTCTTGTAAACCAGCTTCTTGGGGCCGTTCTCGGGACCTTCCCACACTTGCCGGCGCACCGTGCCGGAAACGACACCCTTGGGGGAGCGGCCCAGGGCCAGGGGGCTCACAGCGTAGATCAGCGCCAGTTCCGCGTAGGCCCGATAAAGCATCGCCCCTGCCACAACGATAAGTCCCGCCGCCAGGAGTCCGGGGAACGGGAAGCTTGCCGTCTTCACACGCTGCTCAGCGGGGTCGCATGTCGCCGGAGTTGTCGTGGGATAGCCGGGTGTCTCGCCGGGGCAGGTCACGAACGCGTGGTCGATCACCTGGAACCCGTAGTCGGGCGTGCCGTCCGGTTTCTGACCCCGCTCGACCCGCTGCACCACGTAGTAGAACGCGTCGCGCGGCGAGGTACCCTCGGGCAGGGTCGGAACCGCAAACGTCACGTCGGCTTCCTTGTTGAACTCTGCCGGCCCGCTGGCCTCGAGCCGGATCACCTGGGCCAGTGTGCCGAAGTCCGGCCGCTGGTTGGGATGGGCCGCGTCGTAGTCTTCGGGAGTGTAGACCGTGGCCTTCAGGGTGACGCCCTTGTCGAGGGCGCCTTCAGGGATCTCTATGGCGCTCTTGGAGCATTCCGTGGCGTCGCGCTCCGGTGTGGAGGCGAGGCAGTGCGCCTTCACGATGCCGCCTCCGGGGCCAATGCCCGTGGAGCCATCGGCGCCGACGAACTCGCTCCTCGTAAACGTGGTCGTGTTGCCGAACGGGTCGGTGACGGTGACAAGCAGGCTGTCGTCGATGCTGGCGGGAAGACTGCCATCGAGTTCGCCGTCGTTGCCTGCGGTCAGGCCAACTACCACTCCGTTGCCGCCGTTTATGATCAGGACCGTGGTGCCGGGCGGGAGCGTCCCAGCCGGCGCTGAGACGCTGACCAGTCCCTCGGTATCGGGGAGGCTGAAGGTAATGGCGGTGAGGTCGTAGACCGGTGTGATGTCATCCTTCGTCCTGAAGCTTGTGGTCGGCGCCGTCACCACACCTCCCACCGTGTCGAGGAGGCCGGCGATTTCGAGGATGTAGTCGGTGGAGAAGTTCAGCGCGGGCGTTGGAGGTGTGGTGACCGGTGCCGTCGGGATGATCGATAGCTGCTTGCCCGAGCCTGAGAGGACGAATCGGAGCGGAATCTGTGTGGCCGCGCAATTGAGACTTGCCGGCGGGTCGGCTACGGCACACCCTTGCGGCGGCACGCGCTTGAGCGAGATGTTTGCGGGCACAACCGTGGCCGGGCTCAGGGCGACCGGGGACGTGAGCGTGAACGGCTCATTCACTTCGATGCCGATCGCTCCCGAGGCCGGGGTGATGCTGGCCTGGGATACTGTGCCTTCAAGGGCGATGTCGGCGGTGGTCGGGGTGCCTTCGGTGGCGGTGGTGTTGAGCGTGCCCACCAGGCTTTGGCCGAGGACTCTGGCGGTCACCGTCACCGGGCCGGGGGCCGACGGGATCGCGTAGTAGCCGCTGCTGGAGGACGTGGCCACGAACGGGAGGGTGTTCGTGGTGACCAGGGCGCGGACCGGCGACTGCGTCTGGGCCCCGGCTTGCGCCGGGGTGACGACATAGGTGCTGCCTGCGATAAAGCCAATGGGGCCGGCGAGCCGGAGCAGAACGTAGCGGCCTTCCTTCTTGATGCCTTCAAGGGTCAGCGCGCCAGCCTGGCCTTGGGCCACGCCCGGGAGGCCGGTATCCGTCACCGAGACTGCGTCTGCGCCTTGCAACTCGGCGAGAGCCACCACCTGCAGGCGCGGGATGCCGTCATACGCCGCTCGATCCACCCTGACCACCACCAGCGTATCGCCGGGGGCGGCGGCCACATTCAGGAAGGTCAGCGCCGCCGACGTGTTCAAGGTCGCGGACGAGAAGTCCACCGTCACTTCTCCAAGGGGCGTGATTCCGTTGGCGGTAGGAACGAAGGGCGA
>JAQBHL010000197.1:0-3514 GCA_032127745.1 Acidobacteriota bacterium
GCTTCGGGGTGCACCGGGACAGGAACCTCCGGATCCAGGGGGGGAGCTCCCGGATGGTGCTGGGATCCAGGTGGGCCAGCAGGCCTGGCCGGCGGCGACCGTTCGGTGTGCTCATCCCTGAGCCCCCTCGCTTTCGCGGAGCTTCCGGCGATCATGGTCACGCCGCAGACGGCTTAGTGCTTGTATAGTACGTAGAGTACGCAGATGCGCGTGTCTTTCCATGCGGAAATCCCATTCGGCCCAAGCCCCGTTTCGCGTCTCGGAAAACCTACCACCTGTCAGACAGCGAGGAGTCCTACACAGTGCTATGAAACCGCCGATGGGCGGCGAACCCGGCCAGACAAGCCAGACCCGTGCTCTACTACCGCATTTGCTACAGATCTCGTGAGCGCTCATCCCTGAGCCCCCTTTCGGTTCGCCTTCGCGGCGATTCTCGCGACGACCGCCGCCACCGGACCGCCGATCCTCTCGAGGTCGACCTGGGCCACGGCCACGGTCGGTGCGGAGCGTGCCCGGTCCTCCGCCTCCCGGAGCGCATGATCCCGCGCGACAGCCGCGGCTTCGTGGTGATTCGGGACCTCGACCCTCAGGACCTTGGCGAAGTAGGCAGCGGGATCCCGGGGCTTGTGCTCCAGGACACGCCCGAGACCCTGCTCGAGTGCGTCGAATGGTGCTCCCTCCCGGAGCTGCCACTTGAGCACGCGGTCGATGGCATCGCCGTGGGGGCCAAGCCCGGGGTCGGCCCGGATGCGTCGCCGGAGGTCATCCAGGCGCTCGCACTGCTCGTCGGTGAGGATCGGACCTGCCCTTGCGACAGGTTTTGTCGCAGCCTCATCCGCCTTGGGTTTCTCCCGATCCCGAGCGCTCGCGCGAGAAAAGCTGTCCGGATCCTGGTCCGGGGCTTGCGGGGGCGAGTTATCCACAGCGGGTGAGTTGTCCACAGCGGGGTGCGCGCTTAAAGCGGCTTTCTGATTTAACTCTTCGGAACGGGGAACGGGGAACGGGTTAACGCTGGTGGGCTGGCTGGTGATTTCTCCAGCCGGCTCTCCAGCCGCATCACCAGCCGGCTGGTCGTTCTGGCTGGTGTCGTGGCTGGTCTCCTGGCTGGTGGCACGGCTGGCGAACCTTCCTCCATCACCGCGCGGTCCAGACGCAGCCCTGGCCTCGCCGGCAGCCTTCTGGCGGTCGAGATACTCCTGCCGGCGGAGTTCGTGCTCCGCCCGCTGTCCGAGGACCTGGTCCTTGCTCGGGTTGTACTCGAGGTAGTCGTGCACCCGGTAGGCGTCCTGCCCATCGACCTCGAACAACTTCGCCCGGATGAGTTCCTCGATCCACTCCCCGGACCGGCTGTTCTCGTCCTCGGCGCCGAGCTTCCATGCCTGGCGCCTGGGAATCAGCCCATTGGTGAGGTGCGCTGAACACCAGCAGACGGCTGCCACATGGATCCACCTTGCCTGCATCGAGACAGAGAGGATCTTCGGATTGTCGAAGTACTGATCGTCGAACTTGGCCCACACGTCCGTGTCCCCCTCCGCGTCCCTGCCGACTGCCCCGATCCATGGATTGCAGGCGCTCGGGGAGGGGAGGGGCGCGGGGTGAGCTTCTCCCGTTTCTCTCCCAGGATGCGGGGGTTTCGGGGGGTGTTGCGGGGATACGTGTTGGGTTCAGGGGGAGACGGATCTTGGAAGCGCAGTTGCCGTTACGGCGAAAACCACACACCGGCGCGAGGTTGCGAATGTGGCGTTCCACGGGTTCGAATCCCGTCGGGGACGCAGCCTTACGCATTGTCTGGCAACTACTTAGCACATGTGCTCCAAGCCCTTCGGCGACACCCGGAAGAGATCCGCCATCTCCCGCGAGGTCAGCAGGTAGGGGAGGGTTTTCGGGTCGCTGATCATTGCTCGACCTTCCCGGCGCGGATGGCCCGGGCGTACTCGTCCAAGGAGACGCGGTAGGCCTTCAAGATCGTGGCGCGCGGGAGGCCACGGGCGCGATCCTTACGGATGGCTTGCCACATCGGCTTGTCTGGGCGGCGCGGCGGGGAGCCGTCCGGGCGCCGCCGGCGCGGTGGCTTCTCAGGCTGCGGGGGACGCACGGGAACCACGGGTAGTTCCTGAGCGTGCAACCGCGCTTCCCGCTGCGCGGGATAGAGGGGGCCACTCTCGTAGCTCAGTCCGCGCCTCGTCATTCCAGCCTCCTTGATGGTCCCCGGGAGCGGCGGGGACACCTCCCTGCGTCCCTGTAGCCTCCCTGCCCGCCCCGCCGCTCCCGTATCGCCTCACCACTCCACGCCGATCCGGATGGCCGCCGAGTGCGGCGGTACTCCGCGCACGTCCGTGTCCGTGGGGTTCATGACGACGTTGCCATTCTCGAAGCGGCGCGCCCAGGTACCCTTGGGCCGCAGCTTCGCCGGGGCGATCGGCTCCCCGAGCTGCAGGGCCAGGTTGTGCGCCCGCGACCAGTACGGGTCCGACCAGACGTACTCCTCGTGGACAGCTACGAGCGCGCGCTCAGCGAGGCACGCAGTCACCACGGCGATCATGGCGTACCTCTCGCGCGTTTCCGCGTCCCACGTCTCGCTGTATTGGGCCTCGATCACCGGAGTGAGCCCGGCCGCCTCGAGATGCTGGATGCCGTACAATCCTTCCCGACCGGGAGATCCCGGAGATGACCACCAGTCGTACCAGGTGAATGGCTTCTCGGGCGGACCACTCCACCCTTGCCCCTGGGCCCAGGGCGCGAACCTGAAGCCCTCCATCTTGATGAACGCTCCGACCCCCGCCGCCCGCAGCATCGCCAGGGGCGTGTAGAACAACTTCCACCCGCTTCGGGAGGTCGGCTGCGTTGTGACTCTGGCGATCGCGTAGGCGTTGCGCTCGTAGGACGCGCGGTCGTGTCGGCCCTGGGCGGCGGAGAAGAAACACCTCTTGCTCACGTCGTCCAAGTGCAGGCCCGAGGCCTTGCACATTGTGCGGGCGATGTGTTCGCAGAGCCCAACGGTCTCGGCCCACGGCCCTTCCTTGCCGAGATCCACCACGTAGCGGCTGTTGCCATGATGACCCCAGCCCTGGATCAACCCACCAGCGCTGTCGCGCATCCATAGATCATTGTCGTAGACGAACCTGTCCCAGGACCGTCGAGGATCCCATTTCGAGGGCGGGTAGCAGGCGTCCTGGACACTCAGGTGAACGAACCGCAGGGCTTCTGCAGCGCAGGCCGTTGGCTGCTCCCCGTAGATCAGGCGGTATCTTCCTGCCTGATCGTCGAGCTTCTTTCCCATCGACCATGCAGCGAATCGGTTCACTGGTCATGCCTCCCTTCTCCGTCTCCCTCCCGGGCGGCCCCGGGGGACGCGGGCTCCCACGGAGTCGCCCAGCTCGTTGGGTGACAGGTTTCGAGGTACTGCTGCTCGGCTCGGCGCCAGCATGACCAGGCCGGCTGGATGGCCGAGCGGACTCCACGGGACCTGCTGATGAGGTAGGCCTCGTAGGTGTCCATGGCTGCCATCCGGAGC
>JAQBHL010000198.1:0-4671 GCA_032127745.1 Acidobacteriota bacterium
AACCGATCACGCAATCGATCCAGCAATTTCGGATTGATCGAGTGAACGGGCAACGCCTTGGCCAGCAGTGCTTCAACCACCGCCCCGTGATTCACCTCGATGGCAATGAGCATCTGCTCAGGGGCAACCTCTCCCTCGACCAGCGCGAAGCCTCCCCTTGGGGGACGAACGCAACCAGCGCATTCAAGCCCTTGCTCGTATGCGGGAAGACTCGTTGCTTCGGTTCTTCCTCACCGTCTATCCGGCACACTTGGTGGGCTCCACTCCCCCAATCAACTCCGACACGTCTCAAGACTTTCGTCATTTCATTCTCCGTTCCTGTTATGTCGTTGGATGGAGAACCCTGTCGGAGCCTGTACTGGCGCTCGTGATTAGCGGCGCAAACTTCCTGCTGGACGTGATTCCCTATCGACATCCGGACGCGGCGCAGATCCTTGGGGGGCGCTATACGGCGCTTTGCCAGGCTGTGGCGCTCACATCCGAAAACGACTTTGGAACAATGTACAGGCCAGGCTCCGCGCTTCTCACTTGCCCCAGTTGCCAGGGGCGGATGAAACTACTCGCCGTGGTGAAGAACCCCATCAGCATCGCCCGCTACCTGGCTGCCGCGGGCGAGCCCACCGAGGTGCCCGACCGCTCGCCGCCTCGCACTCCGCCCTACTGGAAGAGCCAGGTACTCCGGCGACAGGCGCTCGGTGACGAGACCGAGGGCGCGGACCCCGGCAGAGGCGAGGAGGCAGCGTGAGAAGCGGCGGCGAAAGCGCGGGTTGCACCGCACAAGGGCGAAGCGTGCGCGCCGGGAAGATTTGGCACCCCGGAGGCCTCTCGGCGGCAACCTACGGGCGGACGTAGCGCGCCCGTCGGCCGCCGCGATGCGCTGGGCGGTCACGCGAATTGAATGGCAAACTGCCCTTGTTTCATCTACGCTCCGGCGCAGAACTATCCCGAGATCGGCTATGGCGGTTGGATCGAGAGGGTTGGCAAATGGGCCTACGTCCACGAATAGGCTGAGCAGCCGGGGACATCGTTGAGAGAACGTCCGGGTACATAGTTAACAGTTCAAGGGAAGGGGGCTCGGTTGTGGTCTTGGTGCCTTCATCGAATCGTCTGAACGGGGCGTCGCAGGACGTCACGATCGCCCTACGCTGCCCGGGAACTCCCGCAGACCCGAACGGAAAATGATCCCCATCCGACCTCTTCGATTGTTCACTCCCCAGGGGCAGATCGCCCCCGGGCCGTTCCTGGTGAGCGGAATCCTGCTGTTCCTGGTCAAGAACAACGTCGATCGATGGGCCGCGGCTTACGTCGGATCGCAGTTCGAGATCGTTGACTACTTCTCGAGCGGGATCCGCTCGCTTCCGGTGAAGGACCCGTGGGCGCTCACCTTCCTCGCAGCCTGGGCCGTGCCGTTCGCCTGGATGGGCGTCTGCCTTTGCGTCAAGCGGTTGCGCGACGCGCGCCTGCCACTTTGGTTCGTGGTCCTGTTCTTCGTGCCTTTTGTGAATCTGCTCTTTTTCCTCGTCCTCACTATTGTGCGGAGTCGCGCCGGGGCGGACGGCGGGAAGACGAGTGAGACAGAAGACCCGGACCCAGGCGTTGTTCGCCCCGCTTGGATCGCCGTTCTGGTCGCGGCGCTCTCGGGTGTGCTGATCGTCCTGCTGGCGAACGGTGTCCTGGCCACCTATGGCTTTGGCCTCTTCTACGGAACGCCCTTCTTCGTGGGACTGCTGGCCGCCGCGATCGACTCCTGGAACGTGGAAAGGCCGTTCCGACGTTCCATGAGCGTTGCGCTCGCCGCGAACGGATTGATCGCCCTCGTGCTCCTCGCTTTCGCCCTTGAGGGCGCGCTTTGCCTCGTCATGGCGGCCCCGCTTGCCGTTCCGCTTGCCGCTTTGGGCGCTGCGGTTGGACGGCTGGTCACGCCCAGGCGGCTGACCCCGGCGCAGGCGCACGCCTTTCTCCTCGTGTTCTCGATAGGAACGCCGGCGGGGGCGACGCTGGAGGCGAGTCGTGCCGCCGCGCCTGATCTGCGGCTGGTGGAAACGTCGCTCGATGTCCGCGCTTCGGACGAGGCCGTCTTCGACCAGGTCGTGACCTTTGACCGCCTCGAGGCGCCGAAGGAATGGTTGTTCAGGCTTGGCGTCGCGTACCCAACCCACGCGACCATCGACGGAGCTGGCGTTGGAGCCACGCGTCGTTGCCATTTCTCGACCGGGACCTTCGTCGAGCCGATCGAAGTTTGGGACAGACCGCGACGCCTCGCCTTCAAGGTCTCGAGCAACCCCGATCCGCTTCGCGAGTGGTCTCCGTGGGGCGCCATCCGCCCAGCTCACGTCATGAGCGCCTTCAGCTCCGAACGAGGCGAGTTTTCGATCGAGACCGTTCCGGGCGGGTCAACCCTCCTCATCGGGCGCACCTGGTACCGCCACAACCTGTTCCCTCAGTGGTACTGGGGCGAGCTGACCGACGTCATGATTCACGCCATTCACCGGCGGGTCCTGGATCACATCCGACGGAGGGCGGAGGCGGCCATGGGTTCACCGCAACATCCGGGAGGACGCGAGTGAAAAACCCCCGAGGAGCCTGCACTGACTCTGAACGGAGCAAACCTCGATGACAAAGGCCCACCTGCTGCCGGCGATCATTCTGGGGATCTTCGCCTGGCTTCTGCTTTCATGGGCGGGGCGGTATGGCTCCGCCGTCGTCCTCGCGGCGGTTGGCGCACTTCTTCTCGTTCAATACTGGCTGGGGCCGGTTCTGATCTGGGCGACCAATCGATCCAGGGTCCCGGTGTGGGAGACACCGGCCGCGACCGGGTTCGAGTCGGTTCCCGACGAGGTTCGGTCCTTCTTCGCGTCGGCGGATGGCGCGTTCGTCGAGCTGGGATTCACCCTTGTGGCTGTGCTGCGCGAGAAGGATCTGACGCCGGGGTACAGCACCTACTTCGCGTTGTACTCGCGAAAGGAGACTAAGGAGCGGGCCGGGGCGCATGCGCACATTCCGGCCGACCCTCTGGCGGTGATCAAGGTGAAGCCCTCGATCTACTTCACCACGAAATTCCTGGACGCGCGCCGGGTTGAGACCGCGAACAGCAGTCACGTGGATGTGTTCCCGCCGATACCGGGGAAAGAGGTCTGGC
This sequence comes from Acidobacteriota bacterium, assembly GCA_032127745.1. GTDB lineage: Bacteria > Acidobacteriota > Vicinamibacteria > Fen-336 > JAGNNV01 > JAGNNV01. Next base: position 3,140 of record JAQBHL010000198.1, read on the forward strand.
AATTCCCCGAGATTGAGGATCCGACGGTTTTGTACCGGATTCATCAGATTCTGTCCGCGCCCCTCGCCCGCGTCACCAGGGCGTTTCCCGCCGAAGGGGAGGAGATCGCCGAGGTAGCGAAGGGCATGGCCGAGTTCTACGGGTTGCACGTGGGAACCGGGTACCTGCGGGTGCTGGAGCCGGGGCTGGTGTTCGGGCCAACCGCAAAAGGGGCGCTCCTCATGACCTGGAAGCTGTTGCCGCCCTGGAGCTGGCTTTCGAACCGGCGAAGGAAACAGATGAACGCGACGTTCTTTGCCGAACATCGTATCGTTGCCGCGTGAACGACCCGGTCGTCACCGTCACCGACCTCACCCGCCGCTTCGGCGCGAAGGCGGCCCTCAGCTCGGTAAGCCTGTCGATGCCACGTGGAGCGGTCTACGGCCTCGTCGGACTCAACGGGGCGGGCAAGACCACGCTCATCCGGCACATCCTGGGTTTGCTCAAGGCGGAGAGTGGCTCGGTGCGAGTCTTCGGCCTCGATCCCGTCGCTGATCCGGTTGGCGTCCTGTCGCGGATCGGGTATCTCTCCGAGCAAAACGACCTGCCGCCCTGGATGAGCGTTGCCGAGCTCATTCGCTACTCGCGGGCGTTCTATCCCAGATGGGATGACGCACGCTGAGGAGCTGCGGGGGGCATTCGCTCTCAACGCCGCCGCAAAGATCAAGACACTGTCCAAGGGGCAGAAGGCGCGGGCGGGGCTGCTGATAGCACTCGCCTATCGGCCGGAACTGCTGGTGCTTGACGAGCCGTCGTCGGGCCTCGACCCCATCGTTCGCAAGGATATCCTCGGCTCGGCGCGGTGATGCGTACGATCGCGGACGAGGGGCGCGCCGTTCTCCTTTCGTCGCACCTGCTCGAGGAAGTGGAACAGGTGGCTGATCACGTCACCATGATCAGCCACGGGAAGGTCGTGCTGAGCGCGCCGCTCGATGCCATCCGGGAATCGCACCGCGTCGATGGACGCGTGCCTTCCCTCGACGAGATCTTCGTCGCCCACGTGGGGAAGGCCGCGGCCTCCGCCCCGGAAACGTAGGTCATGCGTTCCCCCGCTCTCGCCATCGCCTGGGAATTCGGCCAAAGGCTGTGCTCCAGCCTTGAGTGGACCTGGTTCGAGGGCCACACCTGGCAGAGCCAGGCCTGCGCGTTCTGTAGCGCCTTCATGGGCTGGCTCTACCGTCGCGGGGATCATGGTTTCCACGGTCTGGTCCTGGACGCGCCCATCGAGATCGACCAGAACTGAACGCGACCTCGGCGGCCGCTCCGTCGCTGTGAGCGAGCTGGCGCTTCGCTTCCAGGACCAGGCGCTCGCGGATCACCACTCCGGCGGTTCGCCCCAGATGCCGCCGCGCCAGCTGATTGAGATGTCCCACGGTGATGTGAAGCCTTCGAGCGTAGTCGCGCGGCTGGTGGTTCTCGCGGAAGTGCCGCTCGATGAGCCGGCGGAGGCGGAGAGCTACGGCATTCTCGCGAAACTCCGCGCCGGTCTTCGC
>JAQBHL010000199.1:0-2986 GCA_032127745.1 Acidobacteriota bacterium
CCTCGAGACCACCGGGCGGGTTCCCGCCAATCTCCTGCACGTCGGAGGGCCGCTCGAAGGGAGCGATCTGGCCGGCATGATCGGCTTCACCCTGCTCGCGTACTCGCTCTACTACTTCGCGAGGAAGCCGCTCGCGGACACCCCCAAACCGCCGCAGTAAGAGATCGGAAAGGCAAGCGGAGGCGGGCTTTCCGGTTGGCAGTGCGCAAGGCGCGGCGTCACTGCCAACCGGCGCTACGAACTACCGGCGGCTTGAAGCCCCGGGGCTATCGACCTGCCGGATGGAGCGTGAGCTTCTGCACGCGCCAGTTGAGCAATTCGGCCACGAAGAGCTCGTTCTCGGACGGGCAGGCCATTTCGTGGATCCAGCCGAACTGCTTGAGCTGCTTGCCGCTCTTTCCGAGCACGCCCAGGAGTTTGCCGTCGAGCGAGTGCTTGTAGATCCGGCCGGGGAAGGCGTCGGACACGTACAGGAACTGGTTGGGGCCGGGGGTGATGCAGATGGCCCAGGGAGCGCCGTTCACCTCGTCCGCGGCCGGGCCGGTCGGAGTGTTGCCGATGGCCGCCTGGGCGCCCGGGGGAAGCGGCGCATCCGAGGTGATCGACCGGAGGTACACGCCATCCGAGTTGAAGACCTGGGTGCGCCGGTTGGTGCGATCGGCCACGTAGATGTTCCCTTGGGCGTCCGAGGCGATGGAGTGGGCGGTGTTGAATTCGCCGGGCTTCGCCCCGCGCTCGCCGAACGACTTCACCCAGTCCCCGTTCTTGTCGAATTTCGCCACCCGTGAATTGACGTATCCGTCGCTGATGAAGATGTTCCCCTGCGGGTCCCAGGTCACGTCGGTCGGTTGCCTGAACTGGCCGTCCACGTGGGGGTAGCGCTTGCGGAGTTCCTCCTGGGTGCCGGTGCGGTCATAGCCGCTGAAATGATGCGGCGACTCGGGCTTGCGCCCGAACAGCATCATCACCCGGCCCTCGGGGTTGAACTTCACCGCCATGTCCGAGCCCTTGTCCACGGCCCAGATGTTGTCGTCCTTGTCGATGCGCACGGTGTGTGCGTAGGACCAGGCATACAGGTTCTTACCGATTTCGCGGATGAAGTTGCCGTCCGGTCCGAACTCCAGCACTTGCGAAGCCGTCGACTGAAAAGCGGTCGACACCGTGCCTCCACGGTTGGCCACGAAGACATGACCATGGGAATTGACGGCGACCCCCGAGGCTTCGCCCAGGTGCATGTCCGGTGGGAGCTTCAGGAAATCCGGGACCGAGTCGAATGGAATCTCGGGAACCGATGTCTGCGCGAACGTGGTGCTGGCAAGCAGCAACGACATGACGACATGAACGTGTTTCAAGACCGCCTCCTTGGCAAGATCCGAGAGTGCGCGAAACCGCGCGAATCCTCTGACTATATCGGGGCGCGAAGGGTCTGTGTGGAGGCCCCGGGCGGCCTTGAGAAAACCGCGGGCGGGCGACCGCCTTGTTGTCGTTCCGACTTCTGTAGACACGCGCTCGGTTGCAGGAGTATGTTCCCGACACAAGTGAGGAGCCCACCGGGGCTCGGATCCAGCATCGGGCGGGCGCCACTTGCTCTTTTGTTCAACCTATGAATCTTCTGGCCTATGAATCTTCTGGAGTGATGACCATGACTCGATATTTCCGGATCGCGCCTATCGTGCGTTCCCAGGCCGCATCTGTGGGCCTCGCCGCGCTGCTGGCCGTGTGTGTGTTCCTGTCGCCTTCGCCAGCCCTGGCTCAGATCGACTCGGGGTCCATCGTGGGCGACGTGACCGACACTCAGGGCGGGGTGCTGCCTGGCGCCACCGTGGTGGCAACCCAGGAAGGCACCGGCTTTTCGTTCACCGCCACCACGAACGAGAAGGGCCAGTACAGTTTTCGCAACCTGCGCATCGGCTCTTATGTGATCACCGCCGAGCTTTCCGGATTCAAGAAGACCGTCCGGTCCGCGGTGCAGCTCCACGTTCAGGAAACGATCAAGGCCAACTTCGTCCTCGACGTGGGCGCCATGACCGAGGAAGTGCTGGTGAGCGGCGAAGCGCCGCTCCTCAATACTCAGACCGCGGAAATGGGCTACTCGGTCGACTCGAAGCAACTCAACGACCTTCCGTTGCTGGGACGCCGCTACACCGAGCTGGCCCTCCTTCAGACCGGCGTGGTTCCGTCGGGGGCGGGCGTTGCGTCTCGTGGTGAGGACACCTTCTTCAACTCGAACGGGAACTTCTCCACCTGGAACAACTTCGTCCTGGACGGCGGGGACAACAACTCCTTCTCCACCAACCTGCAGGAGCGGACGCCTCAGGTCATTCAGCCGCCGGTCGACGCCATGGAGGAGTTCAAGATCCAAACCCGCACCTACTCCGCCGAGTTCGGTCGCTCCGCCGGCGCGGTCATCAACGCCTCCATCAAGCAGGGCTCGAACGACTTCAAGGGCGTTCTCTTTGGCTTCGGGCGGGACGCCAGGTTCAACGCAAATACCTTCGCCAACAAGGCCGCCGGCAGGGAAAAAGGGAAGTTCGACGAAACCGTGGCCGGCGGCGTCCTGGGCGGCCCGATCGTGAAGGACAAACTCTTTTTCTTCGTGGACTATCAGAGGACCAGCACCAACCAGGCTCAGAGCAACCGGGCGACCGTGCCCACGGCCCTGATGCGAACGGGAAATCTCATCGAGTTGTCGCGTGGTATCAGCGGCAGCAACCCGTTCGTTCCGGCCGGATGCGTCGATGCCACGACCAAGGTGGTCAGCCCCGGCTGCATCGACCCCGTCGCCGCAAAGCTCATGGCCCTTTATCCCCTGCCCAATATCCCCTCCGAGCTCGCCAAGGCCGGACAACCGGGCAGCTTCGGACTCGCGAACTACATCAACAACGACCCGTTGAAAAACACGATCAACTCTTACGACGTCCGTCTCGACGCCCGTCCGGGAAGCTCCGGCAAGACCCTCCTCTTCACCCGCTACTCGTATGCGAAG
>JAQBHL010000200.1:0-14879 GCA_032127745.1 Acidobacteriota bacterium
GGCGTGCTCGGGATCAAAGAGAAGAAGAAGGCCGTGGTCACAGCCGCGCAGGAGGCCTGCGCGGGCAGCCGGGTGCGTGTTCATCTGCTCGGCGACTACTACCCGGCGGGCGACGAATACGACCTCGTGTTCGAGGTAACCGGCAAGCTGATCCCGCCCCAGGGCCTGCCCCTGCAGGTGGGGGCTGTGGTCAGCAACGTGGAAACCCTGGCCCAGGTGGCGGCGGCGGCCCTGGGCCGCCCGGTCACGCACAAGATGGTGACCATCGCGGGGGCAGTGGCGAGTCCATCGACCTTCGAGGTCCCCCTCGGTGTCAGTTACCGGGACCTCATCGCCGCCGCCGGAGGTGCTTCCTGCGCCGACCCCGTCCTGCAGATCGGCGGCATGATGATGGGCCGCACCAGCGAATCCCTTGATGTACCCATCACCAAGACCGACGCGGGGGCCATCGTTCTGCCGCGCGAACACAAGGCGATCGAGCGGAAGCTCCGGCCGAAAGAGGCGCAGGCGCGGATCGGGCGCTCGGCCTGCGACCAGTGCCGGTACTGCACCGAATTCTGCCCGCGCTTCCTGCTCGGCTACGCCGTGGAACCGCATCAGGTGATGCGCGGCCTCGGCTTCTCGTCCGCCGGATCCGCTCAGTGGGACCCGTGGGCATCGCTGTGCAGCTCGTGCGGCCTGTGCACTCTGTATGCCTGCCCCGAGGATCTGTATCCGAAGGAAGCCTGCGACGACGCCAAGATCGAGTTGCGCGCCACCGGCTTCAAGTGGACGGGGCCCGCGCCCACCAAGCCTCATCCGTTTCACGACGGCCGCCACGTGCCGATCGAGAGACTGGTGAGCAAGCTCGGAATCGGGGCCTGGGACAAGCCGGCCCCGCTGCGTTCCCTGGACCGCGAATGGAGCCGACTCGTCCTGCCGCTCAAGCAATCAGCGGGGGTACCCGTCGTCCCGAGCGTGCGCGCGGGACAGAAAGTGAAGGCGGGTGATGTGCTGGGCGAGCCACCGGAGGGCGCTTTGGGAGCGCCTCTGCATGCGCCCATCGCGGCGCGGGTTGAATCGGTGGCGGACGCTATCGTTCTGGTGAAAGCATGAACAACTGCATCGGCCTCATCGAAGTCACGTCCATCGCCACCGGTTTCGAGGCTGGCGACGCCATGATCAAGGCCGCCTCCATCGAACTGCTCCTCGCCCGCAGCATCTGCTCGGGCAAGTACATGGTTCTGATCGGCGGCGAGGTGGCGAACGTGGAAGCGTCCATCCAGGCGGGAGCGGCGATCTCGCAGGGCAGTCTCATCGATTCCTTCGTGATTCCCAACGTCCACCCGGACGTCTTCCGCGCCATCAGCCGCAGCGAGATTCCCCCCCTCGAAGGCGCGCTCGGCATTCTGGAATCGTTCAACGTCGCCACTTTGATCGAAGCCGCCGACACTTCCGTGAAGGCGGCCGCAGTGCGGCTGCTCGAGGTGCGTCTGGCCATGGCCATGGGCGGCAAGGCTTTCTGCACCATGACCGGCGACGTGGCCGCGGTCCAGGCCGCGGTCGCCGCGGGTCGCGCGGTGATCGCCAAGCGCGGGCTGTTGGTGAATGCGGTGGTTATCCCGCGGCCGTCGCCGGAGCTGTATCGGGAGCTGGTCTAGGGAGAACGAAGAAGGAACATCCCCCTCGGACTGACATATCCTCGGGCGCTTGAAGCTTCCCCTTTCGGCCGTAGTCGTCCTCCTCGCCTACATCATCGCGATCACCGCCTTCGGCACCTGGCTGGGGCGGCGGCACAGCGGAGGAGTCCGCGGTTACTTCCTGGGAGGAAAGAGCGTGCCCTGGTGGGCGGTCGCCTCGTGCATCGTGGCCACTGAGACCAGCACCCTCACCTTCATCGGCGCTCCGGGCACTTCATATGGCGGAAACTTCACCTTCCTCCAGCTCGTCCTCGGGTACGTGATCGGCCGGCTGATCGTCGCCTTCTTCTTCCTGCCCGCCTATTTCCGGGGCGAGATCTTCACCTCCTACGAGATCCTGCAGAAGAGATTTGGGGGCGCGGTTCGGGCGACCTCCTCGGGGATCTTCCTCCTTTCCCGCACCCTCGGGGACGGCATCCGGCTTCATGCCGCCGCCCTGGTCCTCGCGGTGGCTGCGGGCATCAATGAATGGTGGTGCATCCTGGCCCTTGGCCTCGCCATGATCCTTTACACGGAGGAGGGTGGTGTGGTGGCCACGATCTGGACCGACTCGATTCAGATGTTCGTCTACCTTTTCGGGGCCATCATCTGTTTCGTGGCCGTGGCCCATGCGCTACCCGGCGGCATGATGGGGGCATTCGAGAAGGCGGGAGCGGCAGGCAAGCTCGTCTTCCTGAACACGTCTTTCGATGTCCACCAACCCTACACTCTTTGGGCCGGCGTGGTGGGGGGGATGTTCCTCACCATCGCAACGCACGGGACGGATCACTATCTCGTGCAACGGTTCCTGGTGGCCAAATCTGAGAAGGACGCGCAGACCGGACTGATCCTTTCCGGCTTTCTGGTCTTCGCCCAGTTCGTTCTCTTTCTCGCCCTCGGCATCCTGCTCTGGGCCTTCTATGACGGACGCACGTTCGCGCGGACGGATGAAATCCTCCCCACCTTCGTGGCCAATGAACTCCCAGGAGTGTTCACCGGCCTCATTCTGGCCGCCATCGTGGCCGCAGCCTTGTCGCCCTCGCTCAACTCGATGGCCTCGGCCACCCTGCGCGACTTCTATGTCCCCTACGTCGAGCCCGCGGCCAGCGAAGCGAAGCAGATGAAGCTGGCCCGGCGCTTCACCGTGTTCTGGGGCATTCTTCAAATGGGCGTGGCCGGTCTGGCCCGGGATGTGGAGTCGGCGCTGCAGGCGGGCCTCGCCGCCTTGGGCTATGCCTCCGGACCAACGGTCGGCGCTTTCGCGCTCGGTCTTTTCACCAAGACCGCGAACACCACCGGCACCATGGTCGGAATGCTCTCCGGCCTTCTCGGGAGCCTTTCGGTTGGACTGCTTTCGCCCCGGATCTTCGGTGTCCCCGGCGTGGCCTGGACCTGGAATGTGTTCGTGGGCGCGGTCCTGACTTTCGGGGTCGGGCTGAGTCTGAGCTCTCTCACCCGCGACACGCGTGAAAGAGACATCTTGACGGCCTGAGGAACGCTCCCTCGGTATCCTCTCCAGCCGCCTCAGTAAAGGAGCGAAGCCGCTCTCGATTTCCTGAACCGTTCGATGGCGGGAGAGTCCGCGGCCAGGATCGAGTCGACGGAGTCTCCCCGATCGATGGCGGCCCGGAGCGAGCCGGTGCCCACCAGGCGATCGAAGCCGCTGCCGTCGCCCAACCACGCGAATTCTCGGTGCCGCCGCTTCATCTCGACCAGAAGGGTCACGCCCAATCGATACGGCTCGGCCTTTCGAGCGTCGCTCACCTTGATGTCGAGACCCTGGCAGACCAGGTTGAGGTGCTTGGGACTCTGAGCCGCGGGGGAAGAGCGCGGAGTGAAGGTTGTCGGCTCACAGGAAAAACCGGGCACCCGCACCACCCTCGCCATCTCTCCCGCCTTCAACCAGGGCGCCCCCACCTCGAGAAAGGGCGCGTCGGTCCCACGACCTTCGCTCGCCGTCGTTCCTTCGAGCAGGCATGTCCCGGGGTAGGCAAGGCAGGCGTCGGCCGACCTCAGATTCGGCGACGGATTCACCCAAGGAAGACCGGTGTCGGCCCAGGACGTCCCTCGCGACCAGCCGGTCATCCGGACGACGCTGAGTTCCGCCTTCCTCTCGCGAGCGGCATTCACCACGCGCGCGATTTCCGCCATGGTCAGGCCATGAACCAGCGGCCCGGGGGTCATGTTGACCAGGCTTCGCGACACTTCGCTCTCGGGCGCGGACACCGGGCCTTCGATCCGTTCGCCACCCAGAGGATTCGGCCGGTCCAGGACCATCATCGGCAGGCCGGCCTCGACGCAGGCTTCGAGGCAGAGCATCATGGTCGACGCAAAGGTGTAGAAACGCACTCCGGCATCCTGCAGGTCGACCGCGAAGACATCCAGTCCCTCGAGATCCTCGGGCCGTGGCGCCGACTTCCGGCCATAGAGGCTGATCACGGGCAGGCCGGATTTCGCGTCCTTCTCATCGTCCACGCCAAGGCCAGCGGCAGCCAGGCCGCGGAAGCCATGCTCGGCGCCAAAGAGCTTCACCACAAGGACGCCACTCGCCATGAGAGCGTCGATCGCGTGCGTTCCGTCCGCGGTCCGGGAGGCCGCGTGAACCAGAAGGCCGACGCGTTTGCCCCGCAGCGGCGCGCCTCGCTCGTCCACCACGACATCCAGACCGGTCCGCACCCGCCGCCGGGTCGCGGCGAGAGCCAGGGACGGGATGGCCAGCGAGGCGGCCAGGAAGCCCCGTCGGTCCAGATTTGGGTCCTGCATTACTGTTCAAGCCTAATCCGCATGGGGAGATGTCGCATCAGCCGGCCGCGGCGGCGCCATCGTCCCGAATTTGGTCCTGTTCAAATTGGGACCGCACTCCGGATTTCGGTCCGCCCGGATGGCAGGTAACCTCCCTCTTCTGTGATCTCGCCCGATGTCGCCGCCGCCGTGACTCGCCTGGACCGGGAGAAAGTCCTCGCCCCGGAGCAGGTCCGACTGTTCGGACGAGTGGCCCGGGGCGAACTGGTGAGCCTCTCGGTCGCCATCCACGCACTCCTCTACCTGAGCGTGGTGGCGCTCACCGCCGGTGCGGGTCTTCTCTTCAGGAACGAAATCGAGAACCTGGGGCCCGTCTCCATAGCGGCTGGCGTGGGCGTGGCCGCGGCGCTTAGCCTGGCCTGGGTGGCGCGCCGATCGCCGGCCTTCTCGCCCGGTGAATTCCCCCCGACTCACTTCGCATTCGACTATGTGCTTGTCCTCGGCGCATTGCTGGCCGCTGCCGACCTCGGATACGTCGAGAGCCAGTTCTCGCCCCTGGGCGAAAGCTGGGCCTTCCACCTTCTGCTGGTGAGCCTCGGCTATGCCGCCCTCGCCTTCAGGTTCGACTCGCGGACTCTGTTCGCCCTTTCCCTCACCACCTTCGCGGCCTGGCGCGGGGTCGCGGCCACCAGCGTGGAGCGGGCGATCTTCGGTTTCTTCGATGACACCGAGGCGGTGCGGTTGAATGCGCTCGCGTGTGGCATCGCCTTCGTCGCCCTCGGCCGGGTCCTCGAGCGCAGGAATCTCAAGGCGCACTTCGAGCCGACCGCGACGCATCTGGGGTGGCTCCTGATCCTGCAGGCCATCGCCTGGGGGATCGGGTCCGGGCCGATGGAGACGCCGTCTCGCCTGGCCCTGATGGCGATGGGGAGCGGGCTCGCATGGTTCTCCTGGCGAGGCCGCCGGTTCGCGCTTTTTGTCTTCGGCATCCTGGCCGCGTACCTCGGCTTCTTGGTCGCGCTCGCGGACGCGGTCGACGGCAACACCACTATTCTCTTTCTGGTCGGCATCTCCGCGATCGGCCTGGTGTTCGGACTCGCGGCCATCCATCGACGCTTTGCGCGGGAGGCCGAGGAGTGAGACCCGATGTCGTCGCGGCCGAGCGCTCGAAGGAAGTGCGTGACACCGCCCGCAACTGGCGGCGCGCCGGCTTCATCGTCGAGGAGACCCTGTCTCGGATCGTGGAGTTGTATCCCGATGACCGGCAGCGGTTCGGCCCGGGGTTCCGCGTCCTCGCGTTCGTCTTCACCAGCATCGCGGCCTGGGCGATCATTGGCCTGTCGTTCGTCCTCTTTGAGCCAGACCTGGAGCACGCCGGTATCTACTTTTTCTGGGCCCTCGCTCTGTCCGGCCTGACCGAGCTTCAACGCGGACCCCTGGCCCGGGCGAGTGCGGGCGCCGAGAGTGCGACGGCTTTGATCGCAGCCTTCCTGGTTATCGTGGCGGGGGTCCTGGCCGCGGGCGGACCATTAGTACACGGTATCGCGGTCCGCATCTTCGCCTCCGCCTGCGTGATCTGCATCGCTGCGGCCTGGCGGTGGGGGGATCTGCTCTTCTTCCTCGGCGCCGGAGTTTGCGGCTTCGGGCTCCTCGCCCAGACCGATCACGGGCGGCTCCTCTGGATCCTGGCCTCCGCGCTGCTCATCCCCGTCTGCCTGAAGACAGCGCGCGACCCGCCTCACACGCCCTCGCACCGAAAGGGAGCCGTAGTGGTAGGAGCGGTGGCGATCCTGGCTCTTTATGCGGCCATCCACATCTGGTCCTGGGACCAGCGGCTGATCGAGGAGATGAGCGAATTCAGCTCACCTGACCGCCCGGCGTCCTCCCTGCTCCGAACTCTGTCGATGCTCGCCACCGCCCTTCTGCCCGCGGGCTTCCTGATCGTGGGATGGCGGCGGCGCGAGCCCCTTCTCCTCTACTCCGGGCTCCTGCTGATCGGCGCCTCGATCGCAACCATCCGGCTTTATCGCACGGTCATGCCCCTGTCCATGGCCCTCATCGTGATCGGCGCGGTCGGTCTGGGTGTGGCCTTGTGGGTGCGCCGCTGGCTCCGAGCGGGCGAGGCGGGCGAACGCGCCGGTTTCACCGCCGACCCGCTCTTCGACAACGCGAATCGCACCGACGCGATCAAGTCGGTGGTGGCCATGGCCTCGTTCACTCCGACCGCGCCGGCCGCCCCGGCACACAACGCCTTCGAAGGCGGTGGCGGCAGTTCCGGCGGCGGTGGAGCCAGCGGGAGTTTCTAATGGCGCGCTTCTTCGGGCTTCTGCTTCGTGGCGCGGCGATGCTGGCCGCGATCATGGTCATCGGCGTGGCCACCCGACGGTACTGGGTGCCGGACCGTTTCGCGGTCAACGTTCCGATTCGTTCGCTGGTGGGCGAGGCGCCGGAAACCGCAGCCGATGCCGTGGTCGACCGGCTCATCCTGCCCCCAGGCCTCACCCTCACCCGATTCGCCACCGGGCTGAGCAACGCTCGCTTCATGCGGGTCACCGATGCGGGCGATGTGCTGGTGAGCCAGCCCCGCGAAGGCAAGGTGACCCTCCTGTTCGCGGACCAGGACCAGGACGGTGTTTCGGACGGATCGCTCACCCTCCTCACCGGCCTCGACCGTCCGCACGGATTGGCTCTCCGCGACGGCAATCTCTACGTGGCCGAGATGACCGCGGTCGGGCGAGTCCCTTTCGATGGACAGAACCGCAAAACCGCAGGGACATTCGAGCGGTGGATCACGGGCCTCCCCTCCGGCGGCAACCACTGGACCCGGACCATCGGTTTCGGCCCCGATGGCTTCCTCTATGTCTCGGTGGGCTCGAGCTGCAACGTCTGCATCGAGCCGGACGCTCGGCGAGCGGCGATCTCCCGCTACGATCCTTCCACCTGGCGCGGCGCGGTCTTCGCCGGCGGGTTAAGGAACGCGGTCGGCTTCGCCTGGCGGACGGTCGGCGAGGGCGCGGGCGCAAGCCATGAATTGATCGCCACCGACAACGGCCGCGATCTGCTCGGCAACGACCTCCCGCCCTGCGAGCTGAACCGGGTGGTGGAGGGAGGCTTCTATGGCTGGCCGTTCGCATACGGCGATGGGGTGAAGGACCCCGACTTCGGTGCCGGCCATGACCGGGAGATCGCCTCCAGCCTGCCGCCCATCCATGAATTCGCCGCCCACAATGCGCCGCTGGGAATCGCGTTTCTCGAAGCGGAAGCGACGCCCCCTGGCTACCGGGGCGCGGCCCTCGTCGCCCTCCACGGCTCCTGGAACCGAACCGCCAAGGATGGGTACAAGGTCGTCTCCTTGCACTGGGGTGAGAGCGGGCAGATCACCCAGCGCGATTTCCTGACCGGCTTCCTCAAGGACGAGAACGTCATCGGCAGGCCGGTGGATATCGCTCAGGGTGGAGACGGAGCGATCTACATCTCCGACGACTACGGGGGCTCGGTCTTCCGGGTCACCCGGGGCGACCGCCATTTCGGCGCCTCGTCGTCCCCGTCCGGGCTGGCTTCGCCCTCGACCTCGGCGCGGCCGGCCCCCGAGGGGATCAACGCTTCAGCGGACCGCGGCGCCCTGGTGTGGCAGGCGAACCGGTGCGAGCAGTGCCACGACCCCGCGATCATTGGGAACAATCCGGGCAAGACGGCCAGGGTGCTCGAGCACCTCGGAGCGAAATACGACCTCGAGAAGATGATCACGTACCTGAAGGCGCCGCAGCCTCCCATGCCGCTGTTCGAGATGACCGACCCGGAACGTCGGGATCTCGCCGCCTACGTCCTCGAACGGTTCCGCTGAGCCGGAGCTGATCGACACCCGAAGCTCACCCGAGAGACCACCGTCGGCTCGGGGGCCGCGAGCGCGGAGCCACCCTGATCGCGTCGAAACGGTGACGAACGAGGCCAGGGCGCGTGGAGCCGCCCAGGGTCTAAGATCCCGGTCATGCTCACCGCGCATCGGGCATTGATCCTGATGGCGCTGGTTATTCCCGGTTGTGGTCCTGCCCCCTCGGCCGACCCGCCGATGGCGACAGACGGGGTCATGGATCTGTCGCAGTGGGACTTCGAGACCCAGGGCACGGTGGCCCTCCGCGGCCGCTGGATGTTCCGGTACGGCGAACTCCTGGGACCCTCGGCGCTGCGCCCCGGGGACGCGCCCACCCCACCCATGATTTTGGTGCCGGGGGCGTGGAGCGACGTGTCGGTCAATGGCGTTCGCCGGTCGAGCGAAGGATTCGCGACCCACGCCCTCCGGCTGACCCTTCCTGACCGTGCTGATGATCTCGCCATAGCGTTCGGCGAGACTCATTCCGCCGATCGGGTATGGATCGACGGCCGCCTGGTGATGGAACGCGGCCGGGTGAGTTCGTCGCGCGAAGGAGAGCTCCAGGAAGTCCAGGGCCGGATTGTCACCCTCGATGGCCTCGGAGGCGCCCACACCCTCGTCGTGGAAATCTCGAACCACTTCCAGCTCGAGGGTGGGCCGTTGCACACCCCCCGACTGGGAACCCGGAGTCAACTGCGGGAACGGGCGGAGGCGGACGCGCACATCGACTTCTTCCTCATCGGCTGCCTGATGGTCATCGGCCTGTTCTATGCCGCCCTGAGTTTGACCCGATCGGACCGGGAGATCGTCCTGTTCGCGATCATGGCCCTGCTGATGGCCCTGCGAACCGCAATCATCAAATGGCACGTCACCGCCCTTCTGCCCATGGGGCCGGAAGTACAGCTTCGCCTCGACTACATCACCCTCATTGCCCTGCTGCCGCTCTTCTGCGCCCTCATCGAGGCGCTCTTCCCGGCGGACGTCCCCCGACTCATCCTTCGCGTCGCCTTCTGGTACGCCATTCTCGCCCTGATTGGACCGCTGGCGCTCGATACCTTGACCTTCTCTTCCGCACGCAACTTCAACATCGTCATGAGTCTGGTTCTGGCCGCGGTGTCTCTCTTGTTCGTGGGCAAAGCGGCCTTCCTGGGGCGCCCGGGGGCGAGACCCGTGCTCATCAGTTGCCTCTTCGCTCTGGGCGTCGCCTCTCACGATCTCGCGAGCGTCCTGCGCCTGATCCCGGAAGCGCGGGAACTTCTTCCCATCGGGAACACCGTCCTGGCGTTCGCCCACGCCGTGGTTCTGGGAAGACGGCTGAGCGACGCTCTGAGCGCGAGCGAACGCCTGACCTCGTCGCTGCGGGATTCGAACGCGCTACTGGAAGAGCGTATCGCGGCGAGAACCCGGGACCTCGAGCGGCTGGCCATGACCGACCCCCTGACCGGACTGCTCAACCGGCGGCCCCTCCTGAAGCTGGCCGAGGCGGAACGAGCGCGGGCGGTGCGATCGAAGGAAGCGATCGGCCTCATGATGATCGACTGCGACGGCTTCAAGCTGGTTAACGATCGGCACGGCCACGAGGCCGGGGATCAGGTCCTGTGCGCGCTGAGCCAGCGCTTCCTGGACCTGGTGCGCTCTCACGACCTGATCGGCCGCTGGGGCGGAGAGGAGTTCGTGATGATCTTCTCGACCACGGATGCGCTCGGAGCCGAGGCCGCCGCCGAACGGGTACGCCGTCACGTCGCCGACCAGCCGTTCGAGGTGAGGGGCGGCCGCTCTCTCCGGCTGACCGTCTCCATAGGCGTGGCCCTGCTCGATGACCCGCTCGAGTCTTTCGAGGATCTGCTTCGCCGCGCGGACCAGGCCCTGTATGCGGCGAAAGCGGAGGGCAAAAATCGCGTGAGTATGGCACCGGGCGAGGCCCCGGATCCAACCCAATAGTGAGCCACTCTTCTTCCCTACGATCCCATACCTTGTGAACCCGCCCAAAGAGCCAGGGTCGATCCGCGCCACCCCGGACGGCGCGCGGCCTCGGACCCTACTGTAGTCCGCGCATCACCGCATCCGCAATCTGGGGACGAGCCTCGCGGATCAGGTTGTTTTCGCGCGTCGGATGGACCCGGTTGGTCAGAATGATGACGAAGACGCCGGTCTCGGGATCCATCCACATCGACGTGCCGGTGAAACCCGTGTGCCCAAAGGCGCGCTTCGACATGAGCGTCCCGGAAGAGGAATTCTCACTCGGCGTGTCCCAGCCCAGGGCGCGGGACGAGTCTTGAACCACGCCGCGGGTGGTGAACTGAGCCACCGTGAGAGGGGCCACGTATCGGTGGTTCTCAAAGACTCCGCGGTTCAGGAGCATGGTGGCAAAACGGGCCAGGTCGGGAGCGGTCCCGAAAAGGCCGGCGTGCGGGGCCACCCCGCCGAGCCCGGCCGCGTTCTCGTCGTGGACTTCACCCCAGACCAGCCGCTTCCGCCAGTCGTGATCGAACTCCGTAGGGGCGATGCGCGGCTTCATGGCCTCGGGCGGCTTGAAGCCGGTGTCCCGCATCTTCATGGGCTCAAACAGCCGATGACGGGCGAAGGTGTTCAGGTCCGTTCCCGAAACCCGTTCGAGGATCTCCCCGAGCATCATCACCCCCAGATCGGTGTAAACGGACTTCGCGCCCGGATCGTACTTGAGCTCCATGGGAATGATTCGGTTCAGGTACTCCGGCATGGTGTGAGCTTCCTTGTAGAGCGGCGCCCACCAGTCGATTCCCGACGAGTGGGTCAGGAGATGGCGCACCGTGATGCGATCTTTCATACCGCCGGTGAACTTCGGGAAGAAGTCGCGCACCGGGCGATCGAGATCGAGCCGGCCTTCATCGACCATCATCATGGCCATGGTGGTGGTGGCGATGACCTTGGTGAGGCTGGCCAGATCGAACACCGTATCCACGGTCATGGCCGGAGCCCTGCTCTCATAGGTCTGATGGCCATAGGCCTTGAGATGAACGAGGGCGCCGTTTCGTCCCACCGCCACCACCGCCCCGGGAAACGCCTTGCCCTCGAGGAAGCGCTCCACCGTGGCATCCACCTCGGCGAAGGTGCCGGGCTTGAAGCCTTGAGTATCGGGCGAAGCGGGAGCGAGGGTCATGACGCGATGAGGGATCTTAAGACCATGGCCGAATGGAAACAGGCCGGGCAAGGTGACGGGAAGCTCCCCGCCGATATCGAATTCACCAAAAAGCGCTCCGATGGCGGCCCGCTGCGCGGATTCGATGCCTCCATAGGCGGCAAGATAGACGGGAATTTCGGGGGCCTGGCGAAGCAGATAGGGCGAGCCGAAGGCAAGGACGATGAGCGGGGGTCCACCACGGGCCAGACGCGAGAGAAGGGTCGCATGCGAACTCTCCATGTTCGCCGTCCCCTTGCTCGAGGTCACACGCACGAAGGCGGACACCACAACGTGGGAGAAGGCGCCGCTATGCGCCTGGGCCACGATCTCATCGGCCCGATCGGCGCTCAGGTTCGGACCCACGTAGCGATTTACGGTTTGCACGTAGCGCCGGGCGAATTCGGCCTCGGGGATGCCCGATATGTTGTCGTTGCGCAGGTCGGAGGACATGACCAGGTGAAGAATCCGCAGGGGCTTTTCGACGGCCAGGGGGATCGCGTCGCCCTCGTTCTTTACCAGAGTCAGCGAGGCCTCGGTGATCCGGTTGGCCTCCTCGATGTCTTCGGGGCGGCCCACGTTCTTTCCAATCTCGGCTTCATCTACCAGGCGGTTCCGGTCCAGACCGAGGGACTCCTTGGTCTTCAGCAGCCGGAGCACGGAGGCATCGATCTGAGCCCCGGTGATCCGGCCCGCGCGCACCGCGCGCACGATCTCGCGGATCGCGATCTTCGCGTCCTTGGGCAGGAGAACCAGATCGCAGCCGGCCATCACCGCGCGCACCGAGGCCTCGCCGGACCAGGCCACATCCAGACCGCTCATCTCCATGGCGTCGGTCACGATCAGGCCCTGGTACTTCATCTGATCGCGGATCAGACCGGTGGTGAGCAGATGCGAGAGGCTCGCCGGATCGCCGCTCTTATCCACCGAGGGCACGGCGATATGAGCCACCATCACCGCGTCCACTCCCGCTTTGAACATGGTCTGAAAGGGCGCCAGCTCCACGCGGTTCAGGCGCTCGCGGTCGGCGCCGATGACGGGCAGGGTCAGGTGGGAATCGGTGGCGGTGTCCCCATGACCGGGGAAGTGCTTGGCGGTGGAGAGGATGGAGCCATCGCGGGCCCCGCGCACGTAGGCCGTGGAGAGGCGGCCCACCAGATCGGCCTCCTCGCCGTAGGAGCGGATGTTGATCACCGGGTTGTCAGGGTTGTTGTTGATATCGGCCACGGGGGCGAACGTCCAGTGGATACCGATGGCCCTCGCCTCCCGCCCGGTCACCAGGCCGGAGAAGTACGCGGCCTCCTCCGATCGGGTGGCCCCGATGGCCATGGCGTAGGGAATGGGAACCGCGCCCCGGCGCACGCGGAACGAAAGTCCGCGTTCCAGATCGGCCGCAACCAGGAGTGGGATCTTCGCGCGGCGTTGAAGATCATTCAGGATGTGGGCGGCGGCGAACACATCGGACTCGAACAGAGTGACGTGACCCACCTGCAGGGTCTCGACCTCCTCGACCAGCGCCTTATACGCGACGGACCTCGGATTCGTGTAGATGCCGAAGGCGCGGACCCCGATCATCTGCCCCACTTTCTCTTCGAGGGACAGGGTCTTAAGCGTCTTTTCGGCCCACCCCGAAGTCGCGGGCATGGCCGCTCTTGGAACCGCGGGAGGCTGCGGAGAGGGGCGGATCGGGCGGAAGCACGAACTCGACAGCAGGGCCAGAGACAGGAGAACCGCGGACGCGATCCACGGGCCGGGACGCCTGGAGGCCATCGGACAGGATGCTAGCAGCCCGTGGTGAAAGTCGGGCCGCGCCGGAAGCGGATCTTTCCGCAGAGCTCTGCGTTGCTGAACCTCGAAATATTCCCGATATTCCTTCGCTCCAGCGCCTTGATCCGACGAAAAATCTCTCGCTAAGGACGCGACCGGCGTCCGCCCGTTCAGCCCAGGATCCGGCGGGCCACCGCCGAAACCAGAGGCGGCACGTCGTCCGATCGGGCCAGATCCTTAAGGTCGCCCGGGTTCATCCTCGCGACCAGGGTTAACGAGATGGCATGCGGCGTGGCCAAAGAGCGCACGATGGCGCGCCGGACCTGGTAGCTGGTGGACCAGCGATGCACTCGGAGTATCTCGGATGCGATCTCGCGCGGCGGATCCGCCGACTCCAGGATCGCGCAAAGATCGGCCTCGCGAAGCCGCGGGTTATGAAGGCCGGCATTGCGAACCCGGGGATCGGCGGAGAGAAGAAGGCGGCTGGTGACCCGCCGGGGGCCGATGCGGGACAAGGTGATGAGGTCGCCCAGGCGCATGGCGGTCAGCTGGTCGAGGAGCAGAGCTTCCGCCTTCTGGCGAACGGCGGGAGCGAGTTCGGCGGCCACTGCGACCTCCGCGAGATCCCGCCAGGCGAGTCCCGGCAGAGCCTGAAGAGCAATCCGAGGCACGGTTGAAGGGGAACGAGCGACCGCGCCGAGGACGGTTTGTCTCACCCCAAAGCGGGAGCGTTCCAGCACGTAGACCGACACCGCCGGAGGCAGCCGGCCACGCAGAGCGTGCCGGAGGTCGAGGTCGGTGATCGACTCGTCCGCCAGCACCCGCCCCAGGCGCTCAGGATCGTCCGCGTTTTCCAGAAGGGCCCGGCGAAGATCCGCCCCAGGCCTGCTGGAGTCGGTCATCGGAGGTCCCCGCGGCCCATGGCGGCACCCTCAGGCGGAGCGAGGTCGCGGCATTCACCCGCACGCTCCCTGGGCCAGGCCGCCATGACTCCTATCTCACCTACTCTCGACCGCGCCGGAACAGGAGCTTCGTGAGGTCAAGAGCGGCGGCGGCCAGATTGACCAGGCCCAGGCCGGTGACCGCGCCCCGAAACCAGGGGGCGAGAAGAATCTCGCGAAGCCTCAGCGAGGCCGCCAGGGCAGGGTGGTTCTCCCACAAGGGCGTCCAGGGAGCGAGAACCAAGGTGACGCCCACCATCAGCGAGCTGACGAACTGTATCAATCGGACTCCCACGTAGCTGGTCTTCTCGGTGGCCACGCAGGGCATCTCAGGCGAATCGGGACTCTGAATCGGTCAGAAATCGTTGAGAAACCGATCAGGCTCGCGACTGGAGTTCCCTCAGCTTGCTGGAGACGTCGCGGAACGAAGGGTCTTCGCGCACCAGGTCTCCGAAGGTGGCGGTCGCCTTCGCCAGGTCGCCGATGGCCTCCCAGGCAATGCCAAGATCGTAGCGCAGCCCGCGATATTCCTCCGGGGCGCGTCCCTGGACCTGCAATCCTCTTTCGTACCACTGCACGGCCACGTCGGCCATGCCCTTCTCCATGAAGCAGATGCCGATCATGCTCGAACACTCGAGGGAGCGCTTGGCGTCCTTCGCGGCCAATTGGAACTCGGCGATGGCCTCGTCAACCAGACCCATCTCCTTGTAGGCGATGCCCAGGTTGTAGCGGGTATCGTAGTC
>JAQBHL010000201.1:0-11113 GCA_032127745.1 Acidobacteriota bacterium
CAGGTGGGAGGAGCGCTTCATTACTCCCATCAGCGGGGGATCGTTCATCGGGACATCAAGCCCGAGAACGTCATGGTGGTCAAGGAAGGCGATGAATGGCGCGCCAAGCTGATGGACTTCGGCATCGCCCTTGGGCCCAAGGATTCGCGCATGACCAAGTCCGACATCATCGTCGGCACCCTCGCCTATCTCCCGCCTGAATCCATTCTCGACTCTTCGACGTCGTCCGCGGCCGACATCTATTCGCTGGGTGTCGTCCTCTTCGAGGCCCTTGCCGGCAAGCTTCCGTTTTCCGGAGACACCCAGACCGTCCTCTACAAGATCGTGCACTCGGAACCGGAGCCGCCCGGGCTTCTGGCTTCGCTGGTGGATGTCGAGACCGAGAACATCGTGCTCTCCTGCATGGCCAAGGCGGCGGCGGCCCGGCCGAAGGATGGAAACGAGATCGCCTCCGTCCTCCGCGTCCTGGCGCGAAGGCTGGAGAACCCCGAGACGTCCGTGTCCGGCGCGGCCGTCGCGGCTCCGAGGTCGGGGTCTCCCCTGGTGGGTCGCAGCCACGAGATCGAGAACCTGATGAAGTCGTTTCATCGGGCGCAGGCCGGTGAAGCGCAGCTGGCTCTGGTCGGGGGCGAACCGGGTTTTGGAAAGGTCCCGTTGCTGCGCGAGCTCGAACGCATGGCGAAGAGCCGGGGGGCCATGGTCCTTCACGGGAGGTTCGTGGAGAGAATGGATCCGGCCCTCCCCTATCAGGGGTTTGGCGAGGCCTTTCGAGAGTGCCTTGAGGCCGATCCGGCGAAGGCCACGAAGGCCCTGGGGGATCTGCTCCCCGAGCTGCGGGCTCTGTTTCCAGAGATCGCCGAAGCGGAAAGCGGGGAGGCGCAGATCCCGGCCGCGCCCCGCCGTGAGGACCGCACCTTCACTCTCGATTTGCTGGCGCGTACCGTGGGCCGGCTCGCCGCCGCCCAGCCTCTGGTTCTCCTTTTCGAGGACCTTCATCTCGCCGACGCGTCGCTGGAGGCCATCCAGTACGTCTTCCACCGGCGCTCCTCCTCCCGTCTGATGATCGCCGGCACCTATGTGCAAGGCGGCGGAGGCGATGCGGACCCGATGTCACGCCTGGTCAAGAGCATGCGGGGAGACCAGGGCACGCTGCTCATCCAGCTCAAGGCGCTGGATGCCGCCAACTGCCGCGAGCTCGCGCTGGGGATCCTGGGCAAGGACCGGGTTCCCGAGACCGCCGGGGCTGCGCTCCTGGGGGCGACCGGAGGCAACCCCTTCTTCGTCACGGAACTGGTGCGGAGTCTTTCCGAGGAGGGCCGCTTCGAGGAATTTCTGCTCTCATCCAGAGCCGGGGGTGTCCAGGGCCTCGCCCTTCCGAACTCCGTCCAGAAGCTGATGGAGGAGAAGGTGGCGGCGATGGCCGACGCCGATCGAAGCGTGGTCCAAGCGGCGGCGATCGTGGGAGCGTCCTTCGACCCTTCGGAAGTGATTCACCTGTCGGGTCTGGGGGCCGCGGCAGAAACCGTGGTCGAGAGCCTGATGGAGCGGGGCGTGTTCCGCGAGGATGGGGTTTCTTCAGGGTCCCGGCTGGCTTTCGCGAGCTCGCTCCTGCTCGACGCCACCTACCGCACCCTCAATCAGGTCAGGCGCCGGGCCCTTCATCGGTCCTATGCGGAGTTCCTGGAGATGCGCTACGCGAAGCGGCTGGAACGGGTCGCTCCGGTGCTCTTCCGGCATTTCTCGATCGCCGGACTCCTCGACCGGGCCGCGGTCCATGGCCTGGCCGCGGCCCGGAACGCCTTTGCCGGAGGCGCCTACGAAGATTCGCGTCGTCTCGCTCAGACCGTCCTCACTCTGGTCGAGAGCGAAGACTGGCTGGGCGATCGGAACGCCGAAGCCGAGACCTGCCTCGTCTTCGCGCGCGCGGCACTTGAGGCCTTCGAGTACGCGGACGCGGGCACGATGGGTCGCCGAGCGGCGTCCCTGTTCGCGCAGGGGCGTGACTTCCCTCAGCAGGCGGATGCTCTGGTCGTGGCCGCCGAAGCGGCGCTTCGAAGCCTCAAGCTGGACGAGGCCAAGGCCCTGGCCACCGAAGGCTTCGCCCTCGCCCGCGAACATCGTCTCACCGGCGCGGTGGCTCGCTTCAGCGACGTGCTGGAAGCCGTCCAGGTTTCGCGGCTGCAGGGCGCGCCTGCCGAACCCACCACCGCGACTCATCAGACGCCGCACTCTTCCTCGCAGGTGCGCCCCGCGGCCGCCCCGCGGGCCAGCGCTCTGCTCCTTCTCGAAGCCGAGTATCTCTCCGCCGAGGAAGCGACGGAAGAGCGCGCGAACAGAAAAGAACGCGTCTCTGCCGAGGATGAGGTGGCTCACCTCATGCGGTTTGCCGATCTGGCCCTCAAGCTCGGTCGTCTCGGGCCCGGGCTCGAGGCCTGCCGGCAGGCCCTCAAGCTGGCCAGCGTCAGCGATGTCGTGACCATGGCGAGCCTGGGCCTCCTTCATACGAAGTTCCTTCTCAGATCCCTCCAGCCCGAGGAAGCGCTGGAGGCCGCTCGGACTGCGCTGGCGCCCAACTTTATCCTCAAAGGATCGGTGCCCCGGGCCCTCGCGGTGCAGCTCGCGGCCCATGAAGCCGAGGCTCTGGTCATGTTGGGCGAGCCGGGCAGGGCCCGCGCCCGGCTGGAGGCCGAGGGTCTCGACGGAGAGAAGGGAGGCGAAGATCGGTCGCTTCCCCTGGTCCTCGGCTACGCCGAGGTCCTGGCCTATCTCGGAGATCGTTCCGCGGCCCTTGACCTGACGAACGACGCCATCGCGATCGCCGAAAAGAAGGGCGACGTCCCGGCTCTGGTCCAGGCCCTCAATACCCGGGCCCGGATGCTCCTGATGGCCGGCGCCCCGGATCTGGCCATCGAGAACGTTCGCCGCGCTTTGTCCCTCTCGGGCGAGGTTCCCGATGCCCTGCTGCTGGCCGGCGTGCGCCTCTCCCTGGGGCAATGCCTCGCCCACCTCGGAGCGGTGAGCGCGGCCGACGCGGAATTTCTGGCCGCGAATCGAGAGGCCGAGGGCATGGGCGCGCGCGTGCTGCTTCTCGAGGCGCAACTGGGACTGTCCACCACGAACCTGGTTCGGGGTCGCTATCTCGCCGCGGAGATCGCGGCCCGGGTGGCCCTCCAGTTCGCCACCGCGGCCTCGGCGAAACTGCTCCAGGCCCGGGCCGAGTTCGCCCTGGCTCAAGTCTTCGTGAAGAGTGGCGCCGCCAAGGAGGCGAGATTTTCTCTCGAACGCGCCCGCTCCCTCGCCCGCGACGCGGGAGAGGTTTCGGTGCATATCGACGCTCTGATCGAACTCGCCGAAATGGCTCGCCTTAACGGTGAGTCCGCCAGCGCCCGCGAACTGGCGCTCGAGGCCTGGAACGAATCGACGGAGCGCGGCGACCTGGTGAGACGGGGCATGACCATGCTCGAACTCGGCCGTTTGGAGATCGACAACCGGCAGACCGACGCCGCGGTCACGCGGTTGAGAGGGGCGCTGGCGGCGGCTTTCGGCAGCAGCGCACCGCGCCTGGCCACCCGCCTGTACGAGGGCCTGGTGGACGCGCAACTCCGCTCCGACGACATTCAAGGCGCGCTTCAGTACGCCGAGGCCGCCGAAGGGTCCGCCGCCGCCCTGGGCGAATTCGGGGCCAGCGAATCAATCAAGGCGGCGTTTCTGACCGCTCGAGTCCACAAGGTGGCTCAGAACCTTCCGGGCCTAAGGGACGCGCTGGGTCGGGGGATCAGGATCTCGGATGAAAGCGGAGACCGTCTTCTGCAGGCGCGGAGCGCCCTCGATGCCGGTACTCTGTGTGTCGAGGCGGATCCTGATCTGGCCCTTTCGGTGCTCGAGAAGGGTCTCCTTCGAGCCCGAGAGGCGGACGCCCTGGCCATCGAAGCCGCGATTTCGGGCCACATCGCTTCGGTTCAGATCCGCCGGGGTTTCGTGACCGAGGCCCGGCGCTCTTCTGAGATAGAGATGGAGGCGATCAGCCGGGCCGGCGTGGTCCGGGGGGCGCTCCGCAACAAGCTTCGCCTGGCTCGTTGTTTCGACCTGCAGGGCGACTACAAGCAGTCCGCGGACCTGCTCGAGTCGGAGACGCCGCCTGAGGGTGAAGTTTCGCTCGGCGTGGGCTTCCTTTGCTACCGTTCCCAGATCAAGCTGTCTCAGGGCCGGCTTCTGGGCGCTCTGGAAGATGTCCAGGCCGCGGTGCGGCAGTCCACCCGGGGCACGGGCCGCGATCTCGCCGATGCCCTGCATCACCGGGCTCGGTACGAGCTCGCGACCGCCGACGCCGTCGCCGCCGCCGCGGATCTGGAGGCGGCGAAAAAAGCCTCCGAGTCCGCGCGGGGCGTTCACCGGCCTTTTGAGGACGCGCTTCTCGGTATTGCTCGAGCCGAGGTGTCGATCCTCACCGGCGACTTCGAGGGCGGAGCCTCATATGCCGAGAACGCCCGCCTGGGCTTCGAACGAGGGTCCCATGAGATCTGGGCCAGCGCGGCCCGCCTGCTGAGCGCGCGCTGCCTGGCCCGCACCGACGCCACGGCGGCGGATCGCCTCGCCGCCCGGGCCGAGGCTTTCGCCCGCGAGCGATCCCTTCTTGCCGTCCAGGTGACCGCCCTGACTCTGCGGGGTCTGATCGCTCACGATATGTCGAAGCTTGATGAGGCCAGGGACCTGGCCAGCCGCATCGGCTCCCCCTGGGTTCTGGCCGGCATCGCCCACGTTCGCTACCGGATCTTCAGCGAGCGCACGGACGAGAAGGCAACCGCTGCCGAGCACAGGGCCTTCCGGTCCCACATGTGGATCTTGTCGTCCGAACTCGATCAGCCTACGCGCGCGCGCGTGATGGCGGCGGCCGAGAAGGGCGAACATCCATTCCTGATCTAGCCGGAGGCTTCCGGATCGCAGTTCATTCGAGCGAAGGCCCCCTTCCTTCCAGGCGGCGCTCCGGCGCCCGGCCCGGCCGCGGGCCAGGGTGTCGTATCCTCTTGGTCCCGGTCGGTGAGTCCTTCACCCCCGGTCTTGACTATTGCCTTTGTTCGAGGAGCTTCCCAGGGGAACTCTGTGTCAACGTCGGCTGAACTTCGACGGCGGGCGGCTTTGCGAGAGCGGACGGGCACGTCCGCTCGCCCTTCCAAACCCTCGCCCCGGCCCGTGGTGGAGGTGCTGATCGTCGATACGGACGGACCCCGTGGCCGCGCTCTCGCCGCCGACCTGAAGGAGGAGGGGCTCTCAGCCCTCACCGCGGAGACCTTCGAGGACGCCATCTCGCGGGCCGCGACCGCGACCGTGCTCCTTGTCCGTCGCGGTCTGGGAGAGAGCGACGCGTTCGCCTTTGTGCGGGCGGCTCAGAAGAAGTCCGACCACGTTCTGCGCGCGCTCATCCTCGCGGAGACCCCGAGCGCCGAGGACACCCTCCGCGCCATCGACGCGGCCGCGCTGGGCATCGTCTTTGAGCCCCATTCCACCCCGGAATTGGTCCGCAGGGTCAGAAAGGCGATGGAAGCCGAAGCCCAGGAGCTGCTCCGCGCGGACGACGCCCAGGGCTTCCGATTTCGCCGGGGCGGGGTGGTCTTCAAGCTGAAGGCGAGTCCGGAACTGCTGGTCGATTACCTGCTGCAGGCGACCGAGGCTCAGGCGCCGCTGCCCGTTCTCGCCCGTGGGCTGTCGGGCGAGAACGCGGTCATCGCCACCGAACAGCGGACCGGGCCCTTTCTGGTCGTGCGCGAGAATCGCCAGGTGCTCTACGCCAACCCCGCGGCGCGCGTCTTCCTGGCCCTTCCCGAGGACCTCGCGAAGGCGCGCTTCGATGGCCCTCTCGACGTTCAGCGCGTGATCGAGAAGAAGATGAAGTCCGGACGAAGGTCGCTGGACGTCGTGATCCGGACCAAGGAGATGGTCTTCGAGGGCGAGAAGGTGCTCGGCGTGTCAATGCGCGACGTGACCGAATTGCGAAATCTGGAAAGCCAGCTCCGGCTCTCGAACGAAATCCTCGACCGGGTGCCCGCGATCGTGCTGGTCGCGGATTCCGAGGGTCGGGTGGCTTATGCCGGTCCCGGGATCCAAACCCTGCTCGGGTTCGAGGCCAAGGACGGCCTGGGCGAGGGCTTCTGGAGCCTGGCCTGGCCCCGCGCCGAGGATGCGGAGCGCATGCGTGCGGAGTTCAGGAAAGTGGCCCGCCGCGACAAGGGGCCCGCTCCGCCTTATGAGGCCGCTCTCTTGGCCAGGGATGGAACCACCCGGATCCTGGCCTTCCAGTTTGCTCCCGGACCGGGCGGAATGCTGATCGCGGTCGGCCAGGATGTGACCGCGCGGAAGAGTGCGGAAAGCGAGAGCTCCGAGGCCCGTGAAAGCGCGGAGGCCGCGACCGCGGCGAAATCGGACTTCCTGGCCAACATGAGCCACGAGATTCGAACCCCGATGAATGCGGTCATCGGCATGACCTCTCTGCTGCTCGACACCGACCTGAGCGTCGAGCAGCGGGACTACGCGGAAATCATTCAGAAGAGCGGCGAATCGTTGATCTCGCTGATCTCCGACATACTGGATTTCTCGAAGATCGAGGCGGGGAAGCTGGAGTTCGAGCGGCACCGGTGTTCGGCCGAGGGACTGGTGGAGCAGTGCCTCGACCTGTTGGCGTCGCGGGCGGCCGAGAAGGGTCTCGACCTCGCTGGTTTCGTGGATGAGACGGCCGCCGTGGAATTCTGGGGCGATGGCACCAGGATTCGCCAGATCCTGGTCAACCTGGTCGCGAACGCGGTCAAGTTCACGGAGGCGGGCGGGGCCCTGATCGAGGTCCGATTCCAGCACGAGTCCGGGGAGCCAGACGGCGCGGCCCGGGCCGAGATGCTCCTGACCGTGACCGACACCGGCATCGGAATCCCCGAACAGAAAAGGGGTCGGCTCTTCAAGCCCTTTTCCCAGATCGACGCGTCCACCACGAGGCGCTACGGTGGAACCGGTCTCGGCCTCGCCATCTCGAATCAGCTTGCCACCATGATGGGCGGCCGCATCCGCGTCGAAAGCACGCCCGGCAAGGGCTCCCGCTTTTCCTTCGCCCTTCCCGTCGAGGTCATCGAAGAGACCAAACAGCCCTATTTCAGCCCCGCCTCGACCTGGCTGTCGGGCAAGCGGGTGCTGGTGTGCGCCACCGGATCGATGACCATCGACGTCATCGATCGATTGATCACGCGCTGGGGCGGCTCCTGCGTGCGCGCATCCATCTCCGACGCGAGCCATCGCCTTCGGCGAGGGGAGATTCTCGACCTCGCCATCATCGACCACAGCCGGAATCTCGACGCCCGGTCGGCCGCGGTTTCAGAAACAGCGCTCAACGCCCTGAAGGAGCGCTGTGTGGAGAAGCGGGTGCCGGTCATCTCCCTCCGGCCCATTGCCTCGCGAAACGTCGTGGCCACGCAGGGTATTTCCATGGCCGCGGCCATGACTCCGATCAAGGCGGCTGGCCTCTATCAGGCGGTGGAGAGAGCGCTCTTCGGGGGCCGGCCGCGGATCGGGGTCGAGGCCACGCGCCGTTCCTCCGAACTGGCGTCACGCTCGGCTCTTTCTGTGCTGGTGGCGGAGGACAACCTCGTGAATCAGAAGGTCGCGCGCCTGACCCTTCAGAGCCTTGGCTTCGGGGTCGTGGATGTGGTCTCCAACGGCCGGGAGGTGCTCGAAGCCAGGGCCGCTCGAAACTACGACATCATCTTCCTCGATCTTCACATGCCCGAGATGGACGGTCTGGAGACCGCTGGCCAGATCCGGGCTGGGGGCGGCTTCCCGCGACCATGGCTGGTCGCCCTGACCGCCAGCGCCATGGCCGGAGACCGCGAGCGTTGCCTCAGCGCGGGCATGGACGACTACCTGGCGAAACCACTCCAGCGCGACGCCCTCAACGTGGCCATCGAGCGAGCCAAGGCGGCAATCCGCGGCCAGGCCGCGCCCGCGAACCGGAGCGGTTCAACCCTCAGGTCGGAGGCTCAAAGACGGGAACGACCCGCACCCTCCGACCCGGAAGCCTCTCCCTCAGCGTCGCCCGCCATCATCGATGGGCGGACCCTCAGCCGCCTTCGGAGCATCGGTCTGCCCCCGGGGGCTTCGGGGTCCGACCTGGTCACGGAACTGGTGGACGCTTTCTTGCGGGAGGTTCCGGACAAGCTCATGCGGATCTCCAAGGCCCTGTCCGAACAGGACTACACAAAGGCGCATCGGTTCGCTCACTCTCTGGTGTCCTCCGCGGGGAATCTGGGTGCGGTGGGCGTGGTCAAGGCGGCCCGAACCATGGAGAGCGTCCTTCGGCTCAAGGGCCGGGAAGACAGCGAGCAGGCTCTGCTTGCCCTGGAGCGCGAGTTCGCGCTGGTCGCGCCCGAACTCTCAAAGGAGCGGCAAACGTAAGCTGATCGTCGCGCGGCCTGACCATGACGTTCCTCATCTCTCCCCGGGACTTTCTGACCCTGATCAAAGTACGGATCACGGGCCTGGTGACCCTCACCGCGGCGGCCGGCTACGGACTGGCGCCCGATCCGCACTGGGGCCTTCCCTTCGCCTTCGTGGTGGCCGGGGTCTTCCTGATCACCGCCGGCGCGTCCACGGTAAACATGTATCTGGAGCGCCGAACCGATGCTCTGATGAATCGAACCTGCCTCCGCCCCCTGCCCGTGAACGCCCTCCGCCCTTCGTCGGCCCTGGCCCTGGGCCTGGTCATCAGCGCCGCCGGACTCTTCGTGCTGCTCTTCACCGGTCTGCTCCCGGCCGGGATCGCCGCTTTGAGCTGGGTGCTCTACATCCTCGTCTACACCCCGCTCAAGGCCAGGACTTCTCTCAACACCGTGGTCGGCGCCATCCCCGGCGCCCTGCCTCCTCTGATCGGGTGGACGGCCACCGGCGCGCCTGTCTCCATGGCTGCCCTCGTTCCCTTCCTCCTCATGTTCGCGTGGCAGGTTCCGCATTTCCTGGCCCTGGCCTGGATGTACCGGGAGGACTATGCGCGCGGCGGGCTTCAGATGCTTTCGGTGGAAGACGAGGAGGGAGGCATGGTGGGGCGGCAGGCGGTTCTCTACGCGATCTGTCTGGTTCCCATCAGCGCCGCACCCCTTCTGGGGGGAGAGGGGTCTCTCCTCGGCGCTTTTCTCGGCATCGGCCTGTCCCTGATCTTCGTGGGATTCGCGGCCCGTTTCGCGCTCCAGCGCGACCGTAAGACCGCGGCGTCGCTTTTCGGCGTGTCGCTGCTCTATCTTCCCTGCGCCTTCGGGCTGATGTTCCTGTAAGGGTCCATTTACATCATCCGCAAGGGGCCCCGGTATGGGAAGCCTTTCGGGGTCCTCCCATGACCGCCGTCATGTCCTTCCTGATCGCGACCCGCCAGAATCATGGGCGAAGGGTCGTGAGACGTTTCTCGCGGCGCTCCTTTTCAACCGGAGGAATCCTTGAATCAGACATCGTTGCAGACCCCGCATCAGGTGGGACCCGGGCTGGCCCTTCCAGACCTTGAAAGCCGCGCCCTGGAGGCCTTCGACGCCAGAGTTTCGGGCGAGCACGTCACTCTTATCGCGTCGTCGCCGCTTGGCGCGGTCCTGGACCGGTTCCAGGCCGAGCGAAAGGGCGAGTTCGAGTGGACGCCCACGCAGGAAGGTCCGAAGATCTGGCAGGTTGAGGTGTACCGGCGAAAGGGGGAGAGAGGCTCTCTCCGGACCGTGAATGACGCCCTGTCCTGGGATCACGACCGGCTCGACGCCCTCGAAGCGCGGGCATTTGGAGCCCGCGACCAGGGAGATTTGGCCGAAGCAACCGCGCTCTACTCCGTGTTCGCCCTCGGCCTCAGGCGTCACATTCGTTTCGAGGAAGAGCTGCTCTTTCCGGAGTTCGAGGCGAGCGCCGGTTTCTCATCCGCCATGGGCCCGACCGCGGTGATGCGAGACGAGCATCGGGAGATCCTGGAATGCCTCGGCCGGATCGAAGGAGTGATCGGGGATAGCGCCTCCGGCGTGGACTCGATTCGTCACGCGCTCCACTCGGTTCTCGGCAATCACAACCTCAAGGAGGAGAACATCGTCTATCCCGGAACGGATCAGGCCCTGACTCCCCTCGAGCGCGACGCCCTGGTCGCGCGGATCCAGGCGATCTAGATCGTCACTCCGAAGGGCCGGCGCAGGGCGAAGGCGAAGATCATGGAGAGCCCGAAGAACACGATCATCCAGTGCATGCCCACGCCCATCACGTCGATATCCCGGTCGGGGTAGGTGAGTTCGATGGATGCAATCGAGCTGGTCGAGCCGAGCGGCGGCTCGGCGGGATAGATGATCTGATCGAGCAGGTTCGAGCCCACCCGCAGAGGTGAGCGCCGGACCACGTCGTCCCGCACGCGGACGGTCTTCGACTCGGAAGCACCGTCCACGTGGATGGTGATCTGGTGATCGCCCTCCTCCTCACCGGAAATGCGCCAGACAAGTTCGCGCTCTGAAGGCACCCATACGCTCGGGGTCTCGACCCTCACCCCCGCCCCCGGGTCCACCGACGCGGTCGGCTTGGGGTAGTCGATGGGCGCCGGCCCCGCGCCTTTCAGGCGCACGGTGAGGAGCACGGGTTCGCCGGGGCGGAGACCCCGGTAGGCGTAGTGGAACTGGAGCTGAGCGATCACGAGTACGAGCGGCACCATCATGAAGACCAGCGGCCACAGGGACAGCCTGATGTAGGTGAGGTTGTGGCGGGCGATCTCGACCTGCGCCCGCATGATCGCGCCGAGATCGTCGTTGAACAGGCGGATCTCGAACAGGCTGGCGTGAATCTTGCGCTTGATCTGGTCGAGGGCTTTCTGATTCGAGGTGTGTTTGAAGACCACCAGCATGCTCATCGCCACCACCAGCGACACCAGGGTCAGACCCACCAGCGGGTTCAGGCCGCGGAACGGGCTCAGGAGAGCGTCGAACAGCGTGCTGATCAGGGAGTTGATGGTGGCCATGGCGTGAGTCGGCGGGATGGGCTAGGAGATGTACCCGAGCCCGCGCAGCCGCTTCTTGATCTCTTCCTCGGAGTCCGCCCCTTCGAGCTTCTTGAGCTCCTTTTCAAGGGCGTGGGTGAT
>JAQBHL010000202.1:0-10004 GCA_032127745.1 Acidobacteriota bacterium
TCGGGCATCGGGATCGACAATCGAAACATCATCCTCTCGGACGAGCGGATCGCCCGGCGTCCCGACGGATCGCCCCTGGCCTCGTGGGACTGGGTGGTGGTGATGAGCCTGCCCAAGATCGACAACAGCGGCGCCACCAACGTGACCCTGCGCGCGGTGCCACCCCAGGCCTTCGAGGTACGCGGGGGTATCGAGATCGTGGAGGGACGGAATTTCACCACCGGTCTCGACGAGGTGATCGTGGGCCGGAAGATCCTGGGCCGCGTCCAGGGGGTGGCCCTTGGCCAGCGCCTGAAGTACATGAACAAGAGTTTCAACGTGGTCGGGATCTTCGAGTCCAAAGGCGGCGCCTTCGAGAGCGAGATCTGGGGCGATTTCGAAGTGCTGGGGGCCATGTTCAATCGCGGGGCGGGCTCCAACTCGTTGACCGTGCGGATGAAGGACGCTTCACAGATTCCCGCCCTCGACAAGTGGATCCGCGCCCAGCCGCAAATGCAGCTTCAAGCGGTGCCGGAAACCAAGTACTACTCCGATCAGGCGGGCCCCCTCGCCGCCATCCTCAAAGGACTGGCGGCCTTTGTCGCTCTGGTGATGGGGGTGGGCGCGGTGTTCGGGGCCATGAACACGATGTACGCGATCGTGGCCTCGAGAACCCGAGAGATCGGCACCCTGCGCGCCCTGGGGTTCTCCCGGTTCTCGATTCTGTCCTCGTTCGTGATGGAGTCGCTGGTGCTGGCGTTGCTGGCCGGAGCCATCGGCTGTCTGCTGGCCATGCCTATGAACGGCTTCTCCACCGGCACCGCGCAGACCCAGAGCTTCAGTGAAGTGGCTTTCTCGTTCCAGTTGACCCCCGCGATCCTGATCACGGGCATGGTCTTCGCGGGAGCGATGGGTCTCATCGGCGGACTGCTCCCGGCCCTGCGGGCGGCGCGGATGCCGATCACCAGGGCCCTGCGCGACACCTAGGGAAAACCGGCGAGCTTCGGCCCGATCGACGAAATTCAGGTGGCCGGATCCAGGGTTAGAACAACCTTGAGATATAGACGTCCATCTGATGCTTCCAGTACGGCCATTCGTGACCGCCATCGTCGCGCCAGTCGTCCAGATGATGGGGAATGCCCCGAGCGGTCAGGATGTCCGACATCCGTCTCGACGGTCCGCTGTCCTCCCAGGGCCCGTTCCCGGTGGCCAGCCGGATGTCGCACTGATGGAGATAACGGATCACATTCTGATCCGCCAGGTTCGCCATGTAGTCGACGGGGTTGTTGAAGTAGAAGTTGTCGTCGTAGTAGCCGTCCACGAACCGTCTTAGATCGTAGACGCCGGAAAGAGCCAGGCAACGACGCACGCGGGTGGGATGCTTGAAGAGGGTGTTGGCCGCGTGGTAG
Source organism: Acidobacteriota bacterium (assembly GCA_032127745.1). GTDB lineage: Bacteria > Acidobacteriota > Vicinamibacteria > Fen-336 > JAGNNV01 > JAGNNV01. Next base: position 1,389 of record JAQBHL010000202.1, read on the forward strand.
GCGCCGAACGAAGAGCCCGTGGTGGTGATGGCGATGCCCGGGGTCTGACAGTGGTTCTCGATGAAGGGGAGGATCTCATTCGAGACCGTCGCATCCCAGGCCACCTGGAACCTCACCCGATCCGCGGGGTGGATGCTCTGGTTGTACCAGGACTCGTTGTTGACCGAGTTGATGCAGAACAGCTTCACCCGGCCGGCCTGGATGTGATGCCCGAGGGCATCGATCATCCCCTGGCCCTCGTATTCCCGCTCGTCGCCGCCGCTGGTCGGAAAGACCAGAACGGGCTGGCCATAGTGGCCGTAAACCCGAACCCGAACCTCGGTGCCGATCCGGTCCGAGTGCCAACCGTGCGTCTCGCTCTCCATGCGTCAAACCTCCGAGTCGATTCCGAAACCCGCCAAGTCTCTCACCGTTGAGGCCACGGTTGGGGCGGGCGGGCGGAACCTGCCTCCTCGCCTACCGTAACGGAAGGGGCGGAGCAGTCTGCGGCCGGGCGGCATGGAAATCCTGCCCCACCACCGCCGCGATGGTGGCCGCAAACTGCGAGGTGGTGACGATGAGGTTCTTCCGCAGGCCAAGCCCGGGAACGGCGGGGCCGAGGGCGGCGATCCAGGTGTCCTCAGCGGCCGGCACCTCTCGGCCGTGATCCGTCCAGTCCTTGACCGTGCCGCCGCGACCGTGGTCGGTGGTCACCAGCAAGGTGGTGCGGTCGCGGTATGAAGGCAGTGACTGCACGGTGGCCCAGATCCTTTCGATGAAACGATCGGCGCGGGTGGTGGCGTCCAGGTACAGGTCGTAACGGCCTTCATGCGCCCACTCGTCGCCTTCGCCAAGCATCACATAGAGGACGCGTGGGTTCCGCGATTTCAAGGCCTCGATGGCCGCGTAGACGATCGGCGCGTCGAAGGTGCCGTAGGCCCAGTAAGGCGGCAGGTCGGCGGCGAACTCGTTGATCTCCCGTTCCCGCGGCGTGGCGGGAGCGGGCACGGGAACGAAGCCGGAGCCCACCTCCAGGTGCGAACGAGCGGTGTTGAGAATGTAGGGCAGGACGTCCCAGGACCCGAACGCGGCCACCTTTGAGGCGAAGCCGGGCCGGCCGTTCAGCCATTCGAGCACGGTCAGGTTCGGGTTCGGCACCTTCTGGTTGCTGTCCACCCGCGGGTCAGGCGCGCCCGAGAGCATCTCGTTGTATCCCGGGTAGGAGAACCACAGACCGTTCGTGACGTGCGCCCGGCTCTTCTGAGAGGGATCCCCGAATACCTGTCCCTGCTTCGCGATGACATTCCACATGAACGGCATGAGGGTCGCGCGGCGGCTTTCCGGGGTATCCCCGGTGTACTTCCTGAAGACCTGGTCGATGACGCCGTTCGCGTCTCGTTTGAAGTAGGCCTGGTCGGCGCCGCCGAACATCTCCTGAAAGCGGAGCCCGTCGATGGTGATGACCACGACATGCAGGTTGGACGAGGGGGCGACGGGCGTCTCAGGGGCGCCCATCAACAAGAAGGCCAGGCTGAGAAGTCTCATGGCTGGGATTATTTCATCCGTGCCGGGCCCGCTCGCCGCTCGTCCGCCAGGGGGACCCTACCGCAGCAGGCGGCGTGCGGTGGTGGGCGGCGGCACCAGGGTTTCCAGGAAGCCGCGGTTGGTCTGCGTCTTCGACAGCCGGTCGGTCAGGAACTGGGCGGCCTCGGTGGAACTCATTTCCGCGAGAGCCCGGCGGAGGGTGCGCCGCTGCCGTAACTCGTCGGCGGTCATCAGCAGTTCTTCGCGGCGGGTGCCGGACTTCAGGACATCGACGGCCGGGAAGATGCGGCGTTCGGCGATCTGACGATCGAGGATGATCTCCATGTTCCCGGTTCCCTTGAACTCCTGGAAGATGACTTCGTCCATGCGCGACCCGGTTTCGATAAGGGCGGTGGCGATGATGGTGAGCGACCCGTTGCCCTCGCAGGGGCGGGCCGCGCCGAAGAATTGACGCGGGAACTGCCGGGCGCGGGAAACGACGCCGCCCGACATGGTGCGTCCGCCGGGGCCGGTCTCGCGATTGCTGGCGCGGCCGAGGCGGGTGAGCGAGTCGAGGAGGATGACCACGTCCTTCTTCGCTTCGACCATGCGCTTCGCCCGTTCCAGACACAAACGCGCCAGACGGATATGCGCATCGGAAGCGGAGTCCGAAGTCGAGGCCAGAATCTCGGCCATGCTCAGAACCCTCTTGAAGTGCGTGACTTCCTCGGGCCGCTCGTCCACGAGCATCAGCATCAGGTGCGCTTCGGGATGGTGCTTCACGATGGCGAGGCCGATGTGCTCGAGGATTGTCGTCTTGCCGGCCTTCGGAGGAGACACAATCAGGCCACGCTGGCCCTTGCCGATGGGGGCCACCAAGTCCAAGACGCGCAAAGTCAGCTCCGCGCCCGGCTCATCGGCCAGGCGAAAGGCTTTTTCCGGACTTATAGACGTGAGATCCGCGAAATGGGGCAGAAGACGGTACTCCGCCATTTCAAGACCGCTGGCCTTTTGAATTTCTACGACGACCTTGACGCCCGAGGCTTCACGACAAAGACCCTCAATCTGCGTGCCGTCGCGCAACGCTCACTCCCGCATAACCGATGGGGGAATGACTACGTCTTCACGCGAAGGCAGGTAGTTCTGATTCGCCTGCCGTACAAACCCGCCGACATTTTCCGTGACCTCGGCGATCCCAACGAATGGAAACGTTTCGCCTTCGGTCGGAACCTGAACCTGTCGTGGGTCCCTGACTGGTCCCCGGGAACCTTGCGGCTGGTTTCCCTGTGCCCCTGGATTCCCTTGCGGGTTCCCCTGGGGGGACCATTCTTGCCTGTTGCGTCGATGTCGTCGCCTTGAGCCTCTCCTCATTGGACACACTCCAAAAAGGGTCGGCTCCCAAGCGATAGGAGCATCGCAACCTCCAAGGTCGAGAAACATAGCACGTTTTTGTGTGGGGGGCCGCAATAGGTCGGTTCGCCCGCTCAGCCCCCACAAACGAGCGAAGCGACTTCGCCCAGGATGGGTCCGCGGAGCGGGGCCATCCAGAAAACCCCCGTTCGCTCCGGCCGGAGTGGCGAACGAGGGCAAGGGACTTGGCTCTGGAGTGGGTCGGCAGCGCGGAACCATTCGGGAATTCGGCCCGCGCCTGGCTTCTTGGTCAATCGATTTCCGCGGCCAGATACCAGGTGTCGTTTCGGGGGTCCCGGAAAATCAGATACGCGGCCATGGCACCTTCGCCGGCGATCTCCACGTCCCATTCTTCGCGGGCGAAGGCTTCTTCGTTCCACCATTGCGTGGACAGGAAATAGGGGCCGGCGCTTCTGTGCACGCGGCCGCGGACATTCAGGAAGCGGTCATGGTCCGAAACCTGAAGCGAGACGGGCGCGCCGTTCAGGTCGACCCGAACGCGGGCATGGGCGGGCGGACGGATCGTGCGCAGGGCCGACGCGGGCGGGCGGGCGATCGGGCGGGCGGTGTCGTTCGGCTTCGGACTCTTCTTCTTCGCCTTCACCGCCGATCCGGCCAAGGGATCGAAAGGGCGCAGCGCGAACCGATCGGGCGCGTGGGTGTCCGTGAGTTGCGGTGAGCCGATTCGATCTTCCGGGAAAAAGCGTTGAAGCCGGACGAGAGCGCTCGCCACCTTTTCGGGACTGCTTCGTCCGGCGCCGGTGAACGAGAACTGAACCGCCCGGGCGCTCGTGGTCTCCGCCCGAAGGGAAAGGGAAAGCACGGGTGCGGCCGGAGGACGCCCTTCAAGGTTCAGGCGAACCAGGGTGCGCCAGGCCCTGTCGTCGGCGGACGGCGATGGCGAACGGATCAGGCGGACATCGGCGGCGCCGCTCTCGAGGGAAAGCGTCATCTCGAAAGCGGTGGCCGACCGACCCGTCAACTTGAGCTTCGCGCACAGAGGATCGAGAAGCCGGAACATCAAAAAAGCGAGCTGGGAAAGATCCTCGACCCCAAAGCCGGGATCGAGGCCAAGGCCATCATCCGGTTTTTCCTGCACGGGGACGAGCAGGCGTTCATCGCGGCCCGACGACGATTCGTGGGCGCGGACCAGCGAGACCCCGCCCCGCGACCTGAGGTCACGGGCGGGAAGCCGGGCGAGGTCGCTCGAATGGCGAAGTCCCCAGTTCTGCAGGCGAGCGAGGGTGCGATCGTCGAGATCGAGACTTTCGATGGGCAGAGCTCCGAGAAGCTCCATCTCGGTCTTCTCGTCGAGGGCGATGGAAAGGCCGGGACGGAACAAAGCGAGGCGGCGCGCGGCCTGAAGGCGGGTGGCCAGAGCGATCCGCGGCGATTCGATGCCGTAGCTAAGAGCCGAAGCCCGGATCGAAGCCCCGAGGTCGTGCGGATTCTGAAAAAGGTGAGAAAGGCCCGAGAGATCGAGAAGAGCGAGGGAGCCCTTTTCCACTTCATACCGCGGGGTGAAGTCCTGCGAGAGCTTTATCAGCAGCGATGAGGACGGCTCCGCCGGCGCGACCACGCAACCGAAGAGCCGGGACGCTTCGAGGCTCATCGCGGGTGAACGTCGAGATCAATGGCCAAGGTCTTGAGGAAAGGCCAGTTCTGGGTGGCATCCAGGGTGATGCGCTTCAGGAGGCGTCCATGGCCGGTCTGCACGAACCACCGTTTATGGGCGCGCAGTCGAATGGAAAGACCGCGCGGACTGGCGCCCCAATGAGAGCGGGTGAGCACGATGCAGGCGGTCTGTGTGGACTCGAAGGCGCGCAACAGCCGGACGTTCCAGGCGGTGGGAAGCGCTTTCAGAAGGCGTTCCGGAAGGTCGGCGAAATCCAGAACCACGATGTCGAAAAGCGATGCGGCGGCCAGAGCATGCGCCGCCCCGATGGCATCGGCCAGAGGGCGTTCCTTCTCTGGCCGGCCTCGAAGCCAGACGAGGTTCCGAAACTCAACGCCGGCCTGAAACGCGGCCTGGGGCGAGAAGCGATCGAGAGGATCGATCCAGGCCACCAGATCCTCGCGGGAAACCTGCGCGGCCAGGGCCAGGGCCAGAGCCGTCCGCCCCGAAGAAGCGCCTCCCACGATCTCGCCGACACTTCCCTTTCGAAAGCCCTGGCCGAGGATGACGTTCCAATGGGCGAACCCGGTCACCCTTCCTTCGGGTTCGAGGATGGACTCAAAAGCGGCCCGAGGGCCCAGAAGTTTCTTCTCGGCGAGGAGGTCCTCAAGGGCTTTTTTGCGAAGCGGGAAAGATGACATATTCGCCCGATTTTCGCCTATCCGGGTGCAGAGTCAAATCCGAGTTTCCAGCCCTCGGGGGACGGTTATTCCCCCGCGCGGCCCTTGCGAAGAGCCTTCGACGCGGCCAGCCTCTCGCCGATGTCCTTTTCGCGGCCCCTCGTGGTGGGCTTGAAGTAGGTGCGGCCCTTCAGCCGGTCGGGCAGGCACTCCATCCTGGCCACGCCCTCGGGCTCGTCGTGCGCGTACTTGTAGCCCTCGCCATAGCCGAGCGACTTCATCAGTTTCGTGGGCGCGTTGCGGATGGCCTGGGGCGGAGGGTCGGCTCGCGTCTCCAGGGCGTCCTTCCGTGCTTCATTCCAGGCGGTGTAGACCGCGTTGCTGCGGGGCGCGGCCGCGAGGTAGACGACCAGCTCAGCCAGGGCGAGAGCGCCCTCGGGAAGTCCGATGAAGTGAACCGCCTGCTGCGCGGCCATGGCCAGAGTGAGGGCGTGGGGGTCGGCGAGGCCCACATCCTCGGAGGCGAAACGCGCCAGCCGGCGCGCGATGTAGAGCGGATCCTCCCCGCCCTCGATCATGCGAGCCAGCCAGTAGAGCGACGCGTCCGGGTCGGAGTTGCGGATCGACTTGTGCAGCGCGCTGATGAGATTGAAGTGCTCCTCGCCGCTCTTGTCGTAGAGAAGAGCCTTGCGCGACAGGGCCTTCTGGGCAAAGGCGAGGTCGATGCGGCCGGTTTTCCGCGCCAGGGAAGCGGCGATCTCCAGAGCGCCCAGGGCGCGGCGCGCATCGCCGTCGGTCACCTCGGCCAGGAACATCAGGGCATTGTCATCGCTCTCCACCCCCAGCCCGCCCAGGCCCCGTTCCTTGTCCACGAGGGCGCGGCGCATGAGATCGATCACCGCCTCGCCGCTGAGGGGTTTGACCACGAAAACCCGGCAGCGCGACAGCAGGGCGCCCACCACTTCGAAGGATGGATTCTCGGTGGTGGCGCCGATGAGGATGACGTCGCCCGACTCGACCGCAGGAAGCAGCGCGTCCTGCTGCGACTTGTTGTAGCGATGGATCTCGTCGATGAAGAGAATGGTCCTTCGCCCGAGGGAGAGGCGGCGATGGGCGGCGCCGGCCAGAATCTCGCGCAGCTCCTTGACCCCGGTCAGCACGGCGGAGAGCGCCTCGAAGTGAGCCTTGGCCTTTGTCTGGTGCCGGATGGCGTTGGCAAGGGTCGTCTTTCCCGACCCGGGCGGTCCCCACAGGATCATGGAGAAGAGATCACCGCCCTGCAATGCGTCGTGGAGCGGTTCGCCGGGCCCGAGCAGCGACTCCTGACCGAGGATCTCGGCGATGGACTCGGGCCTCATCCGTTCCGCGAGCGGCGCGTCCTGGCGCGGTTCGAATCGCTTCGCGCCAGCCGAACCCGGCGGGGACCGGCCCGCGCCGTTCTCCGGATCCTCGAACAGCGAGGACGTTTCGGACCTCCCCGTCACTTCTTCCCGAAGTGCAGCCGGTCGATCACGGTGCGGCCGTTGCTGACCACCAGAAGCGGATCCTGCAGGGTGCCCACATCCTCGAGCGGATTCTCCGCCACCGCGACCAGGTCGGCCTCGAATCCCGGCTCCACTGCGCCGACGCTTTTTCCCATTCTCAAGAGAACCGCCGCATTCACGGTGGCGGCACGAAGGGCGTCGATGGGGGTCAGGCCGAGCTTGACGAGGTTCTGAATCTCGTGGGAGACCCGGGTGATGCTGTTGGGCCCGTAGCTGGTGTCGCCGCCGGTGACGATGAGAACGCCCTTCCGAAGAGTCCGGCCGCTGAGATCGAGGGTCCTGAGCCCTTCGGCCACAGGTCCTGCGGAGACGCTTTCGATCTTCCCTCCCCGCAGAACCACGGTCGGGTCGGCCACCACGCGCCCGGCTCGGACGTCCAGGACATTCGCGTGGATCAGAGCCAGAGGCTCCGGTCCACGGTCCGCCTGTGCCCCGGAGAAGCGGGGCGAAAGCGTGAGGGCGAAACTCAGAAAGAGTGCGGTTTTGAGGTGCAACCTGGTCATTGAAGTTTCCCGCTGAGAATGAGTCCGGCAACTATAGTCCGCGCGGAGAGTCGCACCGCCGGCCCCGCTGGGCCGGACATCAGCGATCGAGGTGGGCCTTGATCAGACCGGCGATCCGCGCCGCGGTCCGGCCGTCTCCGTAGATCAAGCCGGGCCTCACGACCGGCGGGCGCTTCTCTATGGCCCGCACGGCCCGGATGATCTTCGCGGTCCGTGCTCCCACCAGCCGGTTGGCTCCGCCCTTCAGGGTCTCGGTCCACTCCGTCGTATCCCGCAGGGTCAGACACGGTTTGCCGAGCAGGAACGCCTCTTTCTGCAGACCGCCCGAGTCGGTGAGGACCGCACGAGCCCCCAGGCTCAGACCCAGAGACTGTGTATAGCTCACGGGATCCATGGTTCGGACGTTCGGCGGGACTTTCAGCCGGAACGCCTTGAGGCGGCCTCGGGTTCGCGGATGAAGCGGGAGGAGGACCGGATAGGGCAATCTTCCGAACGCCTCGAGAATCCCCGTGAGGCGATCTCGATCGTCGGTGTTTTCCTGGCGGTGAACGGTCGCGAAGTAGAAATCGCGGGGCAGACCCATGAGGCGAAGGGCCTTTCGGGCCGGCTTCCGCATCCGTTTCAGGACATCGGTCATCACGTCGCCCACCACGAAGACTCCCTTTCGAATGCCCTCGCGAGAGAGATTGGCCGCGGCCGCCTTCGTGGGGCAGAAGAGCAGCGAGGAAAGGTGATCGGTGAGTCGGCGATTCACTTCCTCGGGCATCTTCAGGTCGAAACTGCGAAGTCCGGCCTCGACGTGGGCCACGGGAATGTGGAGCTTGGCCGCGGCGAGGGCCCCGGCGAGGGTCGAGTTGGTGTCGCCGAGAACCACCACCATCTTTGGCTTCACGCGCTGGAGGGCGCGCTCGATGGCGGCGAGCATGGCCCCGGTCATGGCGCCGTGAGTCCCTCCCGCGATGCCCAGGTGGATCTGCGGTTTCGGGATATCCAGCTCGCGAAAGAAGGCGCCGGACATGGCGTCGTCGAAATGCTGCCCGGTGTGGAGAAGGGTGTGGTCGAAGCGCTTGCGGAACGCGGCCAACAGCGGCGCCGCCTTGACGAACTGCGGTCTCGCCCCGACCACGCTCAGAATCCGGTCCATGCGCAGAGCCTAAACCGTCCGGAGCCTCCCGAGCCACAGATCGGCGGCAGGAGGGTCGCGGGCTGGAACCTCCCGGAAATGCGAATCCTGGAAAAACCCCAGGCTGCTAGTGTCCTGCCTCACAAGTACGCGTCACATGGGAGCGCCGATGCATCCCGGATCGCCGCGTTGCTCGTCGGTGCATATGCTGGATATGCGGCCTCCTCGGCGCCTTGCG
>JAQBHL010000203.1:0-11381 GCA_032127745.1 Acidobacteriota bacterium
CACCGACCGGCCATGGAGCCAGCCGCCGTGATCCTGAAACTCTTCGCCGTGGTCGGCGGTGAAGAAGATCAGCGCGTCGTCGTAGACCCCGCGCTTCTTGAGTTCGTCGATGAAGCGTCCGAACTGCTGATCCCCATAGGCGATGTCTCCATCGTATTGGGCGATCAGACGCTCTCGATCGAGCGGTTCCTTGAAATCGGTGCGAGGATCGACCCCGGGGTGACCCTCGATCGGCTTCGGATCGAACAGGGTGTCGAAGGGAGGGGGCGGCGCGTAGGGAACGTGCGGGTCCATGGTGTGGACATACAGGAAGGTGGGGAGGCCGCGGCGGGAGTCGAGGAACTCGAGGGCCTTGTCGACCAGCGGCCGCGTGTCCACGAGCTTGGATCGCCGGCCCTCGCCGCCGTGCAACCCGGCGAAGACGTCGAAGCCCTGGTGGAAATTCGAGTCGGTCGCGTAGATCACGGAGTTCGCGATGACGGCGCCGGTGGCGAAACCGCGCCCGTCCAGCATCTCGGCCAGGGTCACCTGGCCGGAGTCGAGCGGATCGCGCAGCTGCACCGCGCGGTGACGGGAGGGAAGGCGGGAGGTCATGAGCGAGGCCACGGACGGCTTGGTCCATGAGGCATGAGCGATCGCGTTCTCGAAGAGCACGGCATCGGTCGCGAACTTAAAGAGCTCGGGGGTGGTCTTGCGTTCGTATCCGTAGGGCGTGGTGTGATCGGCGCGCAGGGTGTCCACGAGATACAGGATGACCAGGGGATCCTTTCGCACCGCAAATTTCGGGTCGACGGAAATGGCGGGCGCTCCCCAATGGGCGCGAAACAGATCGCCGTCATTCTCGAAAGCGCGGGTTTCGAGCACCAGTTCGCGGTCCCGACCCGCGAAACGCCCGAGATCGGCGCGCAGATTCACCCAGGAGCGATGCTCGGGTCGGGAGATCGGATCGATGACCTCGGAGAGAACGATCTGGTTTCTCCCCTTGTCCATCACACCAATGACGAACTCGACCGCGCCCTTCGACTGCTTGTCCTCGGGAATCCCGGCGGCGATATGAAGCACGCCCCCTCGCGGTATGTCCGTCCTCAGAACGATCTTCGAGGGAGGGGAAGCGGGAAGATCGGAAAGACCCACGTCGTCGATGGGAAAGGACCGGCCCTGGGTATCGGCCACGAACGTCTTTCCCTCGCCCGCCACGCTGGCATCGACCAGCCGGGCGGCGTAATCGGTGAGATCGACACCGGCCTCTCTCGCGCAGGAGGAGCCTGAGACGGTGACCGCAACCACGAGGGCAGGGTAGAGAATCCTCGGGGTCATGAGATCAGGAAGTCGCCAATCAAACGAGCCACTTCCTCGGGCTGCTCCTCCTGGGGCATGTGCCCGGTCTCCAGCACGACCTTGCGCGCGCCCTTTATCTCCGCGACGAAACGGTCGGCGTGCGACTCGGGCAACCAGGGATCGAACCGGCCCCACAGGACCAGGGTCTTCGCCTGTATCCGGCCCAGGTCGGCCACGAAGCCCTCGTCGATCCGCGACCGGAGGAGGGATCGGGCCGAGGCCATCGCGCCCGGGCGCAGGAAAGGAGCCACGTATTCCTCGATCCTCTCCTCGGTCAGTCTCGCGGGGTCCTTAAGCAGATAGCTCAGAGTCGAGCGGGTGAACAGACGCTTCATGGGCAGCCGGTCCGCGACCAGGCCCATGGTCTGGGACCCGAGAAGCCGGACCAGGAACGGGCGCTCCCCTTCCCTCAGGCTGAAACCCGCCGAATCCAGCAGCACCAACCGATCCACCCGGCTGGAGAGGCGGGCCGCCATCTGAAGGGCCACCGCCCCGCCCATGCTGTTCCCGGCCAGATGCGCCTTTTCGACTCCGAGCGCATCCATGAATCCGACCATGGCCGGCCCGTAGTCGGCGAACGAGAGGTCGTCGGGCTGCGAGGAGGCGCCGAAGCCCGGGAGGTCGAGCGCCATCACGTCGAAGCGGAGCGACAGCGGTCCGATCACCTCGGACCAGGTGTAGGCCGAAGAGGCGAGGCCGTGGATGAGGATGAGCGGCGGACCCTCGCCCGTGCGGACATACCGGACGTCGAAACGACCGACCTTCATGGTCTTTGGCTGGAGGCGGTCGCGAGTCATCCACCGGCCGGTGGCTCCTCCCTTCTCCGCGGGCAGGAGAAAGAGGATCGGGAGGGCGATCAAGAGGGCGACCGCGGCACGGCGAGCAAACCTGACCACGGGACGTTAGGACTCGATGAGACGAAGTATTTCGGGGAGGGCCATGCGGGCCGACTCGCGTCCCGCCTCGTAGAAGCCCGGGATCTTGCGGGGCTGCATCCAGCCCGAGTCTCCCATGGCGGGCGCGATCACCAGGTCGGCCCCCGAGAGTTCGACCCGCGTCCGGGAGCGAAGGAGGGTCAGGCCAGCGCGCAGGGCGATGGCCACGAAGGACTCGGCCGCCGGCCAGCGGGTACCGCCGTTCACATCCACCGCGACCACCGCGCCCTCGTCTCCGGCGAGTTCACGAGCCAGCCTCACCGGAACCACGTCGGAAACGCCTCCATCGTAAAGGCGCCGGCCATCGAGGAGGAAAGGCGGAAACACTCCGGGGAAACTGCAGGAGGCGCGAACCGCGTCCCGCACATTGCCGGTCTTCAGGATCACGGCCTGGCCCGTATCCACCTCGGTGGCCAGGACGGCGAGAGGCGCGCTGAGGTCTTCGAATCTCTCCTTGGGCAGGAACTCGTCGATGAGAATGCCGAGCTTCGTCCCGGAGAGAAGGCCCCCGCCCCAGCCGCGAACCCAGAACCATGGATGCAGGCGCGAGGCCTCGTCGACCAGGGCCTCCATGCTGGCTCCGCCCAGATAGGCGGCGGCCACCAGAGCGCCCCCGGAAACTCCGGCGTATCCGGTGGGCCGGACGCCCTGGGCTTCGAGCTCGACAATGACCCCCGCATGAGCGGCGGCGTGGGCGCCTCCGCCGGAAAGGGCCAGCACCAGCGGTCTCCTCAGGCTCACAGGGCCAGTATCTCCTGGAGCGACTCCACTTCGAACTCATCCGTGCGCATGGCCCGGATCGCGTCCACGGTGGCGGCGGCCGCGGTCAGGGTGGTGAAGGCGAGGATCCCCTGCTGGATCGCGTGCTTGCGAATGGCGCCTTCATCCTCGAAGGACTTCTGGCCGAGAGGGGTGTTGATCACAAGCTGAATCTTTCCACCGCGGATCAGATCGACGCAATCGGGCTTGCCCTCCCCCACCTTGGCCACGGTCTGCGAAGGCACGTTCCCTTTGGCCAGAAACTGCGCCGTCCCCCGGGTGGCCAGAATCTCGAACCCGAACTCGCGCAGGGATCGGGCGATCTCCAGAACTCCCGGCTTGTCATTGTCGTGAACCGAGACGAACACCGCTCCCCGGGAGGGAATCGAGGTGCCCGCCGCGGCCTGAGCCTTGGCGAAGGCGACCCCCACCCCGCGGGCGATGCCCATCACTTCACCGGTCGACTTCATCTCGGGCCCAAGCAGGATGTCGCTGCCCGGGAACTTCACGAAGGGCAGAACCGATTCCTTGACGAAGACGCGCTTCACCTCCGGGTCGCTCACCACTCCGAGCTCCTTCAGGGTCCGTCCCGCCGCGATCTTCGCCGCGATCTTGGCCAGGGGGACGCCCGTGGCCTTGCTGACGAACGGGGTGGTCCGGGACGCGCGTGGGTTGACCTCGAGAACGTAGACCTTGTCGTCCTTGATCGCGTACTGCACGTTCATCAGACCCCGCACATCCAGGGCGAGCCCCAGGCGCCGGGTGTGGCTCCGGATGGTGGCCAGGTGCTCGGCCTTCACCTGGTAGGTGGGCAGAACCATGGCGGAGTCGCCACTGTGAATACCGGCCTCCTCGATGTGCTCGAGGATCCCGCCGATGATGACGCGTTCGCCGTCGCCCAGCGCGTCCACGTCCACTTCGAAGGCGTCTTCGAGGAAACGGTCGATGAGGATGGGATGATCGGGAGAGGCCTTCACCGCCTCGTTCGCGTAGGTCTCGAGATCGTCGTCCGAGTAGACGATGGCCATCGCCCTCCCGCCGAGCACATAGGACGGGCGGACCAGAACCGGATAGCCGATGGTGCGGGCCACCTCGCGCGCCTCCGCGATCGAGGAGGCGGTGCCGCTCTCCGGCTGGTCGATCCCCAGCTCGTCGAGAAGCTTCGAGAACCTCTTCCGATCCTCGGCCAGATCGATCATGTCGGGCGAGGTGCCCCAGATGGGAACTCCGGCGCGCAGCAGAGGGAGAGCCAGCTTGAGCGGCGTCTGTCCGCCGAACTGGATCACCACCCCGTCGGGTTTCTCGATCTCGATGATGTTCATCACGTCTTCGAAGGTGAGGGGCTCGAAGTACAGGCGGTCGGAGGTGTCGTAATCGGTCGAGACCGTCTCGGGGTTGCAGTTGACCATCAGGGTCTCGCAGCCCTCTTCCTGAAAGGCGAAGCTGGCTCGACAGCAACAGTAGTCGAACTCGATGCCCTGACCGATTCGATTCGGGCCGCTGCCCAGAATCATGACCTTGCGCCGGCCCGTAGGCGCCGCTTCGCACTCGGCGCCATAGGTCGAATAGAGATAGGGAGTGTGGGACTCGAACTCCGCCGCGCAGGTATCGACGCGCTTATAGACGGGGGTGACCTTCAGGCCTTTTCGGGTGGCCCGGACCTGCGCTTCGTTGACCCCCAGAAGATCGCCGATGCGGGCATCTGAAAAACCGAGCTCCTTGGCCTGGCGCCACGCCGCCGCTTCCGCCCCGAGACCGTTGGCCACGATGACCTTCTCCGCGACGACGATCTGGAGGAGCTGGTCCAGGAACCAGGGATCGATCCCGGTCATTTCGTGGATGTGGGCCAGGCTGCAACCCTGGTCGAACGCGGCCCGGAGGTGAAACAGGCGGTCGGGCGAAGGGCGCGCGATCTCCGCGTCGAGGGCTTCGCCTTTGAGGCCGGAATCGCTCACTCCCTTGAGGAAGAACCCCTGGGCTCCGATCTCCAGGCCCCGGAGGCCCTTCTGCAGCGCCTCCTTGAAGGTGCCGCCGATGGCCATCACCTCGCCCACCGACTTCATCTGGGTGCCCAGGGTGGAAGAGGCGCCGGGAAACTTCTCGAAGGCAAAACGGGGAATCTTCACCACCACATAGTCGATGGTGGGCTCGAACGACGCCGGCGTCACCTTGGTGATGTCGTTGGTGATCTCGTCGAGGGTGTAGCCGATAGCCAGAAGGGCCGCGATCTTGGCGATGGGAAAACCGGTGGCCTTGGAGGCGAGGGCGGACGAGCGCGAAACCCGCGGATTCATCTCGATGACGATGAGCCGGCCGGTCGAAGGATCGGTGGCGAACTGGATGTTCGAGCCCCCGGTCTCGACCCCCACCTCACGGATGATGTCGCGGGCGGCGTTCCGCATCCGCTGATATTCGGGGTCGGACAGAGTCTGGGCGGGGGCCACCGTGATCGAGTCGCCGGTGTGCACGCCCATGGGATCGAAGTTCTCGATCGAGCAGATGACCACGAAGTTGTCGGCCTTGTCGCGCATGACCTCCAGTTCGTATTCCTTCCAGCCGAGGATCGACTCTTCGATCAGAACCTCGTGGACAGGCGACATCATGAGACCGCGGGTGACGATGTCCTCGAACTCGGCTTCGGTGCGCGCGATGCCCCCGCCCGATCCGCCCATGGTGAACGAGGGCCGGATGATGGCGGGAATGCCGGTCTGCCGGACCGCCGCGCGCGCCTCCACAAGCGACTTCACCACCGTGCTGCGCGGAACCTCGAGACCGATACGTCCCATGGCCTCCTTGAAGAGCTGGCGGTCCTCGCCCACTTCCACGGCCCGGCGCGACGCCCCGATCAGGCGCACCCCCAGCCGATCGAGGGTGCCGCGCTGGACCAGGGCGATGGCGAGATTGAGCGCGGTCTGGCCGCCCACGGTGGGAAGAATGGCGTCCGGCCGCTCCTTCTCGATGATCTTCTCGACGAACTCCGGGGTCAGCGGCTCCACGTAGGTGGCGTCCGCGTACTCGGGGTCGGTCATGATGGTGGCCGGGTTCGAGTTCACCAGAACGACCCGAATGCCTTCGCGCTTCAGCACCTTGATGGCCTGGGTGCCCGAATAGTCGAACTCGCAGGCCTGGCCGATGACGATGGGACCGGAGCCGATGACCAGGACGGACTTGATGGTCGGGTCCTTCACCTTGCGGGCCTTCCCTTCTTCTTCTCCATCATGGCCACGAAGCCCGCGAACAGATGCCGGGAGTCGTGAGGTCCAGGGCTCGACTCCGGGTGGTACTGGACCGAGATCACCGGCAGCTCGCGATGCTTGAACCCCTCGACGGTGTCGTCGTTCAGGTTGACGTGGGTGAGGGCGAAGACCTTGTTCTCGAAGACGGTCCGGTCAAGGGCGAAGCCGTGATTCTGCGAGGTGATCTCCACCTTCCCGGTTTGAAGATCCTTCACCGGATGATTGGCGCCGCGATGGCCAAACTTCATCTTGTAGGTCTTCCCGCCGCAGGCCAGGCCCAGAATCTGGTGGCCGAGGCAGATGCCGAACAGGGGCGTGCCCGAGTCCATGAGGGCCTTCGCGGATTCGATGGCGTAGGTGCAGGCGCCCGGGTCTCCGGGGCCATTCGAGAGGAACACGCCGTCGGGTTCGAGGGCCAGGGTTTCCTCGGCCGTGGTGGTCGCGGGCACCACCCGCACCTCGCAGCCGGACGCGGTCAGGAGCCTCAGAATGTTGCGCTTGATCCCGAAGTCGTAGGCCACCACCTTGAAGCGGGGGGCCACGAGGTTCGTGGGTGTTTGGAAGTCGTAGGCGGCCTCGGTGGTGACTTCCCGGGCGAGGTCGAGACCGTTCATGTCGCGCGACGACCGCGCGCGCCGCACCAGGGCATCGATGTCCGTGAGTGCGGTGGAAATGACTCCCCGCTTGACCCCCTGGCTCCGGAGGTGGCGGGTCAGGGCCCGGGAATCGATGCCGGCGATGCCGACCACGCCCTGAGCGTCGAGCCACTCCTCCAAGGAGCCCTCGGACCGATAGTTCGAGTCGAGGGCGGCGATCTCCCGGACCACGAAGCCCGTGACCTGCGCCCGCGACGACTCCATGTCGGCGGCGCAGACCCCGTAGTTGCCGATGTGCGGATAGGTCATGGTCACGATCTGACCGGCGTACGAGGGATCGGTGACGATCTCCTGGTAGCCGGCGAGAGCGGTGTTGAACACCACTTCCCCCGTAGCGTCGGCTTGCCGTCCGAAGCCAAGTCCCAGGAACCGGACGCCATCCTCGAGGACCAGCGCGCACGGAGGCCGTGCCCCCGCCGGGGGGCCTTTTTGCGTCTCGACCATGCTCACCGAACGGGGCCCGTTTTCGCGATGGGCCAGACACAAAACGCGGCCTTGCCATAGATGTACTTCTCGGGCACCGACCCGAACGAACGGCTGTCCATGCTGCTGGACCGGTGGTCGCCCATCACGAAATAGTGGCCGCGCTCCACCGTGGTCTCGGGCATGTCGTAGTGATCCCGGTACAGAGGCAGGAGATAGGGCTCGGCGATGGTCACTCCGTTCACCATCACCGCGCCCGCTCGGATTTCGACCCGGTCCCCGGGCAGGCCGATCACGCGCTTGATGTACGACACCGAAGGGTCGCGCGGATAGTAGAAGACCACCACGTCTTCCCTTTCCACGCCCTGGAAGCGATAGATGAACTTGTTGACCAGGATTCGCTCGTTGTCGTCGATGCGAGGCTGCATCGAAGCGCCCTGCACCCGCACCGGCTGGGCCACGAAGGTGACGATGAAGAAGCAGAACAGAACCGTGATGGACACATCGTGCAGGAGATCCCAGGCCGCGGAGAGAAGGGGAGGGGAAGAGGACAACCGCGCGGGAGCGGCGCCCTCTTCGGCCGTGCCGGCCCCGACTTCAACCGGCGGAGCATGAAATTCAGGGTCGTTGAACTCGCTCACTGGGATCGTTCGACCACGCGTGTTCCCGCCAGACGATCGTGGAACGTGTCCCCGTCGACCAGGATCATCATGAACCCGAGACCGAGACTGGCCAGGGAGAGACAGAAGCCGAGAAAGCGGATGAGGGCTCGGCGAAGGCCGATCCCTCTCACGCTGTCCTTGGGAAGGATCACGAGGCCCATCAACTCCTTTCCCGGGGTGGCGCCGCGGGCGGCCCAGAAGCCCACGAAATAGACGGGGAACGAGAGCAGAGGAAGAATCATCAGGTAGGCGGCGAGAGAACTGCCCTGGTCGAAGTTCAAGTAGATCCCGAGCGGGGGCAGAGAAAACAGGGCGAAGAGCGAGGCGGTGGCCAGCAGATCGACGAAGGCGGCCAGCAGCCTCTTTTCGGCGGAGGCGGGGGAAAGATTGAGGTCGAGAGCAGTGGTCTCGGCCCGGTCGGCCCGATCCAGCCGCCTCTGATAGGCAAGACTCCGCCCGGCCCGGGGGGCGAGCGAATCGCCGCAGGCATTGCAGAAACGGGCCGGGCCCACCACTCGGGCGTTGCACGAGGCGCACAGGCTCACCGCCTGCTCGGCCTCCAGGGTGGCCCCGCAGTTGCGGCAGAAGACGTCGCCCGCCTGGAAGCCGTGATCGCAGGCTGGACACCTCATCTTCTGGGACGAGGGGTGCTGAATCACCTTGGCCAGATTGCCCTCGATCGCGGTCTCGGGCTCCTTGAACAGGAGCCGGGACGCGCCAAGCCACAGCACGTCGCCGTCCGCGAGCCGGCGCTCGGAAACCCGATCTCCGTTCAGCAGCGAGCCATTCGAGGACTCGCAATCCTGGAAGAGGTATTCGAGGCCATCGAAGACGATGCGGGCGTGCCGTCTCGAGACCAGCGCATCCGCGATCACCACGTCGTTGGTGGGATCCCGGCCGATGGACAGACCGGCCCGAGGAAGGTCGATTTCCTTCCTCGAGGGCATCTGCGGATTGATGATCAGTTTGGCCAACCTGCGATCCTTCCTTGACTGTTCAATTGCCTAACTGCCTCGCTGGCCAAAGGTGTACTTGCGGAGCACTCTCACCGGAACCGTCTTCCCCTCCTTCTGGCCCGGCTCGTAGCGCCACTTCCGAACCGCCTCGACCATCAAGCCGTCGATCGCTTTGGACGCCGACACCACGATCCTGGGATCGTCGACCACTCCCTCTGGGGTCACGATAAAAGAGACCGTGACCGAGAGCAGTCGCCCGGGTTCGAGCTTGGGCTTGGGCATCTCCTGGGAGAGCAGAAGCGGCGATTTTTCCACGTCCGCCTCCGGGTACACCGGGAGATCGTTCCATTTCTCCAGCACCTGCCGGGCGGGACGGCCGGCCCCACCCCAGAAAACCACGCCCAGCACCAGGGCCACCCCGGTGAGGAGGGTCATGGCCCCGAGAACGATCCTGGGCGCCAGCGGCGCCCGGGGCGGGGCGAGCGGCGAAACCGCCAACGGCCTGAGCGACG
Organism: Acidobacteriota bacterium; assembly: GCA_032127745.1. Classification (GTDB taxonomy): domain Bacteria; phylum Acidobacteriota; class Vicinamibacteria; order Fen-336; family JAGNNV01; genus JAGNNV01. Next base: position 9,478 of record JAQBHL010000203.1, read on the forward strand.
GTCCCGACACCGACGGCCGGGAGGTGGGCTTTGGGGGAGCCTGCGGAACAGGAGCAGGCCGCGGGAGCGCTGCGGTGGGAGGCAGCCGGTCGGCGGACCGATCGCGCAACCTGGCCGCGACCAGCCTCTCCGTTTCCGACATGATTACCGTCTTATCGGCGGGTTTCGGCGCACCGGCCGATGGGCGGCCCGTCCGGCTGGGGTCATGAAGAGTCTCGGCGGTGGTGGCCTGCGACGATTCGGAGGGTGGCGGGGGCGGCGGCTGGTCCGGGATTTCGCCGGTCAGGACCAGCGATTCAAGTGGACCTGGGGCGCGCTCGCCGGGAGGCTTCTCCGCCCCGGGAAGGGTCTTGTGCAGCATCGGCCCGACCGGACTCGATCCGGCGGTCCCGGTCTGGGTCGGCGAAGACTTGGAGAGCAGGCTCTCCACCGCCTGCCTGGACAGGCGCTGAGTGGTGGGCAGTTCGAAGTCATCATCGGGCGACACCATCGTGACGTCCGACGGGGAAACCCCTTCCTTCGTGGTCTCGCCCTGCTCGAACCCGGCCGTCGACAGCAGGGTGGCCTCCGAAGGGTCCAGGGCATCGGCCTCTTCCACGGACGAGACCATGGTGGCGTCGGCCGACCCGTCGTCCGCGCCTTCAATGGCTCCGGTCGCCGCGGTGTCCATGTCCCGGGGGGGGGCGGGGGGAAGAGGAGGGGCGAAGGGAGGGAAGGTGGCCCTGCGCAGGGTGGGCATTGAGTCGGGGATGGTAATCCGGCTCACCGGAACCGGCTCTTCGCCCGGGGTCACGAAACCGAGGCAGGACTTGAGCGCGCGCGCGAAAGCGGCGGCATCCACGAAGCGATGGGCGGGCTCCTTCGCCAGGGCTCTCTCGAATACGAACATGAAGTCACGGCTCGGAATGCCCAGCGCGTGCAATTCCTTGGGTTCGGCCGGGGGCGAAAAAGCGAGCGCCTCGAGCATTTCGGTCTGGGATTTCCCGGCGAACGGCCTCTGTCCCGTCAGCATCTCGTAGGCGCACACCGCGAGAGAAAACAAATCGCTGCTGGCCGTGAGCTCCCGTCCGCGAATCTGCTCGGGCGACATGTATGCGGGGGTGCCTAGAATCTCGCCGTGCTGAGTGAGTTGCGACCCTTCGATGCGGGCAATCCCGAAATCGGCGATCCGAATGCGCTTGTCCGTGGCCAGAATGATGTTGGCGGGCCGGATATCGCGGTGAACGATACCTTTGGAGTGAGCGAAGTCGAGGGCGGCCCCCGCCTGCTCGAGCACCCTGATGGTCTCGTTGGCATCGAACCGGCCAGCCCGGGCGAGGGCGACGTCGAGAGTTGCACCCTCCACATGCTCGAAAACCAGGTACGGGACACCCTCGATCTCGCCTACGTCGAAGAGGGCCACGATGTTCTGGTGAGAGAGGCCGCCCGAGATTCGGGCCTCGTGGTAGAAGCGCTGCAGGAACCGATCCCGCAGGGGCCCCGGCGGCAGATCCACTCGAAACACCTTGATGGCCAGCGTGCGCCCGATGAACGGATCGGTCGCGCGAAACACGGCGCCCGTGCTGCCCGATCCCAGCCTCTCCATGACGTCGTAACGGCCGATCCTGGGGGGCAGTCGTGTCGCCCCGTCTGGTGAGGATGACGATTTGAGCTCGGGATCGGACATGGTCTTTCTTGGCGCTCCGGGCAGCGGCATGGAGCAACGGGAGTCGGGAAACGAACCGGTGCCCGGCTTGAGGCTTAACTATAAGGTGAAATGGCCCCTAGGAGCCCGGGCGGTAGAAAGAGCTTGGTGGTTGTGGCCCGCGGGGCCGGGCGCTGATGTGGTTGCCGCGTCGGGAGCGCCTCGTGCGTCGGCACTTTGTTCCCGGGACTTCGGAATCGTTTGCCTCCTTACTCGGCTT